>CP070648.1:4253672-4266377 GCA_020354555.1 Armatimonadota bacterium | reverse complement strand
ATGGACCCAGTCGTACGCGCGGGAGGTGATATGCAGAATCGGCATCCCCGCCTCGTCGTTGACCTTGATGCTCGTGCTGCCCGCCGGATCCCACGACGCGATATGCAGCAACCACTCGCGAACGCGCCGCGCGTACTTCTCCTCGCCGCTGATGAGGTAGGCGAAGGCCATCGTCTCGATTCCGTTACAGGCCTTGACCACCGCGCCGTAGTTGCGTCGCCATTCGGCAGCGTTCCACAAGCCGTCGGTCCACGGCGGGGGCTCGGGGATAAGCTCGGGCTCCAGGTAACGGTCGGCACGCGACCGGAGAGCCTGCCATCTTGCGGCCAATTCGCCCTGCGCCGCCAGCCGCAACTGCGCCACCTGTTCCGGGCGCAGGAAGAGCCGCGGATGGTGGTCCGGAAGCATGTCGCGCACGGAGTCCACAGTCGGCCGGGGGAAGACGACCGCCTCGGGGCTGATGAGGAAAGACCGGGGCGCGCTCCAGTCGGAGCGCTCGCCTTGCTCGGTCCACAAGCCATACCGCCAGTGCCACCGGCCAACCGCCAGCGGCTCGGTGTGAGTGTAGAGGCAGTACGGCGTGCGCGCAATTCGCAGTGTTGCGTCGGGCGGGAAGTCGGGATCCTGTGATAACTCGAGGAAATACGCGGCGGCTTCGGGCTCGTACAGCCACGCCATGGCGGGCGGGTTGGCCGCGGGCGTGCTGCCGTCGGGAGGCAAGTATCCGACCTCGAGGGCTTGCGGCGCGCGGTTAGACACGGGGGTCGGGGCTCCTTCGGCCTGAGCGGTGATGATTGGTGCGCAGACCAGCAGGATCAGGAAGACCGTACGGATTGTGAACCAGGTCGTCATCGTTCAGAGCCAGATCCGGATTACGCCGTTGCGGCGTTGCTTCGCAGCGCGCGCGGGGCTAGGCGCGCGGCCAGGTTATGACGAGATAGACGAAGAGCAGGAGTATGGCGGCGGCGATGCCGATGCTGAGCGCGATCATTGCCCATCCCAGGGGACGGAACGGATGGCCGCGCAGTCGAACGCGCAAGTCTATGTAGCGCCAGATGCCGATGATCTGCATGGCCAAGGCGGCGAGGACGAATGCCGCGCCGGCCCACGGCGAGACGGCGTGATCGCTCGCGGTCACGGCGACGATGGTCGCGGAGTCGAGTCGCAGCTTCGCGATGACAAACCCGAGTGCCGCCGCCGCGAGCGCGGTGCGGGTCCACGCGAGCAGGGTGCGCTCGTTGGCGAGGTGGTCGCGGGTGATTCCCGCCGGCTCGTCCGGCACGGATTGCCTGTCCGCCATTGCTGCCTCCGGATGTGCACTTCGCTGCGCGCGGTGACCGTCCTCTCAGCGGGATGAGGACGCGGTCTTTCCACGCGGCTGGGGCGCGCGGCGAGCGCGGCGCAGGACCGGCGGTTACTTGGCATCCGCCGCGATCTGATCCATGCTGCGGCCGGTGCGGGCGGAGTCCGGCTCATCCCTCAGGACATCGCCGCCGGGCTTGGCCTGGTCGTCTTTCTCCTTGATGAGGAGCCAATTCTTGTCTTCGCCGCGCCACTTGGTGCGCACGAGGACGTAGCCACCCTTGAGCTTGCTACCGTTGAGATGAACCTTCAACTCGCCTTTCCGGAGCGCCTCGGGTGCCGGGATGTCGCCTGCCACATCGTAGGTTCCCTCGTCCCAGATCATGACCGTGCCCGCGCCGTATTCGTCCTGCGGAATCGCGCCTTCGAAATCGGCGTACTCGATGGGGTGATCCTCGACCATCACGGCGAGGCGCTTGTCCTTCGGGGCCAGGCTCGGCCCCTTGGGCACCGCCCAGCTCTTGAGCACGCCCTCCATTTCGAGGCGGAAGTCATAGTGCAGGCGGCTGGCGTCGTGCTTCTGGACGACGAAACGCGGTTTGCTCCTGCTCTCTTGCGTCTTGCCCTTGGGCTCGCCGGTCTTGCGGAAGTCCCGCTTGCGGTGATACTCATTCAGGCTCATGGTTCGCCTCCGGATGCCGCGTCGTCGGTCGGCGGACGCCAGGCGGGCGGCAGCGGGTTGAGCCACATGACGACCGCGTCCTCACGGGTGTCGGGGTAGTAGGCGCGCATGTACGCGACGGCCTCGAAGCCGTATTTCTCATACAGGGCGCGCGCGACGGCGTTTGATTCGCGCACCTCGAGGGTGACGCGGGAGGCGCCCATGTCCTGAGCTGATTCGAGCAGCGCGACGAGAAGTCTCTCGCCGATGCCGCGGCGCCGGTGCTCGGGCTCGACGGCGACAGTCGTGATGTGGGCTTCCGGTGGGATGACCCACATGCCGGCGTAACCGACGACTTGCTCGCCGACCTTCGCTACGAGGTAGCGCGCGTTGGCATTGAGAAGCTCGCGCTCGTAGGCCTCGCGCCGCCACGCGGTCGGGAAGGATCGCCTTTCGATGGCGACGACGCGGTCGAGGTCCGCGAGCGTCATCGGGAGGATGTTGAGTTCCTCGTCTTGCTTGGGAAAGCGCTCGTGAGTGTCGGCTATCACAGCTTCACCCTACGGCGTGCCGTCCGCCTGCAACTCCGCCTGCGAAGGGCGCAGGTAGACCGGCGCGAGGCCGATGCCATCGCCAGCCTCGCCCGCCTCGAGCCGCGCGGCGGCGAGGCGTCCGACCCAGGTCGCCAGGTGCCAGGTGATCTCGGCGGGCAGAAAGCTATGCTCGACGTTGAGTTCTTTCAGCGGCAGCACGGCGCGCGCCTGTGCGGCGACGGGGGCAAAGGTGACCCGCTCGCCCAAGTGCGCGAGTCGCGCGATCAGATCCGACGCGGTGAGGACGTCCTCTTCAATCGGTTCTAGGGTCTCGCCTGCGCGGAACAGGCCGGCGTAGAGTTCGTCGCCGTGCGCGGGAATTAGGGCGCACGCGATTCCCCCCGAGCCGAGAGCCGGGTAGGCGCATGCCGCGAGCGTCGAAACCCCGAACAACGGCACCCCGAGCGCGAGCGCCATGCCCTTGGCGATGGAGACGCCGATGCGGATGCCGGTGAACGACCCTGGGCCGCGCCCGACGGCAATCGCGGCTACCTTCTCAATGCTCACGCCGGCCTCCCCCATCATCTCCTGGATGCGCGGCAGCAAGCGCTGGCAGACATCGCGTTGCGGGCGAAAGGCGAGGCTCGCGCGCAGCGATCCGTGGTCGAGGAGCGCAGCGCCGGCGATATCGGTGGCGGTCTCGATGGCAAGCAGGGTCATTGCTTGTGCTGCGGTGGAGCGGAGGGATCGCAGCAGGCCGTGCCGGTGCGTATGCTGCGGAGCCGCTCGGCGGTTGTTTCCTCGACGGCGCGGATGCGCAGTGTCCGGTCGCGCTCGCGCGAGCCGAACTCGATGGCGATGTCGAGCGAGACACGTCCCCGCAACCGTTCGGGGAGCCGTTCGCACCATTCGATGGCAACAACGGCGTCGGAGGTCATCAGTTCCTCGAGCCCGAGGTCGTCCACGTGGCCCGGCTCGAGGCGGTACAGGTCAACGTGATGCAGCGGCAGGCGGCCGGGATACTGGTGGGCGATAACGAAGCTGGGGCTGGTCGCCGGCTCCTGGGCGTCAAGGCCGCGGGCCAGGCCTTGGACGAACACGGTCTTGCCGACCCCGAGGTCGCCGCGCAGGCCGACGACTTCGCCTCCGGTGAACTGCGCGGCAAGACGTGCCGCGAGAGCGCGGGTCTCCTCCTCGCCATTGGTCTCGATCGTCAATGCCTTGTCGCGACTGCGATCAACACGCACAGGGATGTCCTGGGACGGGTAGCGGCCGGCTAATGGCACTCACCGTCGCAGGCGGATTATACCGTGGGGCGGAGCGGATGTAAATCGTACGGGCAGCCGTGAGGGTGGCGGAGCGGTAATCACCAGCCCCCGTTTTCCCAGGGCGGGTGGGTGTGCTTGATGACGCGCGGCGGTTTGCGCCGGCGCACGCCCAGCCACAGCACGACCGCGGCCGTGACCACCACGAGAAGCGCGGCAAGCAAGACGAGAACCACGGCCGCCATCTCACTCATCGGGGGGCGGCGCGCGAACACGGCGACGGTGAACATTGCGAGGGCGGCGGTGAACAGGAGCACCGCCAGCTCCAGGCCCTTGCGCCCGGCACGGCGTGCCGCGAGCCACAGGATGAGCACCACCCAGGCCAAGATGACGATGGCGCCCGCTCGACGCAGCCACATCAGCAGAGCCAGGATGCCTTCTACCAGAGGAGCCATGTCGTTTGTCTCATGGGCGGTACGGCTTAGCCCGCCCGGCCAACTCCGAGACCCGGCAAACGCGCTCGTCTTTCCCCGGATGTGCCGCGGTGCACCGGCGGTGTGCGCGGAGAACCACTGCCTCAGCCCGCTGCCCCGGCGAGCTTGCGACCCAAAGCGCGGCATTCCGTTACGATGTCGTCAGCGGGCGTGCCGCTGCACCCGACTGAGCCGACGACGTTCATCTTGAAGGCGCCACATATCTTGTCGAGAAGCTCCAGGACAACCGTCGGCGGGCCGCCGGCGCTGCCGAAGCAGGCGCACGGCTTGCCGGTCACTTTGCCTTGGGTCGGATAATACGTCCGATCAAAGAAGTCCTTGAGGCCGCCCGCCATGTAGCTGAAGTAATCCGGGGAGCCGACGGCCACGGCGTCGCATCCCAAGAGATCATCGACGCCGGCTTCGAGCCCGGTCTTGACCGTGACCTCGGCGCCGGAGACCTCGCGCGCCCCGTCGGCGATGGCATCGGCCATCGCCTTGGTGTTGCCGGAAAGCGAGTAGTAAACGACGAGAATCTTCGCCATCTCCGCCCTCCTTGTGGTGGTTTAGTTGAGGTTCGCCTTCCGCGTGTTGTATCCCTGTCGCACGGACCGCCGGGATGGCGCCGACAGCGGCCGAACGTGGATCTCAGCGGGGGCTCAATGGAAGGAAAGTTGGGGAGCGTGCTGGGGGGAAGGGCCTTGGGCGTCAAGGCCCCACACGCTCCCCAAATCGTCACATCACAGCAGGCGGTGGGACTTGTGGTACAACAACTCTTCCATCTCGATCGGCTGGTACGACAACTCTTACGTCTCCATCGGCAGCTCGGGCTGCGGTGCGCCCCACCGCCACACCTGTACTCTCGTCATGCGCTACCGGGGACTGCGCCGCCCGGCGGACTTGGTCACGATTATGGCTGTTCAACGGCGAGGCGGCGCGGCCAGTATCAGTTCTTGCAGGTCAGGGTCACCCCCGGCAGATTCGGGTCGAAGCTCAGAACGAGGCGATCGAGCGTCTCCTGCGGGGGCTCGTCCAGCTTTGCCTCGATCAATGGCCGAAGTCGCTCGTCGCCGAGCTGAGCCTCCAGGAACCTCTGGGCCGATGAACGCCCCTGCTCCGAGAGGCCGGCACCGACCAACTGCTCGACCAGCTCCTCCACCAGCTCACCTATGCGTCCGCGAAGGGTATCGTGCGCTATGCTCATCTCTAATTTGGTTAACTACCGTCTTCATTATACCCCGACCGGGGCCTTTCTCACATGACTTTGAAGGCATTTCGTAACATTTGCTCGTGGAAGAACCGGCTTCAGGGCGGGTTTGGCACGAAAATCGCCCATCGAGGGCCCCGGCGAGGGCCGCGACTGGCGATGTAGGCCCGAGTTGGCGCGCGTACATACTGGATTGTAGGTCCAAGTATGGAATTAGCAGTGTAAAGGCCCTGGGGTAATAGAGGTGTGGCGCTCAGCGCCGCCTCGGAGTCCACGCGCGGCTCCGACTCGGCAGCCCTGCGCGTTGACGCGGTGGGGCGGGGTCAAGGCGGCGCGAGCACTGCTGCGCCATGGATGCAGCGCAGAAAGCGGACCGACCTCGGTTGTCACGTTGGCTTTGGCTGAGTACGCCACGACGGTGTGCACCATCCAGGCGTTTACGCGCGGCTGGCGCGCGAGACGCAACCGCATGGAAGCGGACGGCGACCCATCGCGGGACGGTGGGCAACCGAATCGTAGTGATATCCCTGCAGCATTAACGCGGCGTGCCGCGGTGGAGTTGCGAGCGGTGTTGGGGAGCTTACTGGTCGAGACGTCCGTTGACGTCCGGCTGAACGACAACTTGCTCAATCACGCGCAGATCACGTGCCGCATCGGGCCGGAGGCCCCGCGCGCGGATCGGCATCGCGAACGTCTTCCCGCCGAGCTGACACCGGAACTGAAGCAGGCACTGGCGCGTTCCGATCTCCGTCAAGGAGCGGCGGGGGGCGTCATCCCACGCCTGAGGGTGCTCATGGCGGACGATCCAAGCATGAGGGGTTTGCAGCGCGCATTGACAGAGCAGCGCCGCGGCGTGACGGACGGCACGGTCACGATGCAGGCTGGGCGCGCGTTGCTTCGGCTCGGGACCGACGAACTCGAAGTGATGTGGCGCCTATGCGAACACCTCCATGCCGCACATTATGAGAGCTACTGGGCATCGCGGAAGCTAGCGTTGAACAAGCTCGCGGAGGACGTGGAGGACCCGCTGCGGGGGGCCGAGTTCCCGCGGAAGCTCACTCAACTCACCGGTCGCGAGCCGTCGCACGCCGACATCCAGGTCTACCTGCTTGATTCGGACGCGCTGATATCGTATTCCGGCGGCGGCGAGAGGATCTGCATCACCAGTGCGTTGTTGACGCGGTTCGAGCGGTTCATGTATCTGTTCGCGCATGAGTGCGCGCGGTTGTATCTGCAAAACCCACCGTGGTGGGAGGTCGAGCCGTGCGCGAGCGCGTGCCAGGGCCTGCCGGATCAGGTGATTGAAGCGGTCGAGGCGTGCGCGGCTCAGTATCTAGCGGCGACTTTGTCGCTCCGCTACGGCCATGATACAGGATTCTGGGCGGTGCACCCGCAGGTAGAGGAAGTGTTTGCCAGCCGGTGGCCGGACTACATCGCCGCGCCGGGCAAAGGAATCGACCTGTTGCTGGAGCGGATGCTGCACGAGTTGCGCAACGTCGACTCCGGGGTCACCAGCATACGGCCGCGACGGCTCGCGGTGACCTACGATGGCGCGGGAGTGCCGGTGCGATGTGCCGTGGCAGACGAGCGCTTCTGAGCGCCGCGCAACCGAACAGCGGACTGTTCGGCCACATTGCTAGGCGACCGCGTCCTTGAACTGCGCTGCGACCTCGGCAGGGGGTATCCCGTCGCGGTCCCACCCGCGCTTGTCGTAGTAGAGGTCAAGCAGCGCATCGTACTCCGCGCGGTCAATCTTGCGGCCGGCCCACGGCCCGCTCTGGATCGGCAACTCGAACAGGCGCCGCGGCGCGTAGTCGTCCTTGCGCGAAATGCCCTTGCCGCAGCTGATGATGCGCGTCAGGTCATAGATCGCCCGGGATTTTGCGAGCAGTTCCTCAAGGGTCGTTTCGGCGCCGGTGATCGCCGCGTAGTACTCGGGGTAATGGCTCTCATCGAACCCGAGTTCGATCCACGGCAGGCGGCAGACGCCGAGCATGTCGAACAGCGGACGCACCGTCTGATGGTAGATGACGATGTCCGCCTTCTCTTCCAGTCCCCAGGTCGCGCCGAGTTCCAACTCTTTGGCGACGGTCCACGCGCGGTTGTGGCTGGCGCCGATATCGCAGGTACCGTACGCGAGCGCCATAGACAGCGTCGCGCGGCCGTCGTAGGCTGACTGCTCCATGCCCTTGACCTGAAGCACCAGCGGCTCGAGCTGCGGCCAGCGCTCGATAACGGCGCGCGAGCCGTTCGCCAGGGTGTCGCCGATTCCCTCGCGATGCGCGATCTTTGCCGCGAGCGCGAGGATCGCCTCGTGGTTGCCCCAGGCCAGCCGGAGACCGTCAACATCCTCAGCAGTCAGCAGCTCGGATTCGCACGCCTCGATCATCGCGCCGATGAGGCTGCCGGAGGAGATGGTGTCAATGCCCAGTTCATCGCAGAGCTGGTTGGCGCGCAGGATGGCCGAGAAGTCATCCACGCCGAGGTTGCTGCCGTACATGCACGCGGTCTCGTACTCCGGCCCCTCGGTGACGGTGCCGCGGTAGCGGCCGTCCTTGACCAGGCAGATGTTGCTGCACGACATGGGGCATGCGAAGCACGCGGCGTCGCCGATCTTATACTGCTGCTCCATGACGAAGCCGTTGATGCGCTCGGCGCCGGCGAAGACGCCGTCGCTGAAGTTGCGCGTCGGCAGCACGCCCGCGCTGTTGACGTAGTCAATGACCGACATCAGGCCCTGCTCTTGCCAGAACTTGAAGAGGTGGTGGCTGGCGAGCTCGACGAGGCTCGCCTCGGTTGCCCGGCGCAGGCGCTCGATGTCGGCGACCGGGATGTCCTTCGAGCCGCGGACGACGATGGCTTTCAAATTCTTCGAGCCCATTACCGCGCCCATGCCCGCGCGTCCGGAGTTGCGGCTCCAGTCGCAGTTCACGGAGGCGAAGCGCACCAGGTTCTCCCCGGCGGGCCCGATAGTGGCGATCTTGACGTCGTCGTCACCGAGGTCGCCCTTGATCATGCCGGCGGCCTCGAGGCTGCCCTTGCCCGCGAGGCGGGGCGCGGGCACGACGCGCACGTCGTCGTCGTCAATCCAGAGATACGACAGCTCCTTCGCGCGCCCGGTAATGACGACGCCGTCGTACCCGGCCTGACGCAGCTCGACGCCCCAGTTGCCGCCCATGCTCGAATCGCCGTAGATGCCGGTGAGCGGGGAGAGGCTGACGAAGGAGGTCTTGGTGGAGGCGGGCAGGAACGCGCCGGTCAGCGGGCCGGGGGCGATGATGATGACGTTGGAGGGGTCGAGCGGCTCCTTGATCTGGTCCAGATGGTCGTAGAGCAGCTTGGCGCCGAAGCCGCGTCCGCCGATGTACTTCAGGGCGAAATCCTCGCCGATGGGCTGTTGCTTGACGCGGCCGGTGGTCAGGTCAACGGCAAGCAGCTTGAAGTGGTAACCGCCCTTAAGCTTCCGGCTTGCCGATTTCCGCGTAGCGGAGCTTCTTTTGCTCGCCTTCTTCGACATAGGTGACCTCTTTCATATGCGCGTAGCGAAGCATGCTCGACATGCGATGAGCCTGCCCCGCCATGTGTTCGGGCTGATAGAGTATGGCTTGCTTCGGGCATACCTTGACGCACTCGGGGTCGCCGCCGCACAGGTCACACTTGAACGGCAGGGGCACATCGTCGTGCACGAATATCGCGCCGAACGGGCAGGTGATGACGCACTGGCCGCAGGCGATGCACTTCTCGGAGTCAATCGAGACAAGACCGTTGTTGCGGGCGATGGCGTTTTCCGGGCAGTTCTCGCGGCATTTAGGCCGCGCGCATTGACGACAGACGATCGGCATGCGGATGACCGGGTGCGGGAACGCCACCATGACGCGGATGGCGCTCTTCTTGGGATTATTGACGCCGAAGTGGTGGATCGCGCACGCCAGCTCGCAGAGCCGGCATCCGGAGCACCGCTCCGGCACCACGGTGAGATGTTTAGCCATGTGAACCTCCGGTGAGAGAATGGTTCGGCGAGGCGCGGCGCGCTACCTTCTCGCCCGCCCCCGGGGCAGGAAGCGCGGGACGCGGCGTCTGTATTCCAGGTAGGGGTCGCCGAAGCGCCGCACCAAACGCGGTTCCTCGAAGCACACGATTGCGACCACGCCGACCGCAGCGACGATGGCGATACCGACGAGCGTCCCGGCCGAACTCACAACGGCGCTGAGCGCCAAGAGCACGAGGATGTATCCGAAACCCATTGGGTTGCGAGTGCGCGCGTACGGCCCGGCGGTGACAAGCTCCTGCGTCACCGGGCTGACCTCGATGCCGAAGCCCTCGGTCGGGTGTCCATGACCGCGGGTCAGCAGGAACCACCACGACCAGATCATCCACACCACTCCCAGCGCGCCGAGAAGCGCAGCGGCGACGAGGTTGACCGGCCACAAGGCCATGGGCTGCCAACTGAGGAGAGTATCCACAGCCCGGCCGATGGCGATCACCGCCGCGGGTATGGCCACTGCGAACACGGTGAAGCTCACGACGTAACCGAGGATGATTCGAGCGGTCCTCATTCCCGTGGAGTCTCCGTGCCGGCGCAAGGCGAGCACGTCCGGCGCCGCCGCATCGCCGCGGTCGCCTCCAGGCGGTTGTGCGGCAGGCGGCGGATGCGTATGTCTTCGTAGCAGCGCGAGAGGCGCTCGGTCGCTTCGTGTTCGTGGCGGCGGCGGGCGCGGGTGACGAACTTGATGGTCATGATCGCGGTCGCGCCCGGCCGCAAGTGCTCGGCACAAGCGCACATCAGGTCTGCGGACTCAGCGGGCTCGAGGTTCATGTCGTTGACGATGATGTCGAACTCGCCGAGGTCCTGGGCCAAGGCGTCCTGGGCGGACATGCGTAAATGCTGCACCTCGGCGCGCTGCCCCACCTGCGGGTCGAGTTCGCCTTTGTCAACCGCGACGATCGTGCAACCGGCATCCGCCAGCACAAGCGACCAGCCGCCCGGAGCCGCGCCCAGATCGAGCGCGCGCATGCCCGGCCGCAACTCGATATCGAATGCGGCGAGCGCTTCGCGCAGCTTATGCTGCGCCCGGTTGAGCGGGCGCTCGCCGGGTGCGTACTTGCGCGCATCGCGGAGTTCCTTGTGCACGAGCATGTCGGTGCGGTTGACGCCGATGTAGGCGCGCTCCTGGAAGACGTCCACGGAGACCGTGTATTCCGGCTCGGCCTCGAACTCGGGGGTGCCGCCGGCGTGCTCCTCCAGAGCCATGCCGACGGCGCGCTCGACGTCCTGGCTGTGGAACTCATGATCTCCCCGGCGCCGGCAGCGGACGATGAAGGTGACGCCGCGCGGCAGGCGGTCAAGTTGAAGAGCCGCCTCCGCCAGGCGTTCCAGGGAATCGGGTGGGGTGCTAATCGCGACTTCGGCGTGCGCCGGCGCGGCGCGGGCGATGAAGCGCGTGTCCGCCTCGCGCAGCCGTCGCACGGCATCGTCCTCCGCGAGCGGGGTGTGGGCGATGAGGTTGCCCTTGAGGAAGAGCGAGCGGCTGTCCACCTCGCCGAGGGCGTCGCGCAGTTCCCGGCGGGCGTCGCCTTCGCGCCCGGAGGCGCAGGTGACTAGCAGTGTGGTCATCGCGGTCGTGTTCCTGAGACGACCCGGCTTGAGAGGTCGCATTCCAAACCACGAAGACACGGAGACACCAAGTGCGCCGATTAGTGTTGACGGAGGGCGCCGCGTCTCGGTCGTCCGCCGTCTTCGAGGCTTGGTGTCTTATTGCCTTGGTAGTCTTGTTGCAGCGCCTCGACGCGCCGGACAAACGAACAAGGCCCGGAGATTACTGGCATCTCCGAGCCGACTGATTGATGTGGTGCCGACGACTGGATTTGAACCAGCACGGGGTTAACCCCCACTAGGTCCTGAACCTAGCGCGTCTGCCATTCCGCCACGTCGGCACCGGCCACATCGCCACGACAAGACGAATATACCATAACCTGAGTGGCCGGTCAACGCTTTCCAGGGCCCTCGCTCGACTTCCGCGCGCGTGCGACAGCGTGGACTCGGCGACATGAGCGGATGTGCGGCGCAAGCATCCTTCGGGCAGGACTGGGTAGGCACGCGGCGAAGTCAATCGCCGGAGGCGCCCCCGCTTTGCCCATCATCATCCTCGAGCAGGAAGTCATCAATCAGATCGCCGCCGGGGAGGTCATCGAGCGCCCCGCCTCGGTGGTCAAGGAACTGGTGGAGAACTCGCTCGACGCCGGGGCGACGCGAATCAGCATTGACCTCGGGCAAGGCGGGCGCCGACTCATCCGCGTCACCGACGACGGCTGCGGCATGACGCGCGAAGACGCGGTCCTCGCCCTCCAGCGCCACGCGACGAGCAAGATCAACTCGGCCGATGATCTCTTCTCGATCCGCACCCTGGGTTTTCGCGGCGAAGCGCTGCCGAGCATCGCGGCGGTGAGCTACCTGCGCATCGTGACGCGCCCGCGCGATGAGACCGAAGCGACGGAGATATCGGTGCGCGGAGGCGAGGTGGTTGACATGCGCACGGTCGGCGCGCCGCCGGGGACCGAGGTCACCGTCGCGCGGCTGTTCTACAACACGCCGGCGCGGCTGAAGTTCCTGCGCAGCGAATCGTCGGAACTGTCGTACATGACCGATCTCGTGACGCGCTTCAGCTTCTCGCATCCGCCGGTCTCGTTCCGGCTGAGCCACGGGGAACGCGAGGTGGTGCACCGGCCAGCGGCTGATGACCTGCTGTCGTCGGTGGTTGCGCTCTACGGGCGCGATGCGGCGGAGCGGCTGGTGCCGGTGGACCTGCGGCTGCCGTCGATACGGGTTTCGGGGTTTGTGTCGCGGCCCGATTTCACGCGCTCATCGCGCAGCCACCAGGCGTTCTTCGTCAATCGCCGGCAGGTGCGCAACCGCACGCTGACCCATGCCGTGGAAGAGCCGTACCGGGCGGCGCTCCCGCGCGGACGGTTTCCGGTGGCAGTGCTGCTCGTGGAGATAGAGCCGACGCTGGTGGACGTCAACGTGCATCCGGCGAAAGCGGAGGTGCCTTTCGTCCGCGACTGTGAGGTGCACGAGGCGGTACGCCGCGCGGTGCAGACCGCGCTAGAAGGCACGGCCCTGATTGGGATCACTGAGGGGTGGGGCGGCGCGCCGCCAGTGGGCTCTGCGACGGATGTGCGACCTTCGCGGCAGGATGCCACGGGCGGCACCCAGGCCGCGCTGTCGTTCCCGGAAATCCAGCCCACCGCGCCGCGGCCTCAGCCT
>CP070648.1:4250974-4253572 GCA_020354555.1 Armatimonadota bacterium | reverse complement strand
TCTTCGCCATAGTTCTTGGCCTGCAGGTACCACTTCTTGCCCTCGCCGTGCTGCGTACAGAACTCGCACATGATTGCCTCCTTGGCGCGTTTCGGTCGCCCAGTGCGTGCTCGGCCTCAAGCCTTCGGGTCCGGCCATCGCGGCGGAACCATCTCGCGGTTCCACTCCTCGTATGCCCGGCTGAGCCTGTCGACCTCATCCGGCTTCTCGGCGGCTATGTCGGTCGTCTCGCAGGGGTCGCTGCTGAGGTCGTACAGTTCCGTCTTCTCTAGCCGCTTGCCGCCGACCAGTTTGTACCGACTCTCGCGAACGGCGTAGTTCCAGCCGTTACCCGCCCGCCAGAAGAGCCGCTCGTGCGGCTCGCCTGCCTTGCCGCCGAGAACATACGGCAGCACATCCCGTCCATCGTACACGCGATCCGATGGCAGTGCCGCCCCCGCGGCCGCTGCGGCCGTCACGAAGATGTCGAGCGATGACACCGGGTGCTCGTATCGCGCGCCCTGGGGCAGTGTGCCGATCCACTGCGCGGCGAAAGGCACGCGAAAGCCTCCCTCATAGACCGCGCCCTTGCGGCCACGCAGAGGCGTGTTGTCCGCGCCCCACAGGGTCTGGCCGCCGTTATCGCTGAGGAAGAAGATCAGCGTGTCGTTCTCCAAGCCGCACTCGCGCACCGCCTGGAGCACGCGCCCCACGCCGTCGTCCACGCAGCTGACCATAGCCGCATACCGCCGTCGCTTGTCGTCCTCAATGTGCTCGAACCGTTGGAGATACTCCTCGGTCGCCTGCATCGGCGCGTGCGGGGCGTTGTATGCGAGATACAGAAGGAACGGCTCGTCACTATGGCGGCGCACGAATGCCGCCGCCTCGTCCGACAGCGCGTCGGTAAGATAGCCCGGATGCGGCAATGGCTTGTCGTTGCGCAGGAGCGGGTCGAGGTACTCCTTGCCGGTAGCTTCCGAGCGCATGTAGTCGTGCCCGCCGCCGAGAAAACCGTAGAACTCCGTAAAGCCCCTGCGGTTCGGGTGAAACGGCGGCGCCGCGCCGAGATGCCATTTGCCGACGGCTCCGGTGACATAGCCCACGCCCGCGAGAACGTCCGACACCAGCAATTCCGACGTCGGGATGCCGACACTGTGGTCGGTCGGAAGATAGGTGGGATTGCACTCGTGTCCGAACCGCTGCTGATACCGCCCGGTCATCAGCCCCGCCCGCGTCGGGCTGCAATAGGGATGCGAGACAACGCCCTGAGTGAAATGCACGCCGTGCCGGGCGATGGAGTCAATGTTCGGGGTCGGGATATCCGTGCAGCCCGTGAAGCCCGTGTCGGCATAGCCCTGGTCGTCGGCCAGGATGACGATGACGTTGGGCTTTCTCGTCTTGCGCGCTTCTTGCGGTGCTGAGAAGACCTCGCCGGGCAGCGTCACTGCGGCCGCGGCGAGTCCCATGTTGCGCAGAAAGGCTCGTCTCTTCACGATGTAGCTCCTCTTTATAGCGCGGGACAGGTAAGACGATCAATCGAATCGCACGAATTATACACTTCTGTCCCCATGCACTTGCGCCCTGCGCCTGCCCGCGGTGATGCGGCGGCCGAGCAGCACCTTGAAACGCGCTGCGAAGGACGCCAATCTCAGTATCGGGCCGCCGATCTAGGATTGCACAGCGATACCCCGCGCAGCATTGCCGTTGACATCGCGCGGCTCTTCCTGCTAGCCTTCGAAATCGGTTGGATTGAGCTGCGGCGACTGGTTTGGGCGGGCCATTTCACCGGCGCCGCATCCGCGACTTCTGACACCGGAGGGTGGCACGATCGCAACCCGGAACGCTCGCCCCCAGGGCACCGCAAGCGAAGGCGAGCACCAGACCCGGCCGCACGTGCGCGCCCGGGCGCTGGTGCTCGGCGCCGCCCTCATCCCGATTGTCGTCGGCATCTCCCAGTCGCTCGAGGTCGCCGGCAACGTCCCGGGCCTGGCGCAGGGGCCTTATCCCTCGAACTACGTGATCCCCTTCCCGGTTCTCTGCGCGCTCCTGGCGCTGCTGCTGCTGAATCATCTCTACTGCCGCAGCGCTCGCCGGCCATGGCTGACGGCGCAGGAGTTGTTCGCGATCTACACCATGCTCGCGGTGAGCATCACCGCCGGCAGTTCCATGTTCGGGGCCGGGGTCATCCAGGTCGTCGGCGTCGTGCACTGGTCATCCCTACGCCAGGGCGGGCCCAGCCCCGCCTACGAGCTGCTCGGCCCGCTGCTCCCGGAACGCCTGAGCGTGTCCGACGCCGGGATTCTGAATCCCCTCTACCAGGGCGGTGGGGCGCCGCCCTGGACGGCCGTCGCCGCGGCATTAGGTACTCTGCTCTTCCTGTGGTTCGCCTTTATCCTGCTGCTCTCGCTCCTGCTCTACGGGGTCGCTATCATCTTCTCTCGACAGTGGGCGCGTCACGAACGCTTGGCATACCCCGTGGTCCAACTTCCGCTGTCGCTCGTCGAATCGGGCCGCAAGCTTATCGCCTCCCGGCTGTTGTGGATCGGCATCCTGCTTCCCGTCGCACTCCACGGCCTCAACGGCGCGACGCGCCTCTTCCCGCAGCTCCCGCCCCTGAAG
>CP070648.1:4245173-4250874 GCA_020354555.1 Armatimonadota bacterium | reverse complement strand
GTAATGCCCGGGGACAACGTGACGATCACGGCGGAGTTGATCCAGCCGATCGCGATGGAGCCGGGGTTGCGGTTTGCGGTGCGCGAGGGCGGGCACACGGTGGGCGCCGGCGTCATCGCCGACATCATGAAGTAGAGGAGCGAGGCGCAAGCACATGGCCAGGTCAACCGAGACAGCCGCGGACAAGATCCGTATCCGGCTCAAGGCGTTCGATCATCGCATCTTGGATCAGTCCGCGGTGCGCATCGTGGATACCGCGCGGCGCACCGGGGCGCAGGTGTCCGGGCCGGTGCCGCTGCCGACGGAGATCAACCGGTTCTGCGTCATTCGCTCGCCGCACGTGGACAAGGAGTCCATGGAGCATTTCGAGATGCGCACGCACAAGCGCCTGATTGATATCTTGGAACCGAGCCCGCGCACGATAGATGCGCTGATGAAGATTGACTTGCCGGGCGGCGTGGACATCGAAATCAAATTGAGCTAACCGGGTTCGTATGTTGCCGGAGGGCATTGCGCTCGGCCGGCGGCGATGGAGAACCCCGTTCCGGGAGAGTTCCGGGTGACGCGGCTGCGCCGCGTCCCGGAGCGGCCCGGCGGCTGCGCTCGGGATGGGCCCGAGCCGGTCGAACCGCGGCGCGCAGTGCCGCACGGGCAATGCCTGAAACTCGCTAGGGGAACCGCGACATGGCGGTGGCTAAAGGGATAATCGGGCAGAAGCTGGGCATGACCCAGATGTTCGACGAGCAGGGGCGCGCGGTGCCGGTGACGGTGATCCAGGCCGGGCCGTGCACGGTCGTGCAGCGCAAGACGGTCGCACGCGACGGCTACGACGCGGTACAGTTGGGCTTCGGCGCGGTCCGCGACAAGCACGTCAACCGCCCCGCGCGCGGTCACTTCAAGCGCGCGGACGTCGAGCCCAGGAAGACGCTCGGCGAGTTCCGGCTCACCGACTGCGATCAGTACCAGGAGGGCCAGGAACTGCGCGCGGACCTCTTTGAGCCCGGCGAGCGAGTCAATGTCACCGGGGTCTCGAAAGGCAAGGGTTTCGCCGGCGTGGTCAAACGCTATGGCTGGCACGGGGGCGGCGCGGCGCACGGGTCAATGCTCCATCGGCGGCCGGCTTCGGGCGGAGCGACCGGTCCCGCGCGCGTCTTCCCCGGCACGGGCAAGCCCGGCCACATGGGCGCCGCACGGGTGACGGTAAAGGGGCTGGAGGTGATCCGCGCGGACGCGGAGCGCAACTTGCTGATCCTCAAGGGCGCGGTGCCGGGAGCGCCCGGCGGTGTGGTGCGGATCACGAAGGCGCAGGAGCGGCCGAAGCGGGTCGCGCGCGCGCGACTGGTCAAGACCAAGGAGTGAGCCGCCGACAGCGGAGGCGTACGAGATGCCGAGCATGCCAATGTACAATACGGCGGGCCAGCAGGTGAGCGAGATCGAGGTCAGCCCGAAGTTGTTCGACCTCGAGCGCGATGAAGGCCTCGTCCATGCTGCGGTCACGGCGCACCTCGCGAGCCGGCGCGCGGGGAGCGCGAGCACCAAAAGACGCAGCGAGGTCCGGGGCGGTGGGCGCAAGCCGTGGCGACAGAAGGGCACCGGGCGCGCGCGCCACGGCAGCCGACGCTCGCCGATTTGGAAAGGCGGCGCAGTCGCCATGGGGCCCAAGCCGCGCGACTACGCGCAGCGCCTGCCCAAGAAGGCCCGGCGCAAGGCGTTGGGCGTGGTGCTCTCGGAACGCGCGCGCAATGGGGACATCACGGTGGTTGATCGCCTCGCGCCGGAGCGTCCGAGCACCCGCGCGTTGAGCCAGATGCTGCAGAATCTGAAGCTCGATGTTGACGGCGGGAAAGTGCTGGTGGTGGACGCGGAGCCATCGCGCGAGTTGGAGCTGTCGGCCCGCAACCTGCCGGGAGTGGATGTCGTGAGCGCCGATGCCCTCAATACGTATATGGTTGCCGTCAGCGAGCGGCTCGTCTTGACGCACGCCGCGGTGGAACGGCTCCAGGAGACGCGGACATGAGAGACGCCCGCGACATCATCATCAGGCCGATACTGTCGGAGAAGAGCGTCGCCGCTTCGGAGCACGACAAATACGTCTTCCGCGTTCATCTCGCGGCGACGAAAGTGGAGATTCGCAACGCGATCGAGGTGCTGTTCCCGGACGTCAAGGTGAGCAAGGTCAACACCATGGTCGTGCGCGGCAAGGAGCGGCGCACCTCGGGCTACGGCCGCCGCCGCCGGCGGCCGGGGCGCACGTCGAATTGGAAGAAGGCGATAGTCACGCTGCGCGAGGGCAAGATTCCGGTGTACGAGGGCGTCTAGCGGGTCGGGCACGAATCTCGCCGGCATCCCGGAGACTGCTCGGGAATGGGGTCGTCGAGTGCGAGGACGCGGCAGCGCCGAACCGGCGCCGGGCGTGAATAACGCAGATTAGAGGTAGGTCACAGTGCCGTTAAAGCAATATAGGGCGACAACGCCCAGCCGGCGCTACATGACGCGCGTCGAGCGGCGCTACACCCGGCAGCGCCCCGAGAAAGCCTTGCTCAAGCCGGTCGGCGGCAGCGGTGGGCGCAACGTCTCGGGACGCACTACGGTGCGTTTCCGCGGCGGCCGGCACAAGCGGCGGTATCGCGTCATAGACTTCAAGCGGAATAAGGACAACGTGCCCGCCAAGGTCGCGGCGATCGAATATGACCCCAACCGCTCGGCGGACATCGCACTGCTGCACTACGTCGACGGCGATAAGCGGTACATCCTGGCCCCGGTGGGGCTGGTCGTCGGGGCAACGGTGAGTTCCGGTCCGCAGGCGGACGTGCGCCCGGGCAACGCCATGGCGCTGTCGTCCATGCCCGTGGGCACGATCGTGCACAACATTGAGTTATCACCGGGCAAGGGGGGACAGCTCTGCCGCAGCGCCGGCGCCAGCGCGCAGCTCATGGCGAAGGAGGGGAAATTCGCGCACCTGCGCCTGCCCTCCGGCGAGATGCGTATGGTGTACATCGGCTGCCGGGCGTCGGTGGGCCAGGTCGCGAACCCGGAGCACTCGAACGTCACGATCGGTAAGGCGGGGCGCAAGCGCTGGCTCGGCCATCGGCCACACGTCAGAGGCGTCGCGATGACCCCGCGGGATCACCCGCACGGCGGCGGCGAGGGGCGCAGCCCAGTCGGGCGCAAGAGCCCGATGAGCCCGTGGGGCAAGCCGACCCTAGGGCCGAAGACGCGCAAGCGCAACAAGGCCAGCGACCGCTTCATC
Organism: Armatimonadota bacterium; assembly: GCA_020354555.1. Lineage (NCBI taxonomy): Bacteria > Bacillati > Armatimonadota > Armatimonadota bacterium. The sequence continues at coordinate 4,247,624 of CP070648.1, read as the reverse complement.
GTCAAGCGCAGGAAGTAGGCGCGCGCGGGGCAACTGAGACGGACTGTGCGGGCCGGCACGGAGAAACGACAGAGGCTTTAGAGACATGGCGAGATCGTTGAAGAAAGGGCCGTTCGTGGACGCCCACCTCGCGGACAAGGTGGAACGCCTCAACCGTTCGGGTGAGAAGAAGATCATCCGCACGTGGTCGCGCCGCTCGACCATCGTGCCTGACATGGTGGGACACACCATAGCGGTGCACGACGGGCGCAGGCACGTCCCGATCTTTATCACCGAGAACATGGTGGGGCACAAGCTCGGCGAGTTTGCGCCGACCAGGCATTTCCGGGGCCACGGGCGTCACACGGAGCGGTCAACCGCGCCGCGCTAGGAGGCATCGGTGCCGGCGAAGGCTACAGCCAAATACATCCGCATGTCGCCGTACAAGGTGCGGCGCGTGCTCGCGCTGATCAGGGGCCGCGGCGTCGAAGAGGCGCTGGCCGTGCTCAAGTTTACGCCCGGCGCAGCTGCGCCGGCGATCACGAAGCTCGTTAATTCGGCCGCGGCCAATGCGGAGAACAACCACGGCATGGACCGTGAGCGCCTGTGGGTGCGGGAAGCATACGCGGATCAAGGGCCGAGCTTGCGGCGTTACCGGCCCGGCTCGATCGGGCGCGGCGGCGTCATCAGGCGCCGCCTGAGCCACATCACCGTGGTGCTCGACGAGCGAACGGAGCAGCCCGCGGCATCACGGGGTCGTCGGCAGCGCGCCCCACGCGCCAAGGAGCAATAGCGCCCCGCCGGCGCCGCGGATTCGTCGAGAGCGATCGAACGCGCGCGCGGGGAGGGAAGGGAAACCGATGGGTCAGAAGGTTCATCCCCTAGGTCTACGGTTGGGGATAGTCAAGGATTGGAAGAGCCGCTGGTTCGCCAAGAAGGGCTACGCCCACATGGTGCTTGAGGATGCCGCCATCCGCGAGTACTTCAAGAAGCGATTCGTGCGCAGCGACACCGGGCGCGGGCGCCGCGACCGGGCGCGCGACGCCGGCATCGCCGAGGTCGAGATCGAGCGCGCGGCCAACAACGTCCGCATCACGCTCCATACCGCGAAGCCGGGCATCATCATCGGCCGCGGCGGCCGCGGGATTGACGACCTGCGCAACGAGCTCGAACGGCTGACCAACCGCAAGGTGCACATCAACGTCGAGGAGGTGCGCCAGTCGGAGTTGAACGCGCAGCTCGTGGCCGAGAACGTGGCGGGTCAGCTCGAGAAGCGCGTCGCGTTCAAGCGCACGGTTCACCAGGCGGTGCAGCGCAGCATGCGCATGGGCGCTCAGGGCATCAAGATCATCTGCGCCGGCCGTCTGGGCGGCTCGGAGATGGCGCGCAGGTATCCCGACAAGGACGGCAAGATACCGCTGCACACGCTGCGCGCAGACATCGACTACGGTTTCACCGAAGCGCGCACCACCGCCGGCAACATCGGCATCAAGGTGTGGATCTACCGCGGGGATATCATCCCCGAGAAGGCTCCCGCGCGGCCGGAAGTCCCGGCTGAGAAGCGCGAGCAGAAAAAGCGCCCGGGTTGGCGTCGAGTGCCCCAGGCGGAACAAGCTCCCGAGGTCGAAGCCGAGGCGGCCGCGGAGCAGGCGGAAGAGGCAGCGGCTGAGGCCGTCGCCCCCGCCGCCGCTGCGGAGCCTGCCGAGGGCGCCGCGGAGGCGGCGCAAGCCGCGGACGAGTCCGCACCGGCCACTGAGGACGTCGCGGACGCGACGGCGCCGGCCGACGACGCCGAGGCAGAGAGCACTCCGGATACCGAGAACGAGGACACTGACGAGGAATAGCGGCCGGTCGGCCGCGCGCACGCCGGTCCCACCGCGTGGGGGGCTGCGCGTGAGCGATGCGAGGTAAGCACGCGATGTTAATGCCTTCCAGGACCAAGTACCGCAAGCAGCAGCGCGGCGGGATGAAGGGTCGCGCGAGCCGCGGCAACACGCTGGCGTTCGGCGAACACGGGCTGCAGGCGATGGAAAGCTGCTGGCTCAGCAACCGGCAGATCGAGGCGGCGCGCGTCGCCGTCACCCGTCACGTCAAGCGGACGGGCAAGGTATGGGTGCGCGTGTTTCCCGACAAGCCCGTCACTAAGAAGCCGGCGGAGACGCGCATGGGCAGCGGCAAGGGCAACCCGGAAGGCTGGGCGGCGGTGGTCAGGGCGGGGCGCATCCTGTTCGAACTCGGCGGGGTCAGCCCGCAGTTGGCACGCGAGGCGCTGGAGTTGGGTGGCCACAAGCTGCCGATCAAGGTGAGAATTGTTTCGCGTGCCATCGGCGGCGGGGAGGCGGCGGCGTGAAGGCTTCCGAACTGCGCGAGCAGAGCACTGTAGAGCTTGAGGAACGATTGCGCAACTTGCACGACGAGTGGTTTCGCCTGCGCTTCCAGCAGGTGAGCAAGCAGTTGCCCAACCCGATGCGC
>CP070648.1:4241447-4245073 GCA_020354555.1 Armatimonadota bacterium | reverse complement strand
GTCGATGAGTACCAGAAGCACGGCTTCGAGGTGATCGGCGTGGTCGGAAACGACGGCTCGCCTGCCTGCGGCGTAGCGACCACACACCATCTCGCCGGCGAGGGGCCGGGGGCAGGCGGATTCATGATCGTACTGCGCGAGGAGCTCGAGAAGCGTGGTCTCGACATCCCCTTCGTCGCCCTGCGAGACCTCAAGTGGGCGGAGAGAGCGGAGAGGCTCAAGGCCCTTCTCGATGCCGCCACGGCGGAGTGAAGCGGCTCGTCCTCCCCTACTCCGCCGCCAGCTCGCCGACCGCGTAGATCGCCACCGTACCGTCGTCGAACGCCGATGTGAACCGCGGGTCCGACCGCAGGTATCCTTCGAAGGACGCGTTCCGCGCGTGGTCCACCACGATGTGCGACGCGCGAAGTTCGTCGTGCACGAAGGCGTATGTATCGACGGCCGCGCTTGGGCTGCGCGCCAGGTCGCCGTAGGTGACCGCGGAGGCCGTCCCGGTCGCCAGGTGATGGAACTTCCAGTAGAGCTGGGGATCGTACGCGTAAAGGAAGACCGGATCGAGCCCACTCACGTAGTAGTCCGCGCTGTTCCAGAAGAACAGCTCCGCGAACGTGCTCCAGTTCACGTTGTAGATGATCTCCCCGTCCCGGCCGTTGTCCCGCAGCCACTCCGCCGGCGCCTTCGGGCGATACTGCGTCGAGGACGTCCACGTCGTGTGCGCCGCGTTCGCCCTCAGCCCGTTCCACATCAGCCCGCCCAGCACCACCGCCAGCACGCATGTCGCCCCCACCCGCGCCCCTCTCCCGAGCAGCGGCCCCTCCCCATCCCGGCCCCGCTCGAAGAGGAGCGTGAAGGCCACTGCGGGAACGATCGCCGCGCACGTCGCCCACAGCGGCGTCACCCGCTTCGTGCTCCCAACCGCGACCGCGAAGAACAGCGCCGAGAGCACCATGCTGCTCCACGCCAGCGTCCGATCGTGCGGCGCGGGCGCCAGCTTCCGGCTCTCGCCCGCCGCCATGATGGCAATCGCCGCCGCCCCCCACAGCACGAGCGCAACCGCGAAGGCGCCGAGAGCCGAGGTCGGCACCGGGTCCCACTCCCGGCCGAACAGCAGCGGCAGTTGCGCATACCGCGCCGTCTCGTGCACGATCACCTGGTGGTACTCCAGCTTCGCCACCCCGATCGGGTTCGGCCGCACCGCCCAGGCCAGCACGATCCCGCCCAGCGCCGCCGCGTACTTCCACCACTCCCACTGCGACTCCACCACCCGCTTCACCACCGCCGCGCCCACCACGATCACCGGCACGACCGCAAAGGCGTTCAGATGGAAGAAGGCAAGCAGGAAGCTCGCCGCCAGCACCCCCCACGCGCTCCCCGTCACCATGAACGACAGCAGCAGCGCCGAGAACCCCATCGTCAGCGTCTGCGGCCTCGTCATCACGAACGTATACGTGATCGGCCCCCCGATGAAGAGCAGCAGGAACGGCCACGCCGCGGCATACGCGATCTGGTGCCGCCGCAGCACCACGTAGAGAAGGACGAGGACGACCGCCGTCTCGCATGCCGCCGCCAGCTTCATCCCCAGCATCTCGTCCCGCACGAACGTGAAGGGAATCAGGAAGAAGTGGAACCCGTACCCGATGTCGCCGGCGAACCGGCTCATCGTCGAGTACACGATCCAGGGGAACTCCCTCATCCAGATGCCGAGCTCAGAGTAGAGCTGGGCGTGCCGGAAGTGATAGAAGCTGTCATACCCCGGGATGCCTGGGGTCCGCAGCCGCACGACCACCGCCACTGCCAGCGCGACGACCGCATACGCCGACACGCTCAGAACGCCGAACAGCGGTCCCCGCGCGCGCCCGGGGGCCGCGCTCGCCTCCGAGCGTTCCGGCGCTCGTCCCTCGCCTCCGACCTCTGCTCCCTGATGGATGTCCTCGGTCACCTTCGTACCGTTCTACGTCGGCCGGGCGTTCACATCCTCCGTCCTGGACTCAGCGCGCAGGCCGACCGCCCGCCGGGCAGGAACTGCCCGTGTCCCCCCGAACCGTAGACCAGCGCGCCCGGATGTGCGTCGCCCGTCTCCCACGAGCGGCATCGAGAGACCACCAGCACTCCATACTGCCCGCGGCCACCCCATCATGATCCGACACCTGCGGCTCCTGTCGCCGACCGTCCTTCACTCGGCTTCCATCGGAGGCATCGCCGGCATCGTCTTCGCGGCGAGAGAGATCGCCGCGCATGACTACCTGCGGCACCACCTCTGGCGGACCGCGCTCTGGATCGCCTCCCGCGATGCCGCGTTCGGCGCGCTGCTGGGGGGAGTGACAGGCGCTCTCATGGTCCTCTCCCTCGCCGCCTGGCAGGCCCGTCTCCCCTCGACGGCTCCGGACTCGGGGACGTCCTCGGCTTCGCCGGAGCCAGCCGTGACGCCTCGTCTCCTGCGCCGCTTCGCCGCCTTCTTCGCCGCCTGCTCCGCCGCGGCCCTCCTCCTCATGCCCGCCGAGGCGCCCCAGGCCTTCGGCCTCTCGCATTGGTACCTCGTCGCGGCCTCCCTCGCCCTCGCCTGGATCGTCGTGCGCAGCTCCGCCGTAGAAGCCTCCCTCTCCGCGGACCGCGATGGACCCTCCCTGCAGTTCGCGCTCCTCTGGTCGGTCGCCGTGACTCTCGCATACGTCCTCGGCCTCGCCCACCTCTGGGCGCGCGCCTGGCCCGGATGGATCACCGCGTGCGCGGCATGCGTCGGACTGCTCGCCGCGCTCGCGGTCTACGCGGCTCTGCGCCGTCCGGTTCGATGGCTGGCCGAGCGGCTCGGCGGCGTCGTGCCCGCGCGCCTGCCGGCCGGACTGCACGTTGCCGCCGTCCTCACAATGATATGCTTAGCAGTGCTCTGGGCTTGCGGGCTGTTCGTCGGGCGCCGGACGCGAGCCTGGGCCGCGGCATCCGGCACGAACATCATCGTCATCGCCGTGGACACCCTCCGATGGGACGCCACCAGTCTCCTATCCCCCGACGAGCACGAGCGCGATTGCACCCCGAACACCCGCCGCCTCCTCACCCCTCGCTCCACCGTCTTCACCCACGCCTACTCCCAGGCGCCGTGGACCCTGCCCTCGTTCGGCTCCATCTTCACCGGCCTCTACCCCGAGCAGCACGGCGGCGAGCACGTCTGGAGCCGCCTAGGTCCAGAGCAGGCCACGCTCGCCGAGATCCTTCGCGACCGTGGCTACCAGACGATGGCCGTCGTCTCCGGCCACTACGTCACCAGCGAGGTCGGCATGCTCCAGGGCTTCGGCCTGCGCGACGAAACCATGGCTCTGGGCGGCGCAGCCGTCACCTCCGAAGGTGTGACCGACGGCGCGCTCGCATTCATCGAGGCCGCCGACCCCGACCGGCCCTTCTTCCTCTTCGCGCACTACTTCGACCCGCACTACCCCTACATCGGCCACCGTGAGGTCGATCTCGGCCGCGCCCGCGCCGATGGACCGGCGCCGGCCGAACGCGGGCCCCGACCCTTTCCGCCCGGCGGGGGCGAACCCGGCAGAGGTGGCTTCGCATTCTCCGCCGACCGCGCCACCTACGATGAGGAAGTCGCCTACGTGGACCTGCACATCGGCCGCCTCCTCACCTTC
>CP070648.1:4237216-4241347 GCA_020354555.1 Armatimonadota bacterium | reverse complement strand
CGGCGAGTACTACGATCTTCAGCGGCCCGACGACGTTGGGCTTCACCCCGAGTTCAAGCCGACGTGGCTGGCGTTCATGCCGCCGATCCACTATCTGCCGCATAACCTGAGCCCGCTGATGAAGATGCTGGGCGACCGGGTAGTCGAGGTGGTGGGGATGGGCACCCGCCCGCAGAGTTATCGCCATCCCGAGGTGGCGGTGTCCGACGTCCAGGTGGCGTTGATGAAGACCGCGCAGGACTGCGTCATGCGCCTGGCGTGCAGCTTCACCCAACCGGTGCCGGCATACCACGTGCAATGGTTTCGCCTGAAGGGCACCAAAGGCATCGTGCAGATGCGATTCTCGCCGCGCGAATACCCGAAGATGTACCTCGCGGACTCGCAGATGCACGAGTTTGCGGAGGTGGATTGGCGGCTGGAGCGCACCGACGCCCCGCCGGAAGCCCTGGGCAGCGGGCACGGCAACGCCGATTACTACGTCCACGCCTACTTCCGCGAGGCGGTGCTCCGGGGCGCGCCGCTCGACCTCGACGTGTACCAGGCGATGGAGACGGCCGCACCGGCAATCCTGGCGGCGGAATCCATCGAACAGGGGAGCAGGCTGCTCGCGGTTCCGGACTTCCGCCCCAACGCCGATCGCCCGGCGGGACGGATGCCGCGGGACCTCTACCGAGGCGTCTGAGAGACATCCCAGGTCTGGATCTTACCCACGACCTGCGGGCGACCGCAGGGCGATGCCACGCGATGCCGCCACGGGCGCGAGTCCGGGGCGCGACACAACGCGAGAGGTGCGTGTGACATGAGCGACCTCCGGGTGGCCTACGTCTACGACCATGCGCTGCACGCCGGGCTGAACGCGTCGCAGGCGAACTACTGGGACATCTATCTCAGGGAGATTTGCGAGCAGCTTGGGCTGCGCGCGGAGACGGTGTCCGTCGCCGACCTCGAATCCGCGACGTCACTGTCCCGTCTCGCCACGTTAGTCATCGGCTGGCAGAGCGCCGCGGCGCTGACCACCGCGGCCAAGCGCAACCTCGACGATTGGGTGCGGGCGGGGGGGACGCTCATCGCTTTCGGCCTCGGCGACCTCGACCATGTCTTTGGGATCGAGCCCGCCCCCGCAGTGGCGCAGGCGCCGGGCGAGTACGCAATCTCGGGTTACTTCGATCTACTCCCCCACCGGCTGACCGAGGGCATTCATTCCGAGATCGCTCCGCAGCAGAAGCTGCTCATCCTCTCCGACCTGCGACCGGTGAGGCCGGCTGGAGGGGTGGAGCTGGCCCGGCTGTACGACGCAGGGAAGCGGCCGACCGTGTATGCCGCGGTCGCGTGGAATGAATACGGCGCCGGTCGCGCCGGCTACTTCGCGTTTGACGTCGCCAAGACCGTGTGGCTCCTGCACCAAGGACGCCCGGTGTGGGATATCCCAGAGAGCCGCACCGCGCCGAAGACGACCGACATGTCTCTTATCGGGGATAATTCGCCGCACGTCCTCTACAGCTACGAGATTCTGTTGCTGCTACAGAGCATGATTGCGGAGCGCCCACATCCGTTCATCTACGCGATCCCGCCGCAGGGCAACGAGATCCCGGACGCGCTGTTCATCTGGGGCGGAGACGAGTACGCCGGGCCGGTGGAGCGGAGCCTCTTTGCGTCGGACTGGATGCGCGCGCACGGGCTGGGCTATCACATCAACCTCGAGGTCGAAAACCACCCCATCACGGCGGAGCAGGCACGGCACATCACGGAGGACAACGGCCACGAGATTTCCCTGTATTACCGGCTGCGCGACGAAGACGGTTACCGCATGACCGAGGAGGTCTTCGGCGAGCAGGCATCGCTCTTCACCGAGCGGTTCGGCCGGCCCGCGGTCTGCTCGGTGAACTTCGTTCTGCGGTGGCAGGGCTGGGTGGAGCCGGCGAAGTACATCGCCGGAGCCGGCGGCCTGGGCGACAACTCATTCCTGCGCGCGCTGTATCCGGCGACCGCGGACATCCTGCACAATTCGCCGCTTTTCGCCTTCAGCTTCGGGACGTCCCTGCCGTATTTCTTCTACGACGACCACGGTGGCGCCAATAAACGCATCAACGTCATCGAGGAGCCGATCGTGTGCTACGAGATCGGCCACCGCGGCTCGATACTCGACCGCACAACGCAGGTTCTGGAGGAGGTGCGCGCGCCCGTGGATGCCGCGATCAGGTATCATCTGCTGATGAACATGTTCTACCATCCCGTGTATATCGCGGAATTCCCGCTGGCGCGAGAGGCGATCGAAGAGATCCTGCGCTGCATCGGCGAGAAGGGTGCGCTCGCCTTGCATATGGGCAACGACGCCGCCTGCCTGTGGTGGCACGCGCGGTCGCAATGCGACATCAGCGAGGTGCAGATCGCAGACGACGGGCAGGTCACATTCGAGGCCGACTGCGCGTACGACCTGGGGATGATCGTCAAGTTGCCTGCCGATGTCGGCGGCGTCGCGGACGTGTTGTGCGACGCCCAACCCGCACCTTATGAGGTGCGGCGCGAATTCGGCGGCGACTGGATTCACGTCGTCGTGCCACCCGGTCAGCACACGGTCGAGGTGCGCAGCGCACGCTCAAGACGTCGATCCCGTTGAGACAGCGTACCAGAAGGGCACCGCCTCGCACCCACAGCAACCGGTGAGCGCAAGGCGTGTCGAGGGCTTGACATCGAGCGGGCGCCTGCTAGTATTGTACAGGGGGCAACTGCGTAAGGGAGTATACGATGCGTGCGCTCGTCCTCACCGTGTCCGTGTTGCTTCTTCTCGCCGTTTCCTCGATGTGTTTAGCCGCCGGGTATGGGTTCCTGACCACGATCGGCAGCGGGCAGGATGCTATAGACGTAATCTACGTCGGCGGCAGCTACTATGACATGGGGTACTGGTACGGGGAGCTGCTGGAGGCCGACATCGCCGCGAGTGTTGACTACGCCCTGGGCGTTCTCGCCGGCGCGGGCTATACGGAGGAGGCGCTGCTGGCGGTATGGGCGCAGGCGGAGCCCTACATTCCGACGCGCTACATCGAGGAGATGCAGGGACTAGCCGACGGCTGCCTCGCCGCGAATCCGAGCACGACGATCACGTTGGACAAAGTCCATGCGATGCACATCGTGCCCGAAGCGGACCAGGTGCAGTGCTCGAGCTTCGCCGCGTTCGGCGCCGCGACCGCGGACGGGCACGTGTATCAGACGCGCAACCTGGACTGGACGATGGATCTCCTGGTGCAGAACTACCCGGTGATCATGGTGTGCGATCCCTACGGCGAGCAGCGCTACGCGAACGTTTCCTTCGCCGGCATGCTGCTGCCGATCGCGGGGATGAACATCAGCGGGTTGGCGATCGGGCAGATCTCGGGCTATTCCAGCGACGACACCTACGCCGGCCTGCCGGTCTTCATGCGGTTGCGCAACGTCCTCGAACAAGCGCACGACCTCACCGAGGCGGTGCCCATCATGACCAGCGGCGGCGGCACGTGGGGCACGGACATCGTAATCGGCTGCGGCGCCACTAACAACGGCTATGCCTTCGAGATCAGCGCCAACAACTACGCGGTGATCGGGGATAACGAGACGCTGGTCGACGCGAGTGATCCGGGAGCATATATCATCACGGACGGCGACAAGCCGGCGCTGCCGATTGACGACGTCGTGTACCGCGCGGACGTGGCGTTTGCGAGCAACATGCGCGCGCTGCAGTACGGGGGGTGGGGTTATACGCCGCGATATGTGGGTCAGCACGACCCGCTGGTGACCAACTGGGGGGTGATTGATGAGAACGTCGCGCGCAGCATCGCTCAAGCCGTGGCCATGAGTTCCTGCGTCATCAGCGCGATATACGACAACACGACGCAGGAGATGTGGGTGTCGTTCGCGCAGGACTACACGCCAGCGCAGAATCTGACGTACCAGTACTTCAATCTGCATGACTACTTCTGCACGTTCGACGACGTTTCGATGCTGCACTGGGCGTACGGGTACATCGAGGCGATCGCCCGCGACGGGATCACGGGCGGGTGCCAGGCGGATCCGCCGCTGTACTGCCCGATCGGGCAGGTGACGCGCGGGCAGATGGCTGTGTTCCTCTGCCGCGCGGCCGGCAAGACGTGGCTCGAT
>CP070648.1:4231022-4237116 GCA_020354555.1 Armatimonadota bacterium | reverse complement strand
CGCTGTCAGACCTCTTCGGCGGCGTGCAGGGCAGCATCGGGGGTGCCGTTGTTGAGCGTCAGCGATTGTGCGACAGATCCGGGAATGAACTGAGGCATAGCTCCGGCGTCCCTCGTCTTGACTCCTGTTCTGCTTGCGCGCGCCTGCGACTGTGCCCGCGCCTGGCCACGAAAGCGCGAATCCGTAGCGCTTCTCTCCGCGCCAGGATGGCTTCCCTGTGGCGGAGGAGACATCGGGCGGGAGGAGCGGCGAATGGGGCTCGCGGTGACGCTTGGGCGGGTTGGCATGTGACTCGCGTGGAGCAGGAATACCTTTTCATTCACCCAATAGTGCAACTTCGTACTTGTGCCGTTCTTGCGGAGGACGTACAAGTAGCGGTGCGGGATCATCTGGAGGGAACGCCGAAATGGTGACAACCTACGCAGCAGATATCAGCCACTGGGAGGCTTGGCAACCGAAATGGAGGTTCGGGGTTATCCTGATCTACCCGCCAGACCCACCGCTGCTGCAGGTGAATGCCCTTCGAGCGAAGTACGACCCGCGTTCCCAGTCAACTTGCGACGGGCATATTAGCCTGACGGTCCCGCTCCCGAGGGTGCTGACTGAATCTCACTGGGACGAACTGTGGTCTATCGCTTCCGGCATTGCGCCCTTCACCATCGACTACGGTCCTCTCATGAACTACCTGCCCCACCCGGGCGTCTGCTTAGCGATCGAACCGCAGGCAGAACTGGACAGCCTACGTGCTGCCCTCGAAACCGCCTCAGCCTTCGCGGGAGCGCCACCCCGGCGCTACCCGTTCTCGGCACACATGACCATCGCTGAGTTCATCTCCGCGGATGAAACGAAGGCACTGATGGTAGAACTCAAGGACGTAGCGCCTCAAGGATCTTTCTCGTGCACTTGTGTGTCCTACGCAGTGCCAGACGGCAATTTCCGGTTCGCCGAGCGTAGGCGGCTGGAGTTGTCCTGCTAACACAAGATTGCAGCGGACGCCCGAGGGTGTCGCTCCTCAGCTAGCATGAAAGGAGAACGGCGTCCAGGCTTTCAGGCGGTAGAGTGCTGCAGACTACTGCCGGGAGACGACGCCGCGCCACAGCCCTCCCCACCGGCAGCGCTTTTCCCCGCGCCAGGATGGTTTCCTTGCGGGTGCGCATGGCCTCATATACCGGTCTCACGGGGCCTAACCGGCACAGACGGTCTCATAGCCACCTAACCGCTACAATTCGTCCCATTCTTGCGCAGGACGTACATGATTCATTGGCTAGAGATCGATCTGCAGCCTAATGGTCTTCTCAAGCGATGCTGCAAGCCAGCATTTGATGGTCGTCGCCGCGCCCAGCATGCGGAGGACATCGAGATCGATATCCGCTCTGGTCTGTTGACCTTCCGTGAAAGCTCCTATGGTTCTGCAGATGTGTCGCATCCGTTCGCGCGCAGGATTGAGCTTTATGTTTCTGGCATGAAGAGTGAGCGGATTCTGAGCATGAACTTCTCCACCTATGGCGGCCAGGATTGTCCTGGTATTCTGCAGGAAGTTCCAGTTGCAGCCCGTTAACATATCGATCGCCACCGCCAACGTGGTCTCGGCAGGCTGACCATCCTCCGTATCCTGAACAACGGTCTGCTTCGTACGGTCTCGAAACTCCGCGCTCCTCCCGGTGTGCTCAGTATCCACCACGTTGTCGTAAGCCTCACGCCATCGCTTGTGCGGGTCAAGAAACATCCCTATCTTCTCAATCACCCTCTGCACTTGCCATATCTTCAGGGGCGTCGGATCTCCGAGCAGATCAAGCAACTCTGTGCCTGAGTGCTCTTCGCCATCACACTCAGGATTCAGAGAAGATCCCGAGCACCAGGACGAGAGAATCCCGATCAGAGCCTGGTAATCCCGCTCCCTCGGGGTCAACACAGCCGGGTCTCGCCTGCCCTGTGCCTTCGTGGTACTGCCGTTCCCTATTGCTTCTATGATGATCTGAATGTGTCTTTCGGCTTTGTGGTGGCAGCTTTCGAAGGAGCCAATCAGCTGTCGAATATGGACCGTCGACTCGTCAAGCGGCGAGATAGAGTCTTCTATCTTGTCAATCGCCAGGATGTCGTCGTCAGCTTCGCTGGCGCAATTGACCCACCACCGCCTCAGAGCCTTGTTTACCGAGCCATAACCGGGTACGTCATACGCGTCTTCGATGGTGGTCGCTCCTCTCCAATTCAGGTGGGACAGCTACCTGTTGGTCATCAACGATTGTGGCACAGATCAGGGGCGAGTCTAAGGCACGCGTCAGGCGCCTCCGCTCTTGCATCTAGTAGTCCTGACGAGCCTGCGACAGTTCTCGCGCCTGGCCACAACGTTCCCCACATCCAGCGCTTTTCTCCACATCAGCATGTCTTCCCTGCGGGCGGAGCGGCAGGAACACCCCGCTCATTCACCCAAGACTTCGACATGCCGGATGTCCCAAGAACGCGCAGGACGTACATCGTCCGGCCGTGCGTCGGAGCACAGCGGTGGAGGTGCTGATTTGCTAAAGGAAATCCGTCGTCGCGAGTTTCTCAAGCGGGTAGTCGCGACCGGCGCCGGGGCGTACGGCCTGGGCTGGTTCACGCGCCGCGGGACTGCGCAGCAAGCTGGTCGAGCCAAGGGCCGTTCGCGGGTGGTGATCGTCCGGTCATCGGCGCTCGGGCCGTTCGACGGCCGGCCGCAGCCCGACCAGAGCCTGCTCTCCGATATGCTTGCCCGGGGGATGAAGGCGTTGACCGGCGAGTCTTCGGCAACGAAAGCCTGGGCCAAGGTGATCAAAGCGGATGATCGGGTCAGCATCAAGGTCAATGGTTCGGGCGGGCCGCGATGCTCCTCGCGGCCCGAACTGGCGAATGCCATTGCCGCTGGCGCGCAAGCGGCGGGCGTGGCTGCCGAAAGCATCATCATGTGGGATCGACGTGACCGCGAGCTGGACAGCGTCGGCTTCGTGATCAACCGCGATGCCGCGGGGGTCAAATGCTACGGCACCGAAGGCGATTATGCCGACGAGACGGAGCATCGTTCCTTCCGCGGCCGCATCTCGCGGATTCTGGCCGATCGTACCACCGCGCTGATCAACCTGCCGATCCTGAAGGACCACAACATCTCGGGTGTCAGTGGCGCGCTCAAGAACCACTATGGAACCTGCAACAACCCGCAGGCGCATCACGGCAACTGCTGCGACCCGTACTTGGCGGACCTCAATGGCCTGCCGCTCATCCGCGAGCGGACCCGGCTGGTGGTGTGCGATGCGATTCAGGCGGTCTGCGAGGGTGGGCCGGGATTCGCATCACCCGATTATCTGTGGGACTACAAAGGTATCATGCTGAGCTTCGATCCGGTGGCGGTGGACTTCATCGGCTGGGGACTGATCGAACAACGGCGCAAGGAGATCGGGCTGCCGTCGCTGGCCGACGCGGGCCGCGAACCGAAGTGGATCGCCACCGCGGAAGCCATTGGGGTGGGTGCTGCCCGCAAGGATCAGATCGAGCTCATCGAGATCGAGGTTTGACCGCAGGTCGGCAAGTCGCGATGCCTCGGGCGTTGCCGATGCTCGCAGCTTGTCAGGGGCCTGCGAAGCCGGCCTGGGATGACGCTGCTAACCCATGTGCTGTGGTTGGCATGTCCGGCGACCATTGGCTCTCAATCCCGCCTGTGGGTGTTGACCGCCGTGACGCCGCCTGACCGAATCGACGCGGCGTCCCTCAGGCAAGCGTTGCCGCGCGGCCGCCCCTACCGCAGTTCCTTGACCTTGAGGTTGCGGAACTCGATCCGATACCCCTCGCCCTCGACTCCCACACGGCCCTTCGGATTGCCGCAGTCGTTGATCTTGCAGGTGACGGCCCCGTTGACCCACAGAGTCAGGACGCTGCCGCGCGCCGTGATCTCAAGCGTGTTCCATTCGCCCGCAGGCTTCACCCGGCCGTCCTTCACCTCGGCCGTGGTAGTGAAGAACCTGTTCTTGCCATCCGCGCCGGGCGTTTCCCCGAAAAGATAGCCACCGCTGCCGTCGCCAATCTGGGCCTGATGCCAGATGGCGCCATCCCTCGAGTTTCGCACGTACACGCCGCTGTTGTACCCGCTCTTCCCCTCAACCCGAGTGTAGCGGAACTCGCAGTGGAATACGGCATCACCGAACTCGCGGTCGCACAACAGCATGTCGTGTCCGCCGTCGCCTTCGCAGACCAGGAGCTTGCCCTGCTCGTCCACGCGCCACTGCTGTTTGCCGAGCGGCGCACCCGGCGGAACCGGCACGCGCGACCAGCCGCTCAGGTCGGCGGATGGCATCACGTCCACCCAACCCGACGAATCCGCCTCCAGCGCGCTTGGCGCCGGCTCTCCAACGGCCAATTCCGGGCTTTCCTTGGCATCGGCGGCCGCAGTCCGCGCCGCCGCGTACCCCACCGGCATCGCATAGATCACCAGCGCCGATTCCGGCAGGCCCAGCACCTTCGCGGCCGCCTGCTCGTTGATTCCTCCCTGTGTCACTGTCGCCAGGCCCAGTGCGGCCGCCTCCAACGCCAGATTCTCAGCCGCGTGGCCCACCTCGAGATAGATGAAGCGATCCGCCATCGCGCCCACGCGCGATCCCATCTTACTCCGATCCCCAGTGAACACGAACGTTACCGGCGCCGCCTCGCCTCCACGCGGGGGCTGCGTCACCTCCGCGCGCCGGTCCTGATCTGAGATGCGGACCAGCTTGTGCCCCTTCGGCTCATACGCGAACACCCCGTCAGATCTGAACACGTACACCGTCAGCGGATACATCGCCATCGCCGACGGGGACGCGCGGTGCCCGGTGGCCGGATCGGTGATGCCCTGCGCCGCCCACAGCAGCTGCCCAATCTGCTGCTCGGTCAGCGCCTGGGTTTGGAACCCGCGCACCGAGCGCCGCTTCGCGATCGCCTCTTCCAGCGACATCGTCCCCTTCGTCGCCGGTTCAGGAAGGGTGATCTCCTGCGCCGTCGCCTCCGTCGCGTCCGCGCCGTAGCCGATCACCGCCGCGGTAGCGATCGCTACATACACCACCAGCAGCGCTACCAGTCTTCTCATCTCTCGCCTCCGCACCACAAAGTTGTCAGCCAGTGTGCTTCATCAGCGTCAGCGGGACGAATCCGGGGGTGAATTAAGGCACAAGTCCGGCGTCCCTGCTCTTGCGTCTTATTCCGTCCGCGCGAGCCGTCGGGAGCGCTCGCGCTGTGCCACCAGGGGCCGCGTCCGCAGCGCCGCCGACTACTCCAGCAAAGGCTTGCACAGGATCTCGTGGATGCGAACCTCCTTCAGACGGTTGCTCGTGGCGGCGGTGGCCAGGACGGCGGTGTCCGCTCCGCGGCCGCTGCCAGCGGCCACAATTACCTTCTCGCCGATGTCAATCTGCCCTCCGTTGGTCGCCATGAGCAGGATCTCCAGACATACCTTCATGCCTTGCCCAAAGGTTCGCAGTATATTCGCCAGGGCCGCCCCAGCGCTGTTGCCGTAGAGTTCTTCGGTATGAAACAGCATGGTGCTCCAGTAGACGTGATGGCCGGCGCGTTCGAGTTCGGGTACCAACGACCGGTCGAACTGGCGCTCCTCGCGCCAGCGCCACTGGTGGGGGACTATCACCAGCTTGACCTCCGTATCGGCGAACGCTGCGGCGGCCTGGGCGGCGGTCGCGCCAGTGGTTGAAGCAATGACCACGTGCTTGATGCCACTCTCTGCGGCTCGCTTCTTCACCAGCGCCAACACGGCTGCCGTGTTAGCCGGGCCGGTTTCCTCGAAATAGGTGATACTGGCGTCCATCAGTCAACCTCCGATCTCAGATTGGCCGCTGCACGATTCGTTTTCGACCTGCAGCGATTGTGGGACACAGCCGGGTCGAATCGGCGTACGGGTCGGATGCCCCTGCGCTTGCATCTTGTGCTCCTGACGAGCTTGCGATGGTTCTCACGCCGGGCCACGAATGTCCCAGTCTGGAGGGCTTTTCGCCGGGGCAGGATTGGTTCCCTGTGGCCAACGGTACCCGCGCCGTCCGAACGCCTGCATGCAGGTCCAGCGGGGCCCGCCCCAGAACAACCTCCTTCGCCGCATCCGTGGTGG
>CP070648.1:4222638-4230922 GCA_020354555.1 Armatimonadota bacterium | reverse complement strand
GGGCGCCATCGCCGTCCGCTGGAGCGACTCGCATCAGAAAGAACAGGAGCGCATCGCCGAGTTCTGCTGGGGCGTGATGCAGCAGAAAGAGGGCCGCCTCGCCTTCATGAACTTCCTGCTCGACATCACGCCGGACTGCGACTGCTTCGGCAAGAGCGACGCGCCCATCGTGCCCGACGTCGGCATCCTCGCCTCGCGCGACCCGATTGCCATAGACCAAGCATCGCTCGATCTGATCAATGCCCAGCAGGGGTTTGAGGATTCCGTACTCCAGAGCGGGCACGAGCCGGGCGGCGACAAGTTCCGCGGGGTCAACCCGCACATAGACCACACGATGCAGCTCGCCTACGGGGAGAAGATCGGCCTCGGCGAGCGCAAGTATCGCTTGTCGCGGCTGGACAAGCAGTAATCGAATTCGGCGGCGCCGCACACCGCATGGGCGCTCGGGCGACGTGTAGCCGTATTCAGTGCCGTCCCGGGAGCCGATGCGGCTGGTCAATGCTGGAATGCGTCCGGAGGCGGATATGGCCAAGGGCGACGATTTCCCGAAGCGGATTGAGGAGGACACCGGCGACGAACAGCGCGGCGAGGAGCAACCGTTATCCGAGGAATTCGTCGCCGACGCGAGCATGCGCAAGCGCGCCGCGCAGTTGAGCGCGGAGTTGGAGCGCGCCCGCGCTGACGAGGCGGTCTTCGAGCAGCGCTTCGGCATGACGTTCGAGGAGTTTCAGGCGAGCTTCGACCCGGAAGCGGACCCGGATTCGAGCGAGGCCTATCTCGCATGGTCGCGCGCAGCGGAACGCGTACGCATGCTGCGCTACGAGTTGGACCGCCTGTCGGAAGGGCGCCCGCGCCGGCGGCGGGCAACCGCCGCTCCCGAGGAGGACGAGGAGACGGCTGAAGGCGTCTTCATGACCGGCGGCGAGATGAAACGCATGCGCGTGCGAGACTTGCGTCCGCCGCGCCGGGGCACGTCCACCCCCAAAGCGAACGAGGAAACCAAGAAGCGCCGACGGGTCACGTGACTCGCGGCGAGACGCAGCGTATGACGGAAGCGAGCGAGAGTGAGTTGACCGAGCAGAGCAAGACCGAGCGATTCCTGGCGCGGCTGAACCAAGGCCTGCTCATCGGCGACGGCGCGATGGGCACCATGCTGGAAGCAGCAGGCCTCCCGGCGGGCGCGTGCCGCGAGTTGTGGAACGTCGAGCAGCCGGACCAGGTGGCTGCGGTGCATCGCGCCTACATCGAAGCCGGCTCCGACATTATCGAAACCAATACGTTCTTCGGCGGCAACCGCGTTCAGCTCAGGAAATGGGGCCTGGAGGAGCGCGTCGTCGAGTTCAATCAGGCGGCGGTGCGCCTCGCGCGCGCGGCGGCCGGCGACCGCGTCATCGTCTCGGTTTCGATGGGCCCGACGGGCGAAGTCCTCGCGCCGCTCGGCAACCTCGACCCGGAGCAGGCGGCGGAGGCCTTTCGCGAGCAGGCCGCGGCGGCTGCCGAGGCCGGCGCCGACGCCGCGACGGTGGAGACGTTCTACGCGCTGGAGGAGATCAAGCTCGCGGTGGAGACCGCCGTGGCCGCCGGCTTGCCCGTGATGGCGACGATGACCTTCGAGCCCAGCGGGCGTACCATGATGGGCGTCGCCCCCGCCGACGCGGCGCGCGCGCTGACCGATTACGGCGCGACGGTGATCGGCGCCAACTGCGGCACCGGCCCGGACGCGATGCTGGCGGTCGTCGAAGCGATGCTCGCCGCGACCGACCGGCCGGTGATGGTGCAGCCGAACGCCGGGATGTCGCGGCTGGTCGGCGGCAAGACCGTGTTCCCCGAAACGCCGGAGAGCATGGCGGAATACGCTGAGCGCTTCGCGGAGATGGGCGTGAAGATCATCGGCGGGTGCTGCGGAACGGGGGTCAGAATCATCGGCGGCTGCTGCGGCAGCACGCCCGACCACATCCGCGCGATCGCCCAGCGGCTGAAGAGCCGCGAATCCTCTCCCGTCCAGGGAGAGAATTAGGGTGAGGGTGATGGGCTCGCCAGGGGAGGGCGGAACCGGGCGCGGCTTCGCTCAAGGCGTGAGTCGCGGGGTCGGGCGACCCCGCGCCCAGGGTTCCGGTCAGCCAGCGTCAAGCACGATGTGAGTGACTGTAAGCTGACAAGGAATGGCCGGACGGAAGGGTGATGCATCGGTCGGGGAGATCGGCATGAAGCATTTCCTGCGCGGTGGGGCTATGTCGTTGGTCGTGGCGCTGCTGGCTGGCTGCGCACGTCTAGGCGGGCAGCGGCCCGCCGAGCAGCCGCTCAAGATCGGCCTCGTCGCGCCCATCACGGGCAGCATCGCCACCTTCGGCAAGTCCACCCGCCAGGGCGCCGCGTTGGTGTTCGACCGCGTCAACGACCAGGGCGGGCTGCTGGGGCGGCGGATTCAGGTCATCGTCGAGGACGACGCCGGCAAGCCGGAGGAAGCGGCGAACGTCTTCACCAAGCTCGTCAATCGCGACCGCGTCGCCGCCATCGTCGGCTCGGTGGCGACGAAGTGCAGTTTCGCCGGCGCGCCGGTGTGCCAGCGCGGCGGCGTGCCGATGATCACCCCCGCCTCCACCAACCCCAAGGTCACCGAGATCGGGGATTACATCTTCCGCGTCTGCTTCGTGGATCCGTTCCAGGGCGAGGTCATCGCGCGCTTCCTAGTGGATAACCTCGGCCTCAAGCGCGTCGGCATCATCTACGACCTGACGAATGATTACAGCGCGGGCCTCGCGGATTACGTCGAGGACAACGTCGAGAAGCTCGGCGGCGAGGTCGTCTCGCGGCAGACGTTCAGCGAGCAGGACAAGAGCTTCAAGGCGCAGTTGACTGCGATGCAGGCGCGCCGGCCGCAAGCGATCTTCGTCTCAGCGTACTACACCGAGGCCGCGCTGGTCGCGCGCCAGGCGCGGCAGTTGGGGATCGCGGCGACGCTCATGGGGCCCGACGGGTGGGACTCGCCGATGCTCGTCGAGAGCGGCGGCGATGCGGTGGAAGGCGGCTACTTCAGCGACCATTACTCCGCGGACTCGCCCAACCCGCGGACGCAGGAGTTCGTCGCGGCGTATCGCGAGCGCTACGGCGAGTCGCCCGATGCGCTCGCGGCATTGGGCTATGACGCAGCGGGCCTGCTGGTTGATGCGATCCGCCGGGCGGGGTCGGCGGAGGGCGCGGCGATCCGCGACGTCCTCGCCGCGACGACGGAGTATGACGGCGCGACCGGCGCGATCAGCATGGACGCCGAGCGCAACGCGCGCAAGCCGGCCGTCATTCTGCAAGTCAAGGACGGCAAGTTCGTGCTGGTGGAGACGATCGCGCCGTAACAGCCGCGCATGGTGCGGCGCGGCTCGGCTGCGGGCCGGTACGTATCGGCGCCGATCCGCGTCTGGCGGCGGGAGCATTCCGTGATGCCGCCGCCGCACGAGTCATCACGCTGTGATTGAATTCGCGCAACTCCTCGCCCAGGGCATCGCCTGGGGCAGCGTCTACGCCCTGATCGCCCTCGGCTACACCATGGTCTACGGCGTCCTGCGCCTGATCAATTTCGCGCACGGCGACGTGTACATGGTGGGGGCGTTCATCGCCTTCTACATCATCACCTACACCCACGTCGGGCTGCTCGCCGCCGTGCTCATCGCGATGGCGGGGTGCGCCGTGCTCGGGGTGGTCATCGAGCGCGGGGCGTACCGACCGCTGCGCACCCACCCGCGCCTCGCCGCGCTCATCACGGCGATCGGCGTGTCGCTGCTCCTGGAGAACGGCGGACAGTTGCTGTTCGGGCCGGAGCCGAAGCCGTTCCCGCGTGAGCTGCTCACCGGTTCGCTCGCCGACGCGCTCGCCGCCGTAAGCGGCGCCGTCCATCGCGCCACCGGCGTCATCATCGCGAAAGAGCAAATCCTCATCATCCTGTCGTCGCTCGTCCTCATGGGGGCGCTTCAGGTTTTCGTCCTCAGGACCAAAGCGGGCAAGGCGATGCGCGCCGTCGCCGCCGACCGCGACACCGCCAGCCTCATGGGCATCAATACCGACAGCATCATCAGCCTCACCTTCGTCATCGGCTCCGCGCTGGCGGCGGCGGCGGGCGTGCTGGTGTCGCTCGAGGTCGGCCAGATTGATCCGATCATGGGCCTGATGCCGGGCCTCAAGGCATTCGTCGCCGCGGTGCTCGGCGGTATCGGCAACATCCCCGGCGCGATGATCGGCGGCGTCATCATGGGCGTCGCCGAGTGCCTCGTCGTCGGTTACATATCGTCGAGCTACCGCGACGCCATCGCGTTCGCGATACTCATCATCATCCTGCTGCTCAAGCCCACGGGTCTGACCGGCAAGGGCGCGGTGGAGAAGGTGTGAGCGATGCGGATTCCCCCGCGCTTCCAGATCCTGCTCCTCGCCGCCGGCGCCGCCGCGTTGATGATCGCCGTCAACGCCGCGGCGCCTCGCCTCAACCCGTATCTCATGCAGATCGTGATCTACATCGCGATTAATGTCATCCTCGCGGTCAGCCTCAACCTCATCAGCGGGTTCACCGGGCAGCTGAACCTTGGCCACGCCGGGTTCATGGCAGTCGGGGCGTATCTGTCGGCGGGCCTGACGTATTACTACGGCGCGCCGACACAGGCGGCGTTGGCGGGCGTCGGCATCCCGCCGTGGTTCGGCGGCGGCGTGGTCTTTCTTGCGGCGCTGCTGCTCGGCGGTGTGCTGGCGGCCCTGTGCGGGTTGCTCGTCGGCCTGCCCACGCTGCGCCTGCGCGGCGACTACCTGGCTATCGCGACGCTCGGCTTCGGCGAGATCATTCGCGTCGTCATCGTGCAGCTCGAGGTGGTCGGCGCGGCGCGGGGGTTCTCGGGCATCCCGCAACACACCAGCTTCCTGTGGGCGTACGCGTGGGCGGCGGTCACCATCATCGCGGTGCGCAACCTGATGGCCTCGGCCCACGGCCGCGCGCTGGCGTCGGTGCGCGAGGACGAAGTGGCGGCGCAGGTCATGGGCATTGATACGGTGCGCTACAAGGTCGTAGCTTTCGCCATCGGCGCCTTCTTCGCGGGCGTCGCGGGCGGCCTGTTCGGCCACTACCTGATGTATCTCAACCCGGCGATGTTCGGCTTTCTGCGCTCTATCGAGATCCTGCTCATGGTGGTGCTCGGAGGCATGGGCAGCATCGCGGGATCGGCGGCGGGCGCGGCGATCCTCACCGTGCTGCTGGAGGCGCTGCGGACGCTGGTCGGCCTCTTGGCGGTCGCGTACTGCGTCATCTGGGCATGGCTCCTGCTCCCGGATTTGCGGGTCCCGGGAATGCCTCGGCGTCTGGCGGCCGGGGCGCTCGCGGCCGGGGTGATCGCCGTTTTCGCCGCCCTCGTCTCCGGCGCCGACCTGGCGACGGGAGGGACGCGCGGGACGTCGCTCCCCTGGCTCGTGCTGGTCGCGGCCGTGCTCGGCGTCGCAGCTATCTTCGCCGGCGGGGGGCGGCGCGGGCTGCCGCGCATGGCGCTTGGGGCGGCTGCGGGCGCGGCGTTTTGCGTCGTCCTCATGTGGCCGGAGATCCTACCGCCCACCGTCGCCGCCGCCCGTGACTGGCTCAACGAAAACGTCAACCAGCTGCGTATGGTCATCTACTCCGGGCTGCTCATCGCCCTCATGCTCGCGCGTCCGCAGGGCATCTTCGGCAAGGCGGAGATTACATGGCGGGCGCTGCGATCCATCTTGCCTCTGGGGAAGCGACGTGCCGCTGCTCGAACTTGACAACTGCACCATACACTTCGAGGGCGTGACCGCAGTGTCCGGCCTCGACCTCGCCGTGCAGCCCGGCGAGTTGATCGCGCTCATCGGCCCCAACGGCGCTGGCAAGACCACCGTGTTCAACATGATCAGCGGCATCTACCGGCCCGATGCGGGCGACCTGCGCTTCGCGGGCCGCTCCATCGCCGGCCTCCCGCCGCATCAGGTCGCGCGCGCGGGCATCGCTCGCACGTTCCAGAACATCCGCCTCTTCCAGGATCTGTCCGTACTCGACAACGTCCGCGTCGCGGCGTACCCGGCCGCGCCGTATCCGATGTCCCGGGCGCTGCTGCGCACCGCGGCGTTCGCCAAGGCCGAGAACAAGCTCACCGCCCACGCCATGCGCATCCTGCGGCGGCTCGGCCTCTACGACCTCAGGAAGCTCCCCGCCCGCAGCCTGCCCTACGGCCAGCAGCGGCGATTGGAGATCGCCCGCGCGCTCGCCACCCACCCGCGCCTGCTCATGCTCGACGAACCGACGGCGGGCATGAACCCGCGCGAGACGGACGCGCTGATGCATCTCATTCGCCGCGTGCGCGACGAGTTCGACCTGACCGTGCTCCTCATCGAGCACGACATGCGCGTCGTCATGGGCATCTGCGAGCGGGTCGTGGTACTGGACTACGGCGTCGTCATCGCACAAGGCCCGCCCGACGTCATCCGCAAGGACCCCGGGGTCATCGAGGCGTATCTGGGAGAAGCGCCTGCGTAGAAGTGTATGAGCCACGGAAAGCACAGACGCACGGAGACGCAGAGCCACCTGCGGCCTGACCGATGAGCGACAACCATCTGCTGCGAATAGACGACCTGACCGTGCGCTACGGCGCCATCGAGGCCTTGTCCGGCGTCTCGCTGCGCGTGGATCACGGAGAGGTTGTGACCCTGATCGGCGCCAACGGCGCGGGCAAGAGCACCCTGCTCATGACCATCTCCGGGCTGCTGCGCGGCGAGCGCGGGAGCATCCGCTTTGCGGGAGCGGATATCACGCGCGCCGTCCCGCATCGCATCGTGCGCATGGGCATCGCGCACGTCCCCGAGGGGCGGCGCGTGTTCGCTGATCTCTCGGTCGAAGAGAACCTGGAACTCGGCGCGTACGCGCGTCCGCCGGACCGCCAGGTGCGGCAGGACCGCGATCACGTGTACGCCCTGTTTCCGCAGTTGGCCAAACGGCGCCGCCAGCGCGCGGGTACCCTCAGCGGCGGCGAGCAGCAGATGCTGGCCATCGGGCGCGGGCTCATGGCGCGGCCGCGCCTGCTCCTCTTGGACGAACCATCCCTGGGGCTCGCGCCGGTCCTGGTCACCGAGATCTTCAAAGCGCTCCAGGAAATCAACCGCGAAGGTGCAACTATACTACTGGTCGAGCAGAACGCCCACATGGCCCTGCGCATCGCGGCGCGCGGGTACGTCCTCGAGAGCGGGCGCGTCACCCTGTCCGGCGCGGCGCACGAGCTGGAGGGCAACCCCGGGGTTAGGGAAGCGTACCTCGGGGAATGATTTCACATAGCGCGGCGGCGAGCCGCGCCGACTCCGGAGGCGATCATGACGCACACCTCACGCAAGAATCGAGTTTCCACTTTGGCATTAGTCGCCGTGCTGACGATGCTCGTTCTCAGCATCGGCTGCGCGCAGGAGGCGGCGCGCGCCCCGGTCGCCGCAACCGCCGCGCCGGACATCACCATCACGGGCGTGGCCCCGGCGGACCTCGGCGCGGCCGCCGATGGCGACCTGCGCGCGGGCGCCGCGGCGGTCGAGATAACCCCGCCGCAGAGCACGTGGGACGTGATGATGGCGGGGTACTTCAATCCGGAGCAGACGCCCACCGGCGTCCACGACCCGCTCTACGCGAAGGCGCTTGTCCTCGACAACGGAGCGGTGCGGCTGTGCATCGTCACCACCGATCTCCTGTCCATTCCGGTCAACTTGCGCAACGCCGCGCTGGCAAAGCTGTCGCCCGCGGCGGGACTCGCCCCGGAACGGGTCCTCATCTGCGCCAGCCACACGCATTCCGGCCCCGGCGGGCTGACCGAGATGAAGTTCGCCGCGCAATTCCTCGGCGGGTATCGCTCCGACCTCGCGGATTTCGTCGCGACGCGAATCGCCGGCGCAATTGAGGCCGCCGCGGCCGACCTGCGCCCGGCGAAGTGGGGATACGCCAGCGCCAACCTGTCCGGGGTGACGCATAACCGCCGCGGCAATGAGCTGACCGATCCGGGGGTGGCGGTGCTGCGCATTGACGGCGCCGACGACAAGCCGATCGCTCTGCTCGCCAACTTCGGCACTCATCCGGTGTTCCTGGATGACGACAACCGCGAGTTCTCGGCGGACTTCGTCGGGTACATGTTGCGCGCGATCGAATCGTCCCGCGGCGGCGTGGCGATGTTCGCCAACGGCGCGCTGGGCGATCAGAACCCGGACCAGGATGACCGGCTGCCGCAGGGCTATCCGCGCGCCGAAGCATACGGCACGCGCATGGCGCAGGAGG
>CP070648.1:4212419-4222538 GCA_020354555.1 Armatimonadota bacterium | reverse complement strand
GCGCAGGATCTCCTGTCCGATCTCCACTTCGCGCTTGGGGATCTGCGCGGTGAGCTGGCGCCCGACCATCATGCGGATGATGTCGTCCTTGGTCACGTCGCTCACGAGGTGAGTGCCGACGAGTTCGCCGTCGCGGAGCACCGTCACGCGGTCGGCGATCTCGAAGATCTCCTCCAGCCGGTGGGAGATGTAGATGATGCTCACGCCGTCCGCGCGCAGCGCGCGGATCAACTCGAAGAGGCGCACGAGTTCGTGCTCGGTCAGGGTCGCGGAGGGCTCGTCCATGACGATGAGCTTGGCGCGCGCCGAGATGGCTTTCGCGATCTCCACCATCTGCTGCTGCGCCACGCTCAAACGGCTGACCGGCTGGCGGACGTCCATGCTCACGCCGAGACGGTCGAGCACGGCCGCCGCCTCGCGATACATGCGCCCCCAGTCAATGACGCCGCGGAAGAGCTGCGGCTCGCGCCCGAGGAAGATGTTCTCCGCCACCGAGAGGTGGGGGACGAGGTTGAACTCCTGGTAGATCATCGCCACGCCGAGCTGCTGTGCGGCGTGAGGGGAGATGATATCCACCGGCCGGCCGTTGACGCGAATCTCGCCGGCGTCGCCCAGCAACGCGCCGGCGAGGATCTTGACCAGCGTTGACTTCCCGGCGCCGTTCTCCCCGACCAGCGCGTGCACCTCGCCGCCGCGCACGTCGAGTGTCACGCTGTCGAGAGCGCGCACGCCGGGGAAGTCCTTGGTGATCTGCTCCATCACCAGAACTGGGGTCTCGGTCTCAGACACGACTGCTTGTGAATCCATGCTGCACATACGCGTTACGTGCTACTTCGCCGCGCCGGCGCGCTCAGCCATCAGGGACTCCCGGTCCACGATGCCGACCTCGACCGGGATCACCTTGGGCACGGATTCGCCGCGCAGGTACTTGTCGACCGTCCGGATGGTGACCTCGCCGATCTTCCGCGGGAACTGCACGGCATCGGCCTTGAGCGGGCTGACGGCGAGAATCTCCTGCCGCGCCTCGGCGGTGGCGTCGTAGCCCACGACGACCACTCGATCCCCTCGCTTCGCCTGCTCCACCGCCTGGAGCGCGCCGAGCGCGCTGTCGTCGTTGATGCCGAAGAATGCGTCGAGGTTCGGATAGGCCTGGAGCATGGTCTCCGCCACGTCGACCGCCTTGGTGCGCTGGCCTTCCGCCGTGGGCCGGGCCACGACCGTGATCCCGGGGTGCTTCGACATCGCCTCGTCGAAGCCGCGCACCCGGTCCTGCACCGACGTCGTCACGGGGTGGTCAATGATGACGACTTCGCCCTTGCCGTTCAACAGCTTGGCCAGGTGCTCGCCAATGAGGCGGCCGCCCTGCACGTTGTCCGACGCGATGTGGCACACGACGTCCCCGCCGAGAGCCGCGATGTCCGCGGTGAAGACCGGGATATTCGCATCGTTGGCTCGTCTTACCGCCCCGACGATCGCTTTCGAGTCGGCGGGACAGATGACGATGGCGCTCACGCCGGCGTTGATGAAGTCCTCGACTTGGCTCGTCTGCGTCTCGACCTTGAAGTCGGCGGACTGGATCATGAGTTCCATGCCGAGGTCGTCGGCGGTCCTGCTCATCGCCGACTCCAGATCCTGGTAGAACTCGTGGGATCTGGTGAGCAGCGTGACTCCGATACGGGTTTTCGACGCCGCGGGCTGCCGGCTCGCGCAGGAGGACAGCGCGACGACCGCAGCCACGCTCACCGCGCCGACAACCAAGATCTTCATGACACCCCTCATCGTCGTGCTCCTCGCGTCACCGTGATGAGATCCGCTGCGGCGGTGCTCCCGGCGCCAGCGGTGGCCGGCCGATCTGCCGGTCGCAGCGTCGCCGCATCGCCTATATACGCCTCTCGCGGGTTACTTCCCTGCACGCGCCCGACGGGAGGCAGGGATTGGGCGCCGCGCCGTAGAATTGTGCTCTTCCGTATTCGGGCACTCCACTGACCTGCGGCGTGCCCACCTGCATCAGGCGTGCCCCTGGCAGCTCTGTCACTTGACACCTCGAAACCCGGTGGAGGAAGCGATTGACTATACAAACACGACAAGTTGGCGACGCGTACCTCGTTGAATGCGTTGTCAGCGGCGTCCAGGCGAGCCGTCTGTTCGTCCGCGATCGGCGCACGCATATCGGCACTGCCGTGCTGCGCATGGGCGGCATCGCCGATGTCGAGACGGACGAGCACTATCGCAGGCGCGGCTACGCCCGACACGTGCTCGATGGCGCGATGGCGCTGATGCAGGACAAGCGCTACGACATCTCGACGCTGTTCGGCATCTCCGACTTCTACCCGCGCTGGGGCTACGCGCCGGTATTCCCCGAGACGCGCGTGTTCGTGTCGGCGAAGGATGCGGCCGCGGTCAACGCAACGTACCGCCTGCGCAGGTTGACCCGCAACGAGCTGCCCGCGACACTCGAGCTTTACCGGCGCAACAACGCCGCGCGCACGGGGGCAATCGTGCGGCAGCGCAGCATGTGGTCGGGCTTCCGACACGGCAGCAGACATAAGTGGCCGACGAACGTCTATGGGGCTTTTGACGGGCGCGGTCGGCTGACGGGGTACGTGGTCCTGGACAAATCACCCGCGGAGGCGATCATCGTCGAGGTCGGTTACCGCCGTGAGGATGTCTTCGGCACGCTGCTGGCGGCGGGGGTACGGCAGGCGCGCCGCGTGAAAGCCGAGCAGATTCACGTGCTGGCGCCTGCGGATCACCCGTTCGTCGAGTTCTGCCAGCAGTTCGGGTGCCGCGTCGTCATCCAGTACCATCGCAGCGGCGGCGCGATGGGACGAATCATCAACCTCGAGGGATGCTTCTCGCGACTTGTGCCCGAACTGACGCGGCGGCTGCGCCGGGTAGGGACACGGCACGCTGTGCCCGTACGGTCGTCGGGGCGCCTGCGCGTCGCAACCGACATCGGAGAGGTCGTCTTGCGCATAACGCACGACGCGGTCAGCATTGCGGAATCGAGCAGCGCAACCGACGCACGGCTCGACATCACGCAGGCTGCGTTGAGTCAGTTGCTGTTCGGCTACAGAGCCGCCTCTGCGATGGTGCAGTCGAAGCAGGCCTCCCTGCGCGGGGCGCCGGTGGAGCTGCTGGACGTGCTGTTCCCACGCGTCTGGGCGTACGTGTGGCACCCCGACTACTTCTGAGGGCGCATCCGGCCGAGCCGTGCTCGCCACTGGGACGGTACCACCGATAGCGTATGTCACATGGGGATTACCCAGGCGCATGAGCGAGCTTCGCCGCCACCCCGCCTAAGAGAACGGCCTTCCCCCGGACGGCTACTTGCTGATCCTGCCGATTTCGAGCGCGGTAAGAAACGCGGCCAGGACTTCGGAGTCATACTCAGTGCCCGCGACGGATTGGAGCACCCCAATCGCTTCGGACACGGACACCGCCTTGCGGTAGGAGCGGTCGGAGGTCAGGGCGTCGAAGGCGTCGGCGACGGCGATGATGCGACTGGGCAGCGGGATGTCGGCACCCTTGAGGCCGTCTGGATAGCCGCTGCCGTTCCACCGTTCGTGCTCGTGGCGGATCCATGAGGCGACGCGGCGAAGTTGCTTGATCGGGCGCAGTATTTCCTCCCCCCAGATCGGGTGCTTGCGCACTTGCTCCCACTCGTCGGAGGTCAGCTTGCCCGCCTTGAGCAGGATCTCATCGGGCAAGCCGATCTTGCCGACGTCGTGGAGCAGCGCGGCGAGCTGGAGGTCCTCGCATTCCGATGCCGACAGCTCCAGTTCCTGCGCGACGGCGAGCGCGTACTGCGTCACGCGCTGGGAGTGCCCCAGGGTGTACGGGTCCTTGGCGTCCACGGCAGAGGCGAGGGAGCGCACGGTGCCGAGGAATAGGTTCTTGACATCGCCGAACAGCATGGCGTTCGATATCGCGATCGCCGTCTGGGACGCCATGGCGCCGATGAGCTTGGCGTCGCCGGCGAGGTACTCCTCGCCCGCGAGCTTGTCGCGCGCGCAGATCGCGCCCAGCAGGCGCTCACCGGCCATCAGGGCCACGCAGAGGACGGAGCTTTCGCTGGCATCTGAGCCGCGGGGCACATCGCAGACGACGACCGGCTCTCCCGTGCCGAGGACGTGGCTGAGCACGCCGTCAGGCATGTCGGGCATCGGGGAGTAGAACGCGTCGCAGAGATCGCCGTGCCCGGCGGCGGCGCGCGCGCGGCCTGTCTCCTCATCCAGCAGCAAAACCGCAGCCGCCTCAGACGGCACCTGGACGGTCACCTGGTCGAGCAGGCGCTCGCAGATCTCAGCGACGTCGTGTGCCGCGCCGAACTCGGCCGAGGAGCTGTAGAGCAAGGTCAGTTGCTCGTAGTTCGCGACGATCTCCCGGGACAGGTTCTGCAGTTCAAAGCCGGCGACGATCAGATCGCGCAGGCGCTGCACGGTGAGACGGGCCACTGCATCGAACAGCGACTGCGGAGCCCCATCTCGAGAACACGCAACGAGCGATCCCCACAGTCGGTCGCGATACCGCAGGGGATAGGCACAGCGCCGTCCTCCCTGGGGGCAGTGATCCTCGACGGGCTCGTCATGCCCGGCCGCCGACCATGCCAGATCCAGCGCGGCGTGCGGGCACCGAGCCGACTCGTCCGCGGCCACGAACACGCGGGGACACGGGCTGGCGTCGGAGTGTCTCTCGGCAAGCAGCCGTCCATCGGCATCAAGTACGCCCACGCCGATGGGAGCGTGGGACACGGCGTCCTCGATGACCCGCTTCAACTGGCCGGCGGAAACGACGTCCCCGATCATCAGCTGTTCGTCGTCATGCACGCAGTGTCTCCTGGGACGTGTCGCGGGCCGCGTCGGCGCTCGAGGCGCTCAACGCCTGAGCCGCAGCGGCGACCAATTGGTCTCCCGTCACCGGCTTTGCCAGGTGGCAGACGGCGCCGAGCCGCAACGCCCAGTCCTTGTCTTCCATAACCGACATGACGATTGCGGGGACGGCGCGCGTGTCCGGGCCCGCCTGGAGGGCGCGCAGGACGTCGAAGCCGCTCATGTCGGGCAGCAGCATATCGAGGCAGAGCAGGTCGGGCGCGCATGCGGCCGCGAGGCGGAGCGTCTCCCGTCCGTCCGCGGCTTCCTTCACTGCGTAGCCGACTCGCTCCAGCGCGTCACGCTGCTCGCGACAGCTCTCGGGATCGGGGGCGACGATCAGCACGAGCGTGCGCTGCGTGTGGCGCGGTTCGCCCGGTCGCTGCGGCGACTCCTGCCTGTACACCGGCAGCGTGAAGTGGAAAGTGCTGCCTTGGTCGCGGGCGCTCTCCACCCAGATGCGCCCGCCGTGGCTGGCCACGATCTCCCCGCTGATGGCCAGCCCGAGTCCGGTGCCGCGCGGCTTGTCGGTCAGCCCCTGGCTCACCTGATGGAACTTCTCGAAGATGTGCTCGTGTTCTTCGTCCGCTATCCCCGGCCCGCTGTCGGACACGTAGACCCGCACCTCGTCGTCGCATCGTTCGGCGCCGACCGTGATTGTGCCGCGCTCCGTGAACTTGAGCGCATTGGACAGCAGATTGTTGAGGACCTGCGCGATGCGATCGCGGTCGGCGCGCACCGGCGGCAGATCCGAGGGCACCTCCACGCGCATCTCGAGGCCCTTGACCTGGGCCAGCGGCGCCACACTGCGGACGCAGAAGGACAGCAGCGACGGCAGTTCCATAGCGCCGAAGGTCCACGCCACGCGGCCCGATTCGATCCTCGCGATATCCAGCACGTCTTCGATGAGACGCCCCACGCGGTCGGCTTCGGCGGCGATGATGTGCAGGAACTCCTCGCGGCTCGATGCTTCCTCGTCTGGGAACTGGAGCAGAATCTCGGCGAACGAGCCGATGGAGGTGAGGGGCGTGCGCAGCTCGTGGCTGACGTTAGCCAGGAAGTTGCTCTTGAGCTGATCCATGCGCTTGAGTTGTTCGTGCGCCGCATGGAGATGGTCGAGCGCGGTCTGAAGTTCGCGGGTGCGGCCCTGCACCTCGCGCTCGAGTTCGTCGCGGTGCGCTTGCAGACGCTGCGCCGCCGTCTCCAGCCGCGCGTTGGCTTGCGCCAATCCCTCGCTTTTTTCGCGCAGCGCGTCAGCGAAGGTACCGAAGCTCAGGCTGAACAGGAGCAGGCCGCCGACTGCGAAGGTGAGGATGACGAGCGCCATATAGGCGGGGTCGTCGAGCAACTCGCGGTGCTGCGGGAACAGAATCGGGGCAGGCAGGAACCCGCGCTGGCTGAGGAACAAGGTGCCGACGAAGGCGCCGATGCAGATCACCGTCACGACCAGAGCGCGCCCGCGGTGGAAGACGATGTTGGCATGCAGGATGATGTAGAGGTAGAAGAAGGCGCCCATCCAATCGGCGCCGCCGAGCTGGTGAATAGCGAAGGTGATGGCGCTGATGTCGAACAGACAGTGGAGTAAGTTGGCGCGCGCGAGGTTAGGCAGAGCGGTGCGCGGACGGACGCGGCTGATCCACACATCGCCGGCGAAAAGAGCGAGGCCGGCGGCGAACACGCTCGGCGGGATCGGCAAGTGCCAGACGAGGCGCAACAGCACACCGATGAGCAGCATGCCGACGACGACAACCGCGCCGTTGCCGCCCGACATGCGCAATCGTGCAACCGCATCCTGTTGTTGACCGGGGTCGTGCACCCAGCAGACTCCGTCCGCCGGAATCGTCTCACCGTCCGATGGCGCGTCGCACCTGCTGCACTATCGCCGTCGGGCTGAACGGCTTGGTCGTGTATTCATCCGCGCCCATGGCCATGCCGCGCGCCTTGTCCGCCTGCTGCCCCTTGGCGGTAAGGATGATGACGTATGTGCCGGACAGGGATGGATCAGACTTCACGCGACGGCACACCTCGTAGCCGTCGAGTTTGGGCATCATGAGATCGAGAAAAGCAAGCCGCGGCTGCTCGGCGCGAATGCGGTCGAGCGCCTCGCTGCCATCGCCAGCCGTACACACGCGGTATCCAGCCTTGCCGAGGACGAAGGACAGAGCGCGCACGATATATGGTTCGTCGTCAGCTATCAGTACTAGGTGTCCGTCCCCCACCGTTCGCTCCATATCTCGGGATGATCTGAACGAAGGCGCCGGCCGACCGGCGTCCGTGGCCCCCGTTGCGTGCTCCCGAACGGCTAGAGTGTATATTCCGCATTTGCACCTGAATGTCACCGTGGTCGGCGCTCAGAGAACACGCAGCGGGGGACGGCCTACGCCGCCCCCCGCTGCGTGTTGACACCGCGCGGACGCTCTCGTCCCCATCTCCCCTGACCGCACAGGCTCTCGCGCGCCAACTGCGCGGGGGAGACTACTCCTCGTACTTGTCGAGGCTCCAGATCTCGGCGAGGCGCTTGCGAGACTGAGGCTCGGGTGCTTCATCGGGCACGCCGAGGGGGGTATATGCAACGATCCGGATGTGCGGCGGCACGTCCAGTGCCTCTCGCGCCACTGCCTCGTCGAACCAGCCGATCCAGCACGTGCCGAGACCTTGATCCGCCGCTGCGAGCACGAGATGCTCCATCCCAATGCCGATGTCCACCAGGTAATAGGGTTGGTCGCCCTTCGTGCCGGGCTTGCTCGGATCGGCGCACGCGGCGATGATCACCGGCGCATGCGCCACCCATTCATTGCCCGCCTTGGCCAACGCCCGCTTGACCTGCGCGTCCGTTATCACCACGAACTTCCAGCACTGCGAGTTCGCCCATGACGGCGCTAGGCGAGCGGCCTCGAGCACATAGGTTATCTGCTCCTGGGGTACGGGGTCGGGCTTGTAGCGCCGGATGCTGCGCCTGGTGCGGACGACGTCCATGAACTCCATGCCTGTTTCCTCCTTGTTATGCGGCAATCGCCTTTGAACGAGTTGCTACTGTCGCGGCAGGCCATCATGCCGCAAACAGCCGACTTGCACAGACCTAACCCAGGGGCTTGTGGATTCCCTGCAATCGCCGGGGCAGGCCTGCCATAGTACGCAATACCCCTCTGACGCGATTACGCAGTCAATCGGCCGGGCTTGAGCCCGGTGGTGTGTCCGTTGCACCGCCCGCGCCAGCGGTTCCTTTGTTCGATGGGGCGCTCCGCGCGACACGGGCGCAGGTCGTCCCGCCCGCAGCCACGG
The DNA here is from genome assembly GCA_020354555.1 of Armatimonadota bacterium. Classification (NCBI taxonomy): domain Bacteria; kingdom Bacillati; phylum Armatimonadota; species Armatimonadota bacterium. Next base: position 4,214,385 of record CP070648.1, on the reverse strand, counting down.
CGTTCCGTTGTCCCCGGCGGAGCAGACGCCCGCGGAGACGTCGTGACGCAAGGGGAGGCTTTTCTCCGTCTTGATTCCCGGTCACGCGGCGCCGAGCGGCCGCCGCCAGCATCGCGTTCCTACGTCCGCTCGCCGAGCGCTTTCAGCGCGCGACGCAGAAGGGAGCGCATGTTGCGATAGCCGATCGTGGAAAGCGCCTGCTGTGGGGTGAACCAACCAGCGTCATGGACGCGCTCGGCGGGCATGGGGGTACACTCGACATCGGGCGCGACTTCCATCAGAAACCAGTGTACAGTCTTCTTGCACGCCTCGCTGCCAATCAGAAAACGGTGCTGGCTCACCCCGGCGGCCTGCACCGACACGACCTTTGCGATCCCTACCTCTTCGCACACCTCGCGCAGTGCTGCCTGCTCGTTCGTCTCGCCCGGCTCGAGTTTCCCCTTGGGGAAAGTCCAATGGCCATAGTCGTCGAGTATCAGGCAGACCTGCGTCTCGCCCTCGCGCTTGCGGACGATAATACCTCCGGCCGAGACTTGAGACAGCGCCATGCGTACTCCCCAAGGTCAAACTCAGCACGTCCCGCCATGACGCGCCTACCACATTGAGGCCGAAGCCGCGTAGCCCTGTTTCGGATCAGCCAGTCTCGCTGCGACGAGCCGCGCGCCGCATGCGACGACATCGAAGCAATCGCTACATCCCAGGCTCTCGACTGAGGGCGTCCGGCGACACGACACCGCCGCCTCGCGCAGCCGCTGCCGCTGCCGCCGCGCCCATTCGCGCCGAGGTCGCGGCGTCTGCCCCTAATGCCGCGGCGACGGCGAGCCCAGCCATGAACTGCTCCCACGCCGGGGAACGCTGGATTGGCGACGCCTCGATCACTTCGCCTTCAGGCGCATTTCCCGTGTGCACGGCGGCACGCCCATCGGCGGCGACAATCACGACGGCCGCGTGTCGGCCCTCGGCCAGGAGCGCCTGCACGGGCACCCCTTCGGCCTCGGCATCCCCCGCCCTTTCGGCGGGCGCAACCGCCAGCATGTCGCAGGGCGGGAGCGCCGCCTTGGCCAAGCCGCCGCACCCCGGTGGTAACGTACACCCGAGGCCGGCCACCACGGGCTTCCCGTTGGCGCGCGCCGACCGAGTCAACCGTTCCAGTACCGTCTGTTCGGGAATGGAGTCGTAGAGCGCCATAACGATCGCGCCTGCCCCCGCGGCGATGGCCTCGACGTGATCGAGCATCTCCTGTGCCGGCGCGCCTGCGAGCGGCGCAGCCGGGGAAAGCACGATTTCGACCGCGCCCTGCGGCTCAGCCTGTGCGCCCTCGACGTTGAGGATCAGCTTCTCGCCGGTCCCGTGATCCGGGTCGCTGGCGATAGCGAAGGGGTCCACCCGCGCCGCCCCCAGCGCGCGCAGCAACTCGCCGGCCTGCGCGTCCTGCCCCACGACGCCCGCAGCCCACACCGCCGCCCCCAGAGCCGCGGCACAGCAAGCCACCCCCGCAGCGCCACCCGCACGCATGATTCGCTCGGGATCTCGCACCCTCAGGATACCGTTCGCGCCCGGTGCGGCTGCGCCGCGCAGCACCTGCTCCAGCCACAGCTCACCGAGGACGAGTATCTTCGCCTCGGCGAACCGGTCGGCAACCGCTCGCAGCTCATCCTCCGACATGGCTTGCAGACTCCGTGGCCCTACTGACCGTCGTCACAGCCCGTATTGCTTGCGGTAGTACTCCAGAAACTCCCCCGACTTGATCTTGCGCCACCACGCGCCGTTATCACGGTACCACGCGACCGTGGCGCCGAGCGCGGACTCCAGATCGTACTCGGGCGCCCACCCCAAGGCCCTCAGCTTGGACGAGTCCACGGCATATCTGCGGTCGTGGCCCGGGGGGGCCGTGTCAAGGCGAATCAATTAGGGGGGCGTTGCGAGCGTTTAGAGGATCGCCCGGGCCCCCACCAGGTTCGTTGCG
>CP070648.1:4204014-4212319 GCA_020354555.1 Armatimonadota bacterium | reverse complement strand
TCATATACCAGCGGCGCCAGATGCGCGCGGCGCCCGCCGAACACAACCGCCGAGATCGGGACGCCGTGATGGTGCTCGGTTCTGAACGAATGGGAAGGGCACTGCGTCAGCGGCGTGGTGAACCGGCTGTTCGGGTGCGCCGCGAGGACCGGCTGGCCGTTTTCATCCATCTGGCCGGGTCGCCACGGTCGGCCCTGCCAATCGAGCGCCTCCGCGGGCAGCTCGCCGTCCATGCCTTCCCACCATACCGTGCCGTCGGGCAGCAGCGCCACGTTCGTGTAGATCGTATTGCGGTTGATGGTCTTCATCATGTTGGGGTTGGTCTTGCTGCTCGTGCCGGGCGCGACGCCAAAGAAGCCCGTTTCGGGGTTGATGGCCCACAAGCGCCCGTCAGTGTCGATGCGCATCCAGGCGATGTCGTCGCCGACGGTCCAGACGCGGTAGCCCTTCGCCCTCAATCCCTCGGGCGGAATCAACATGGCGAGGTTCGTCTTGCCGCAGGCGCTGGGGAACGCCGCCGCGATGTACTCGATGCGCCCTTCCGGGTCCTCGACGCCCATAATGAGCATGTGCTCCGCCAGCCATCCTTCGCGCTTCCCGAGGCAGCTCGCGATGCGCAGCGACAGGCACTTCTTTCCGAGCAGCACGTTTCCGCCGTACCCCGAGCCGACACTCCAGATCGCGTTGTCCTCGGGGAAGTGCAGGATGAGGCGCCGCTCGATGTCGAGCTCAGCTTTGCTGTGAAGGCACTTGGTGAACTCGCCGCCGGTTCCGAGTTGTCTCAGCACGGGCGCGCCCACATGGGTCATGATGCGCATGTTCAGGACGACGTAGATGCTGTCCGTCAACTCGACGCCGATCTTGCTGAAGGGCGAGCCGACCGGCCCCATTGAGAACGGGATGACGTACATCGTGCGGCCCTTCATGGCGCCGCGCAGGATCTCGCTCCCGCGGCGATAGCCGTCCTCCGGCGGCATCCAGTTGTTGGTCGGGCCGGCATCCGCGCGCAGCGTGGTGCAGATGTACGTCAGGTCCTCGGTGCGCGCGACGTCGTTGACCGCAGTGCGGTGATACAGGCAGCCCGGCAGCTTCTCCTGGTTGAGGGGCAAAACCTCGCCCGTGGCAATCGCTTCTTGGGTCAGGCGCAGATTCTCTTCGTCCGACCCGTCAATCCAGACCACCGACTCGGGCTGGCAGAGACGCGCTGCCTCTTCGACCCATTCCTGAAGTCCCTGATGTTGATTCATTGGCGCCCATCCTATATGGTCCGGGAATTCATCCCCCGTTCGTTGCGGCAGGCCCCCAGGCCTGACCGGCGCGGCGGAGTGGCACGGGATCACGCTTGGCTTGACGAAGGAGGTTCGCGTGTGCGGACTATGCCCAGGACACCTGCGATGTCAGCGGTACGCGAAGACCGCTTGCCCGCTCCCGACCACCTGCTTGCGTTTCTGCTTGAGGGAGCGGCTTCCTCCTGCCGCGTTGTGTACTACATCACCAATCGCGCCGACGCCGCGGGCCGCCTCAAGCGACTTCGCCGGCGGCGACGAGGCGTACGAGCGCTTGATCGGACAGCCCGGCCGCGGGACGCAACGCGTCGCTCGCGGCATGCCGCACCATCGCAGCGAGCAGGTACCGCGCCTCCGGGAGCTTCTGATCGAGATCGAGAGCGCATAGGATGACCCCGCCGTCACCGACAGCGGCCTCGACCAGGTACGCCAGCGGCAGCCCCACGAAGTACGTGCTGAGTGCGCGGATGACCGGCTCCGATTTGCCCAGCCCGAGGCATTCCAGGTCCACCGGCGGGGCGGAACGGATGAGCCGGAAGAACTGGAGATCGGCAAAGCCGTCGTGGGGCAGGCCGCCGAGCACGGGATGGTCGCGGATGATCGTCCCGCTGTGACCGTCCTCCAGCGGCGGGTAGTTGGCGGGCGGCAGGAAGAAGTACGCCGCATCTTGCCCAAGCTTTCCCGGGAACGGCCGCAGCACATGCTCCGGCGCAGCCAGGATCACACGCCCGCCGCCGCGGCAGTGGTCAACCAGACGCACGTCGAGTCGCTCGGCGAGGACGACGCGCGGAAGCGGCCCCTCCCCTGTCCGTCGCGCCGGGATCCTGGGGATTGATCGCACGCTTTTGAGCCACGAGTGCCGCGGGCTGCCATAGACGGCAGCCGAGGTGCCGGACAGCGCGCCCTCCGCTTTCGGGAACAGCCAGAAACTCCATTCGTTGTGAAACACGCGCCTCCCGTCGCGCAGCGCAGCGCGCAGCGTGAGCGCGACCGGTTCCGCGACCGCGGGAAGCTCGACGCGGATGGTCGCGGCGCGGCAGGTGCAGAAGGGCCGATGACGGTAACGCGCAAGGCCGGACGCGAATTGCTTCTTCCCCGCGAGGATGCGCCACTCCAGTTTCGGTGATGCGAGCGGCGGATGCGAGAAGTCCGACACCGACAAGCCGCAGCGCAGCACCTCCCGCGCCGCCAGCACGCGGTCGTCGAAGCCGCGATCCATCATGATCACCGTGTCGCCGTTGGTGCGCCGCCACGTCTCGCCTGACACGAGCTTGCGCTCGTAGAACTCGTCGAGCACTCCCTGCGGGGAGTAGCCGATGTCCATCGCGTTGAAGTGGCAGATGCCGGCGAGGCGCGGATGGTCGCGGCGGCAGGCCTCCATCTTTCCCCGCGCCTCGACGTATTGCAGGCGGTGGCTCACCTCAGCCATCTCGGGGAGCAGGTGGTGAATCCCGTGGAGTCGCGCGGCCTCTTCCGCTGTCTCGATCGCGTACGGGCGGACCGCACCGCGGTACTTGCGCTTCGTCCTCACATCCGGGTAGCTGCTCCACCATCGGAACTCGTGCTGGATGACGGGAAGCGTCGTCTTGTCATCCACGTTGGCCTCGGCGTTGACGAAATCGCCGGGCAGCGACGGGTTGAAGCCGCCGTCGGTCCAGATGACGCAGGCCGAGGGCTTGATCGCTTTCGTATCGCGGGAGCACTGCCACGCGGTGTCCGGGAACGACGTGCCCTGGCCGAGTTCATTGCTCATGCAGTAGATCGCGGCGGAGGGGTGATTGACGTCGCGCATGACGGTGCGATTCCACTGCCACTTCAGCGCATCGCGGAACGCGGGCTTTGGCGTCGGCCACGCGTAGCCGTGCCACGGGTCCATCCCCGCCCAGGCGCCGAGCATGCCCATCTCGCTTTGCACCAGCAGCCCGACCTCGTCGGCAGCGTCGAAGTACTCCGGCGCCGGGACGTATGACTGACAGCGCACGTAGTTGTACCCGTACTCGCGCAGTGTTGCGAGCTTGCGCCGCCAGCGGTCGCGATCCGTGTCCGGACTACCGGTCTCGGGGTGGGCGAGGAAATCGCCGCTCCCGCGCATGTAGTACGGATCGCCGTTGATCAGGAAGTGCTTGCCCTCCGCAGCGAGCTTGACGAACCCGACGCGCTCGCTGCACGCGTCCTCCACCTCGCGCCCGTCGGATATAGCCGCATCCACGCGGTAGAGATGCGGCGCATCCGGGCTCCACAGCCGCGGTTCCGGCATGGGCAGAGAGAAACGATGCGGGCCGGGGCCGGTCAATCGCCGCGTGGTCTCGGCGACGGGCGCCCCGTCGAGCGGGCCCGCGGCGACGAAAAGGAAAAGTGCACGCCGGCCCGCGCCGCCAATCTCGACTCGGCACCTGAGCCGCTCGCCGTCCACGTCGGGATGGATCCACAAGCGCTCGATCCATGACCGCCCGGTAGCCGTAAGCTCCACGCTCCGGTATAGGCCGGACCAGTGCCCGGCCCAGTCGTAGGCGAAGCCCATCCACCGGTTCTGCTCGTGGACGCGGACGGCGAGGAAGTTGCGAGCGCCGGACCGCACGTGCTTCGTCACCGCGAACGCGAACGGCACGAACGGCCCGCTGTGGGCGCCGAGGCGCGTGCCGTTGAGCCATACCTCAGCCGCGGGGTGGACGCCGCCGAAGTTGAGCCAAATGCGCGAGCCTTTCCACTGCTCCGGGACGTCGAAAGTACTGCCGTACCATGCAGTGCCCTGATATGTCGCGAGAAACACTCGCGCAGGGAGCCGGAAATCCCAGGGCGTGTCGGCACCGTCGCCGCCGAAGCCCTGTCCCTGCCAGCAGCCGGGGACTTCGATGCGGTCCCTCAGCGCGCCCGGTCGTTTGAACCATCCCTGCGCGCGGCCGCGCTCATCGGGATCGAGCCGGAAAAGCCACGTGCCGTCGAGGCTCAACGCGCGCTCGCGGTCATGCCGCAGCACCGGGTTGACGCGGACGGGGGAACGCTCTCTACGATCCGGATTCCATGTGACCTGATGCACGTACATCGCAGGCACCTCGCAGGTGAGAAACAGTTCAGTCCCCCTCGAGCATCTGCCGCTTGAGGTCGAGGTAGAACAGCCAATTGTCATACGGAATGTCGGGCGGGGCCATGTGATCGAGCTGCGGGATGTACCCCCCCTCGGCGAGCAGCGACGGGAGCTTGGAGCGAAGCTCATCCTCGATGGCCCGCCGGTCCTTCGCCAATGCGCGCTTATCCACCCCGCCCCATAGCAAGAGGTCTCGCCCGTACTCGCGTCGCAGCCGCACGGGGTCCATGCCCGCGGCCGCCTCGATGGGATAGGTGCCATTGACCCCCGCCGCGAGGAGCAGCGGGATCAGGACGCTCGGGTTGCCGTCGCTGTCAACGAAGATGACGTCCGTGCCGCCGCCCCTCAGGATATCGTTGACGCGCCGGTAGCGAGGCAGCAGGAACCGCTCGAAGATGCCCGGCGACACGAGCGGGCCGGTCTTGAACGCGAAGTCCTCCCACCACATGAAGTAGTCCATCCGCACTTCAGCCACAGCCCGCGCCATCGCACGGATGGTGAAATCGGCGATGAAGTCGAGCATCTCCTCGGCGAGCGCGGGGTCGTCATAGAAGACCATGCACGCGTTCTCCGTCCCCATCCACCGGCGGAGCATCGAGTAGAAGCCGACCGAACCGATGCCGGGGCCCCACAGGGGGCACTCGCGCGTCTCGGCCCACGCGACGAGGGCGGCCCAATGCTGCGGGTAGCGCTCGGGCGCGCAGTGGTCGTAGCGCCGTTTCATCTTCTCGAAGTCGGCGCGGGAGCTCACCGGCCAGGAGAGGAACTGCGGCATTGACGAGCCGTCCTTCATGCCGCGCACGACGACGCCCTCGCTGTTGCGCGTGGTGACGGTGCGCTCGTCTTCACGGAGCGTCTCGCTCTCGAACGCCGGGATCATGCCCAGGTTGAGGCCGAGGCAGCGCTGCTCGTCGAGGCGAAAGAACTCGCACCCGTTGAAGGTCAGGGTGTCCTTGAGCCGCGCCTGCTCCGGCATGCCTTCCCCGAGCCAGCGCTCCTGCGCCGCGCCCCAGAAGCCGACCTCGATCATCGGCGCGCGGTCCACGCTCTCGTAATGCATCGTGCGCTGAAAGCGCTCTCTGCCGTTCACGTAGGCCCTGCCCTACTCCGCGCGGGCGCGAGGGAGCCGCGTATCACGGAGACGCGCGCGCGCGCAAGCTCCCGCGGTCACTTCGCGCGCACCTCATTCCGCATACCCGAGCGCGCGCAGTCGCTCGAGCGTGACGCCGTCCGGCTGCCGACGGCCTTCGCCGGCGTCTTTCCGCGTCGCAGGTCGCGGCGCGCCGCTGCGGTGGATGCGACTGAGTTGCGCGCGCATTTCCGCCGTGATCTCGGGATGCTGCGAAGCGACGTTCGTCGTTTCCCCCGGGTCGGCGGTGACGTCGTACAACGCGACTCCGTTCTCGGCGTGCGGGCCGACGATCAGCGTCCAGCCGGTCTTCCGGATGGCGTACGTAACGCCCTGCACCGCGTACACCGCGCGTTCCCCGGTCGGCGGAACGCCGAGCAGGCTCCTCCCCCTGAGGCCGTCGGGCGGCTCGAGTCCGGCGAGCTGCGACAGGGTCGGGTAGATGTCCACGAGCCCGACCGGTGTCATCACCCTCTTCGCCCGATCCCCGATCATCTCCGGCGGCAGCTTCAGGATGAGCGGCACGCGGACGGACTCCTGGTACAGCGTTCGCGCATGCTCCAATCCCCCGCGCTCCCAGAACTCCTCCCCGTGATCCGCGCAGACGACGATCACGGTGTCGTCGTAAAGCCCTGCTGCCCGCAGCCAATCAACCACGCGGCCGATGCTGTGGTCAGTGGACGCGATGGCTGCATCGTACAGCCCGACCAGATAGCGGCGGTCCGCGTCGCTATAGACGTGCCCGCGCGCCATTCTCCTGCGCATGCCCGTGGCATCGCCCTGCCGCACCAACGGGTCGGCGGGTTCGTAATCCCGGCCGACAAACGCCGACCGGTAGCTCTCCGGCGGCGCGTAGGGGGCGTGGGTGTCCATGTAGTGCACGTACGCGAAAAACGGCTGCCGCTTATGCGCCGCGAGCCATTGCAGCGCCTCGTCGGTAAGCTCCCCGGCGGAAGCTTGGCCGATGGCGAAATCGGCGAACCCCTGGTCCGCCGCATAGTCCCAGTTCACGAAGGCGTTCGCGCTGAATGCGGCGGTCGCGTAGCCCGCCTCCTCCAGGAGTTCAGCCAGCGTCACGTGCTCCTGTCCTATTCGAGTAAAGCCCGCCTCTTGCTCCACCGCTTCCAGTGGGTACAGCGATGTCAACAGCGACGGCACGGACAGATGGGTGCTCGGCGAGTGAGCGAAGGCGCGCTCGAACACCACGCCGTCTTTACCGAGGCGCTCCAGGTTGGGCGACGTGCGGCGTGCGTACCCGTAGAGGCTCAGATGGTCGGGTCGCATCGCATCAGACAGCAGGATGACGACGTTCGGCCGGTCGCGAGCGGCCGGCGCGGTTGACGTCACCGTCGGATTGCCCCACACCACCATCGCTTCGGTTTCCGGATCGGTGGAGCGCGCGTGGAACGCGAGTGTCGCCGTCTGCCCGCTCCACTTCGATATGCTTGCTTCACCTTCGACCCACCCCCACGACCCGCCGAGGGCTTTCGGCAGCAGGTCCACCGAGGCAATGGTCTCCGCCTCGTTGCCGTCCACCGCGAGCGAGACTTCGGCCCTAACGCGCCCGCGGTGCGACTGCCATGCCTGCTTGGTGAGCCCGCACGCGAAGCTCAGGACATCGCCCTCCCCCACCGTCACCCTGCGCGTGACCTCTCCGGGGATTCGGCACGGCATGACCCATTTACGGCGCTGCTCGATCGCATAGCCCAACCGATCCGGGCCGATGAGGAAAGACGGATTGTCATCTCGCAGCAAGCGAATCCAGTCTATCCAAGCGGTGTCGCCGCCGGAGGCAAGGGTGAAATCCAGTCGCGTGATGCGGCCCTTCCAGTGCGCGCTGTCGCCGACCGACACGGACACGACGCGCCACTCGCTGCTCGGAGCCATGATGCGGTAGAAGGGAGGCGACGGGCGGCCGCGGTCATCCAACCAGCGCGCGTGATACACCGAGGCACTGTGCTGGCGGACGCGGGCCTGGATCACGTTGAATTCATCCGCCGCGAGGTCGAGGCTGAGGCTGATGCAACTCGCCGGCGAGGCTTGCCGCTTGACTCGCAGCTGGCCGTCGGCCACGGCCGTCGTGCATGTCTCGAGTCCGGGCTGCCACCCCTCAGCGTCGCCGGGCCGCTCGAACTCGAAGGCCTGCACGACCACCGGTCGCCGGCGCGACGGCGGACTCAGCCCGGCGCCGACGGCGAGGTTGGCAGGCGCGCGCGCGACCGGGATCACCGCGTTGGTCGGCTGGGCGAGATCCTTCGCCGCCGGCTTGGGGGTAAGCCGCGGCAGAATCGCGATGACCGCGATGACCGCGAGCGCGGCCAGCGCGACGAGGATGATTGCCTTTCGCCATCCACTCACAGCACAGGGGCCTCGCTGCCGAGGTTCGTACATTGGGGGAGGACGCAAGGAACGGCAGCGTGCCTCCCGCACGGACCTCGTCCGGAAGAGTCTGCGGGCATTACCGGTGTTCCGGTAATACCCGAGACTCTCTAGGAGTATACAGCATGCGTCAATACTGCGCATCCCAGGGAGCCGCGGATTGGCGCGGATAGGGGCGGAGGGAGGGCGGGAAACCATTAAGGCACGAAGACACGAAGGGAACCGTATTCCTGCGGCAGGGATAGGTCAAAGCGTCTCAGGCACAGCATGCTATGCCCCTACGGGTATCTCGCAAGCGGGACGCTTGCGGCACCATAATCGCAGGCAGGACCCTTCGGCGTTGCTCAGAGCAAGGTGCCTCCGCGAGACCGAGATTCCACGCTTCGCGCTTCGCGCTCCGCTCTGAATGACAGATGCGGAGGCGGC
>CP070648.1:4156245-4203914 GCA_020354555.1 Armatimonadota bacterium | reverse complement strand
GTTCGATATTGCTGTGTCAGGAGCATACGCGTACGTCGTCACAGGCGGTGCCGGGCTTTGGATCGTGGATGTATCGGATCCGACCGACCCGAAGGAAGTGGCGTTCTGGGACACCCCAGGCTGTGCTCTAGACGTAGCCGTCTCTGACGGCCGCGTCTATGTCGCTGACGTGTACTGGGGAACCATTGTGTTCCCGGAATACGCCACCGCCGTGATCGCCGGACAGGTGCGTGTGCGCGGCACGACGGCGAATATCGCGAGCGCAACCGTAAGTGCTTACCTCGACGGCAAGTTGTGGCGCACGACGCTGACAGATGCTCGCGGGCTGTACGTGATCGAGAATCTGACCGCCGGCACCTATGTGGTCACCGCGTCGAAGCCGGGGTACATCCGCCAGACCAAGGCGGATATCACCGTCACTCCCAATCATACGACCTACATCAACTTTGGCCTCGAGATGTCCGGCCGCATCACGGGACAGGTGCGTGAGCGCGGTACCGAGGTCAACCTCCCCAATGCGACCGTGGCCGCGTATCTCGACGGGCGACTCAAGGCAGTCACAACGACCGACAGCCGCGGCATTTACGTAATGGACACCGATTTGCCCGGCGGTTCCTACTTGTTGTCGGCGGCGAAGGCCGGATATCGAACCCAGGCGAACGCTGGGATTGCGGTGGTCTCTGGCGAGACCGCCTACGTCAACTTCGGCCTCGAACGCGTGGTCAGGCTCAAGGGCCAGGTGCGGGACCGCGGCACGGGGCGGCCGCTCATCGGAGCTGCTCTTCACGTGTATGTCTACCCCGGTGACACAACCGTCGCGAGCACGACGACCGAAGCGCCTCACGGCATATATGAGTTCGGAGAAGAGCTGGCGCCCGCGACATACAATGTGACGGCGTCCATGCCCGGTTACATGCGGCAGACGAAATGGAACGTCGACGTCAGTGGCGACGAGACGGCATACTGTAACTTCAACCTTGAGCCGTCTGGCAGACTCATGGGTCAGGTGCAGGATCGCGACAGCGGCCTACCGCTTATCGGCGCTGCGGTGGCCATGTACGCTTACCCGGGCAACGTGCAGGTCGCGGCGACCACAACGAAAGAGCCCTATGGCATCTACGAGGTCAACCAAGATCTTCCTGCGGGCACGTACCGCGTGACGGCGGTCACCAGCGGGTATGCCGCACAGAACAAGGCTCCGATCACAATCGTCGCGGGCGAAACGACCTACGTCAACTTCGGGCTCCAGCGTATCGTCAGGCTCAAGGGGCAGGTCAGAGATCGGAGCACCAACCTGCCGCTGATCGGGGCCGCGCTGCGCGTGTACGTATACGGAGACAACACGGTTGTCGCAAGTACCACGACCGAGCCACCATACGGCATCTACGAGTTCGGCGCGGAGTTGCCTCCAGGCACGTACAAGGTCAGCGCGTCAACGGCTGGATACGTGACGCAGCCGAAGTGGAACATCCGCGTGTCCGAGGACGCATCGACGTACGTCAACTTCAACCTGTTACCGTCCTGCGCACTTGAGGGGCAAGTGCGCGACAGCGCCGCAGGCGCTCCGATTGTCGGCGCCGCAGTTGAGATCTATCGAGATGGCGTGCTGCTCGCGACGGCCACGACCACCGCGCCCTGGGGCGTGTACAGCATTGACACGGGATTGCCCGAAGGCCTGTGCTTCGTGTGGGCCAGCAAGTCCGGCTACATCACGCGGGGCAGAGCCGTCACCCTCACCCTTGACGCGACCAGCTACGCGAACTTCGCGCTCCAGCCGGTGAGCGCAGTGTCGCGGACTCTGCGCGGGTCGTGATGGATCGTACCACGTCGCTTGCGACCGCAGCATTAGTCGGGGAGGAAGAGCGGGCTACGCATCGTCGGTATTGACACGCCCTGCGGCCTGTGGTAGATTCTAATCGCGCGTAGTCGGGCGCGAGCGGCTCTCGCGGACCCCTTGCGAGCCATCCGTTCGGGCGAGTGGCGGAATGGTAGACGCGCAAGATTTAGGATCTTGTGGGGGTGACCCCGTGAGAGTTCAAATCTCTCCTCGCCCACCAACACGGCGGCTATCGCGGAGCGATAACGCCGTTCCGGAAGGCGGCGGAGCCGGCTCAGCACGACATCCCGGTGCAGCGACAACGCCGTTCCATCACGCGGCGGAGCCAGCCGGGCGCGCGGAAGCGAACAGTCGGCGGCACGAGAGCGGAAGTAGCTCAGCCCGGTAGAGCATCTCCTTGCCAAGGAGAGGGTCGAGGGTTCAAATCCCTTCTTCCGCTCCATTTTTCTTGCCCGAGTGCCGTTGCGGCAGCCGGTCGCGCACGAGTCATCCCGTGAGCCGCCAGACTCAAGCCGCGGGCCGCTTGGAACAGAACTTCACTATGGAACTGGTCAGTCAGGAGCCCGTAGATGACGGGCAGATCAGATTGGTCATCAAGGCCGGCCCCGACAAGGTCAATGAGCAGGTCGAGGACATCTACCGTCGTCTGGCGCAGACGGTAACCATCCCTGGCTTCCGCAAAGGCAGAGCCCCCCGCGCCTTGCTCGAGCAGCAGCTCAGCCCGGACGAGGCGCGACGCGAGGCCGCCGAGAGGCTTGCCGGGCCCATGATTGCGTGGGCTCTCGAACAGACCGGCCTCGATCCTTTCACTCCGCCCGCGATAGAGAAATCCGAACTCGAGGACGATGGCTCGGCGACGTGCGTAGCCAGCTTCGCTCCAACGCCGAAGGTCGAACTCGGCGAGCACCGCGGGCTCACGGGCGAGCGCAGCGCCATCGAGGTCACCGAGGAGCAGATCCAGGCCCAGCTCGACCGGACGCGCGAGCGCTACGCCAGCTACGAGCCGGTCGCCGACCGCGCCGCTGACGCAGGCGACCTCGCGCTCGTGGACTACGACCTCGTGATTGACGGGCAGGTTATCGAGGGGCAGAGCACCCACGGCTATCCCTGCCAGATCGGCAGTGACACGTTGTTTCCCGAGCTGAACGAGAAGCTCCCGGGCCTCAAGCCGGGCGAGCAGGTGCGCATTCCCGCTGGCTTCCCGGCCGATCATGAGGATGCGTCGGTGGCAGGCAAGCAGGGAGAGTACGTCGTGACCCTGCGCGAGTTGAAGGTGCGCACGCTGCCGGAGTTGACCGACGAAATGGCGCAGCGCGCCCACGGCATCGAATCCGCGGACGAACTGCGTCAGGCGGTGCGAGAGGCGCTGGAGAGAATGGCCGCCGAGGAGGTGGAGGACCGTGTGCGCCAGAGCCTGCTCGAGCAGGTCGTGGCGGCGTCGAAGGTGACGGTGCCGCCGGTGCTCGTGCGCCGCGAGGCGGAGGCGCGACTGAACCGCCTGGAGACCGACCTGCGCGCGGAGGGCCGCAGCCTGGAGGAGCATCTCCGTGAGGAAGGCGTGGACACCGAGCGTTGGCTGCGGCGCGAGGAGATGAGCGCGCGCTGGGCGTTGGAGCGATCATTTGTGCTCGACGAGATCGGCCGGCGGGAAGGAATAGAGGTCACGCAGGAGGAAATCTCCCGCGAGATCGAGAATATCGCGCGTCGCGTCGGCTCCACCACGGAGCGCGCGCGAAAAGCGATGGAAGAACGCGGCATGAGCCGCTTGGTGGATCGCCTGCACCAACACAAGGTCCTCCAGTTCCTGGTGGATCATGCCGACATCACTAGTGAAGGCGGGGCGACGCCGGGGCCGACGGAATTGCAGGCGCCCGCGACGGACGAAGGGGAAGCGGGGCCCGCGCCGGGTGAGCTGTCGGCGGGCGTGCAGGGTGACATCGCCGATCAAGGCGAGGCGGCGCTGGAGCCGGCGGAGCCGCAGGAGGAACAGCCGTGATAGTACCTATGGTGGTGCAGCAGCGCCCGGGGGGCGAGCGCGCCTTCGATATCTACTCGCGCCTGCTGCAGAACCGCATTATCTTCATCACCGGGGCAATTGACGACACGTTGGCCAACCTCATCATCGCCCAGATGCTGTTCCTGCAGAGCGAGGATCCGGCGAAGAACATTGACCTTTACGTCAACAGCCCGGGCGGGATAGTGCAGTCGGGCCTGGCGATCTACGATACCATGCAGCTCATCGCGCCGCCGGTTTCGACGTGGTGTATTGGCCTCGCGGCAAGCATGGGCGCGCTGATCCTGGCCGCGGGCACGGCGGGCAGACGGTTTGCGCTGCCCAACTGCCGCATCCTGATTCATCAGCCTCACGCCGACCGCCTCGGCGGCCAGGCCACGGACATAGACATTCAGGCGCGGGAGATGCTTTACACCCGCGACACGATCAACCGCATCTTCGCCAAGCACACCGGTCAGCCTTTGGAAAAGGTCGCCAAGGACGCCGATCGCGACTTCTACATGTCCGCCGATGAGGCGAAAGCCTACGGCCTGGTGGACGAGGTGGTGGCGAAGCAGCCGGCTCCCGCCGAGTAATCGCAGCAACATAACGTAATAGATTTCGCAGCAGCCCTACGGCAATCGCAGCCATGCGTCGCAGCACGAACGACAGGAAGCACGAAGACAGCCGCTGTTCCTTCTGCGGCAAGCCTCGCAGCCAGGTGGATCGCCTGATCTCCTCGGGCTGCGAGCGCGTATTCATCTGCGACGAGTGCGTCGCGGCCTGCGCCGACCTGCTCGGTGATGATCTCACCAGCCGCACAACCGCTGCGCCGCCGCCGGTCTTCTCGCGCGCGATACCGAAACCACGCGAGATATACGACGCGCTCAACGAGTACGTCGTCGGCCAGGAGCGCGCCAAGCGCGTCCTCTCCGTCGCGGTCTACAATCATTACAAGCGCCTCAACCTGCAAGCCGAATCGGACGAGGTCGAACTCCAGAAGTCCAACATCTTGCTCATCGGCCCCACCGGCTCCGGCAAGACGCTCTTGGCGCAGACGCTGGCGCGCATCCTCGACGTCCCCTTCACCATGGCCGATGCGACCTCCCTGACCGAGGCGGGGTACGTCGGCGAGGACGTCGAGAACATCCTGCTCAGGCTTCACCAAGCGGCGGGCGGGGATATCGCCCGGACGCAGAACGGCATCGCGTACATCGACGAGATTGACAAGGTCGCGCGCAAGTCCGACAACCCATCCATCACGCGCGACGTCAGCGGCGAGGGCGTGCAGCAGGCCTTGCTCAAGATACTCGAGGGCGCCACCGCCAATATTCCGCCCCAGGGCGGGCGCAAACATCCCCACCAGGAGTTTATCCAGATCAACTCGACCAACGTGCTCTTCATCTGCGGCGGCGCCTTTGAGGGGCTCGACAAGATCGTCAAGGAGCGCGTCGACGAGCATCCCCTCGGCTTCGCGGTCAACGCGCGCGTCGCCGGCGACTGCGATGACCACGATGCGCTGCTGGCGCGCATCATGCCCGAGGACTTGCTCCGCTACGGCTTCATCCCGGAGTTCGTCGGCCGGCTGCCGGTCATCGCCACGCTCTCGGCGTTGAGCGAGGCCGATCTCGTACGCATCCTGCTCGAACCGCGCAACGCCCTGGTCAAACAGTACCGCAGGTTCTTCGAGTGGGAGGGCGTGGAGCTGCACACCGAGCAAGCGGCGCTGGAGGCGATCGCGCGCGAGGCCATCGCCCGCAAGACCGGGGCGCGGGCACTTCGCTCCATCCTGGAGGAGGTCATGCTCGACGTGATGTATGACCTCCCCTCGCTCGAGGACATCCGCCGCTGCGTCGTCACCGAGGAGGCGGTCCGCGAGCGCTCTTCGCCGCTGCTCCTAAGCGACGGGGATGACGAGCCCCGCGGTCAGCGCTCATCCCGCGACCGGCGACAGGCATGAATCACGCAGGCTGGCTGCCGGCCCGGTGTCTCCTTTGGGTTGCGGGGGGCGCAGGAATCCGCGCCGCAAGTGGGAATAATAGAGACGAGGCGGCTTCACGTCGGCTAATCCCACGCGAATCGCCAGCATTCGCGGTAATACCACGTCACCGAGATCTTGAACTGCAGTACGCGGCTGGGAGGTAATCGTGAGCGAAGCGCGACAGAAAGGTGCGGGTGCGGTCAAGGCTGAGAGCCGCAGTGCGCAGATACCGGAGGTCATGCCGGTGCTGCCGATCCGCGACCAGGTCATCTACCCGCACATGATGATGCCCCTGTTCGTCGGGCGCGAGAAATCCGTGCGCGCGTTGGAAGACGCGCTCGAGCACGGCCACTACATCCTGTTGGTCACGCAGAAGAGCGTGGACATTGACGATCCTCAGCCCGGCGATCTGTACACCGTGGGCACCGTCGGAGAGAGCATGCAGACCCTGCGTCTGCCCGACGAGACGGTGCGCGTCGTGATCGAGGGCATCGCGCGCGTGCGCATCGTCGAGTTCGTGGAGACGGAGCCCTTCTTCAAGGCCAAGGTCGAAGTGCTCGGCGAGCCGGCGCGCACGGGCGTCGAAATCGAGGCGCTGATGCGCAACGTCGTCGCCCAGTTCGAGCGCTGCATCAACTTGGGCAAGAACATCCCGCCTGAGGCACTCGAAAACGCGCGCGGCATTGATGAGCCGGGACACCTGACCGACCTCATCGCCGGCTTCCTCGACATCAAGGTCTCGCTCAAGCAGCAGATCCTCGAGGTGGTTGACCCGCTCAAGCGCCTCGAGCGCATCTCCGAGCACCTCAACCACGAGATCGAGATCCTCGAGATCGAGAAGAAGATCCACTCGCGCGTCAAGAAAGAACTCGAGGACACGCAGAAGGAGTTCTATCTGCGCGAGCGCATGAAGGCGATCCAGCAGGAGTTGGGCGAGCGCGACGACCGCACGATGGAACTCGATGAGCTGCGCAAGCAGATCGAGGCGGCCGGTATGCCCAAGGAGGTCGAGGAGAAAGCCTACAAGGAACTCGACCGCCTCGAGAAGATGCCTCCGGCTTCCCCCGAGGTCGTCGTCGTGCGCACCTACCTCGACTGGCTCGTCACTCTTCCGTGGAGCACGCGCAGCGAGGACAAGCTCGATATCGGCGATGCCGAGAAGGTCATGCATGAGGACCACTACGGGCTGAAGAAAGTCAAGGAGCGCATCCTCGAGTACCTCGCGGTACGCAAGCTCAACCCCGAGTCCAAGGGCCCCATCCTGTGCTTCATGGGCCCCCCGGGCGTAGGCAAGACCTCGATGGGGAAGTCGATCGCGCGCGCGACGGGACGCAATTTCGTCCGCATCTCGCTCGGCGGCGTGCGCGACGAGGGCGAGATCCGCGGCCACCGCCGCACCTACGTCGGCGCTTTGCCCGGCCGCATTATCCAGGGCATGAAGACCGTCGGCAGCCGCAACCCGGTGTTCATGATGGACGAGATTGACAAGATCGGCATTGACTTCCGCGGCGACCCGGCGGCCGCCCTGCTCGAAGTCCTCGACCCGGAGCAGAACAACGCCTTCAGCGACCACTACCTGGAGGTGCCGTTCGATCTCTCCGAGGTCATGTTCATCACGACCGGCAACCTGCCCGACCCGGTGCCGCCGGCCTTGCGTGACCGCATGGAGATTATCGAGTTCCCCGGTTACACCGAGGAGGAGAAGCTCAAGATCGCGCAGCTCTTCTTGGTGCCCAAGCAATTGAAGGAGCACGGGCTGACCGAGGAGCAGGCCAGGTTCACCGAAAAGGGCCTGCGCACGATCATCCGCAACTACACGCGCGAAGCCGGCGTGCGCAATCTGGAACGGGAGGTCGCGAACGTCTGCCGCAAGGTGACCAAGAGTGTGGCGCAGGGCAAGGCGGTCTCCGCGACCATCGGCACGAAGGCTCTACATAAGTACCTTGGGGCCATCCGCTTCCGCCACGGCATGGCGGAACGGGAGGACGAGGTCGCCGTCGCCACCGGCCTGTTCTGGACCGAGGTTGGTGGGGATATCTTCTCCATCGAAGTGACGCTGATGAAGGGGCGTGGCAACCTCATCCTCACCGGCAAGCTGGGCGAAGTGATGCAGGAATCCGCCAAGGCAGCCTTCAGCTACGCTCGCTCCCGCGCGCAGGCCTACGACATAGACGAGGACTTCTATCGCCGCCTCGACGTGCATATCCACGTGCCCGCTGCGGCGATCCCGAAGGACGGCCCGTCGGCGGGCATCACCCTCGCCACGGCGCTCATCTCGGCGCTCACCAAGCGCCCGGTGCGCCGCGATGTCGCAATGACGGGTGAGATAACCCTGCGCGGACGCGTGCTGCCGGTCGGCGGGGTCAAGGAGAAAGTCCTCGCCGCTCACCGCGCGGGGATGACGACGGTGGTGTTGCCGCGAGATAACGAAAAAGACCTCGAGGAAATCCCCGCGCACGTCAAGCGCGACCTCGATTTCAAGTCTGTCGAGCAGATGGACGAGGTACTGGCGATTGCGCTGCTGCCCAAGCCGGAAGAAGCTCCGGCCGCGAAGCGCGCCGGCAAGGCCGACCGGCCGGCGCAGCAGCCCTCCGTCTCCCGCGTCATGTGAGCGCGGCGCGGAGCGGCGTGCGCTGCAAGCATGCCAATTCGATATGAGGGAAGAGCCGAGGGGCACGGTGACCTACCGCCTGCAGCGGGCCGTGCCCCTCTCACTTTGCGGGGCCCAGGTGAGTCGGTCATGTCGAGAATGACGGTGTGCATCCTGCTGCTCTGCCTGTCGCTCAGCGCGATTCCGCGTGCCGAGGGGCGCCGGGATACGTTCCGCCGCTTGCCCGTCGCCGTGTATCGCGACAAGATGAAGGCGGGATGGGTCGGGCAGATGGCAGGCGTGTCCTTCGGCGCACCGACCGAGTTCCATTGGTGCGGGCGGATCACGCCGGCGGATCAGATGCCGCAGTGGCGCGAGGGCATGATCAACGACGCCTTCGGCCAGGATGACCTCTACGTCGAGATGACGTTCCTGCGCACGCTGGAGCGGCACGGGCTGGAGGTTTCGGCGAAGCAGGCGGGCGCGGACTTCGCGGCCAGTCAGTACGGCCTCGCCCACGCCAACGACGCCGGGCGCCGGAACCTGCGCGCCGGCATCCTGCCGCCGGACTCGGGGCATCCGCGATTCAACAACCACGCCAATGACATAGACTTCCAGATCGAATCCGACTTCAGCGGACTCGTCGCGCCCGGGCTGCCGAACGCGGTCATCGCTCTCGGCGACACGTTCGGCCATCTCATGAACTACGGCGATGGCGTGTACGCCGGTCAGTTCGTCGGCGCGATGTACGCGGAGTCGTTCTTCGAGAGCGATCCCGTGACCCTCGCGAGAAGAGCGCTCAGAGCGATTCCCGCGGCGAGCCAGTACGCGGAGATGGTGCGCGATGTCCTGCGATGGTACGAGCAGAATCCAGATGATTGGGAACGCACCTGGCGCTTGGTCGAAGAGAAGTATCACAAGGACGCGGCGTACGTCCACGGCCTGTGCAGCGAACCGGGCGGCGAGGATGCGTTCTGCATTGACGCCAAGCTCAACGGCGCCTACATCCTCATCGGGCTGCTCTACGGTGACCGCGATGCCGAGCAGACGATGACGATTGCCTGCCGCTGCGGGCAGGATTCCGACTGCAATCCCTCCAACGCGGCGGGCATCCTGTTCACGATGATCGGGTTCTCGCGCCTCGATCCGCGTTACACCGCGGGGCTCGACATGGGCCGCGTGTTCAGCACTACGGAGTACAGCTTCCCGCGGCTCCTCGGTGCCTGCGAGAAGATCGCGCGGGAGACGGTGCTCGCGGCAGGTGGTAGAATCGAACGGGACGAGGACGGCGCGGAGTGCTTCGTTATTCCGGTTCGAGCACCGAAGGTGGGCCCGCTGGAGCGGAGCTGGAATCCAAGGCCCCCGCGGCACCCGGCACGGTAGCGCAGGCGTCCCCGCCGGTGTACCGCGCGCGCTTCAATCCGCCTGCACGGTTGCCGCGCTTTCACAGCGGTTCGTGTTGACGGGCCGAGGGCTTTGTTGCTATCATAACGTCGCCAAAAGGCCGAGAAGGGGAGGAGTAGCCGATACGCGCTCGCCAGAGAGCCGGCCCCGGGGTGCAGGGACTGTCCCCGAACGGGGACTGTCCCCAGGCGCTGAAGGGTACAGTCCCGGTTTTCTTGCGGAAAACGCGGGAACGTCCCCGTCGCTAGGAAGTCGCGGGAATCGCGTCCCGGCTGCAAGGGCCGGCAGAGCAGCATCGGTGAACGTCGCCCTGGAGCCGAGGTGGTGAACGGCCGTCGGTCTGCGTAGCCGCCTCCGGGCAAGCCCGTTACAGCGCGAGAGATGCCGTCGGCCCCCCTCTCGCTTTCAGGGAGAGGGCAGAAGGCACCCTCACCCAGCCTCTCCCTTGGAGAGGGAGAGGCGTGAGGCCCTAATGCTGGCGACAATCAAGGTGGCACCGCGGAAGCGCTCCTTTCGCCCTTGAGCGAGAGGGGCGTTTTGCGTTTGGGAACGGCGGGTCGCCGCGGATTGTCGGGCCGGCGTTCCCACGCCCGCCGCAACACCGGTGGGGATAGGCTTGCCCGCGTGTGGCGGGAATCCCCGCCCTGCAGGCATAGACGCAGCCGCGACGGCTGCGCTACTATGAGGTACTGGAGAGTTGAATGGACGCGTCAGAGCTGTCGAAGACCTATGAGCCCCACGCGGTCGAGCAGAAGTGGTACGACTTCTGGAATCGCGCGGACCATTTCCACGCGGAGGGCGATGCGTCGAAGCCGCGCTTCTGCATCACCATCCCCCCGCCGAATGTGACGGGATCGCTGCACATGGGGCACGCGCTGCAGCACGCGATCCACGATCTCCTTGCGCGCTGGCAGCGTATGCTCGGCAAGGAAACCCTCATCCTCCCCGGCACCGACCACGCCGGCATTCCGACTCAGATGAAGGTCGAGGCCGAACTCGCGGCGGAGGGCACGTCGCGCCACGCCCTCGGCCGCGAGGAGTTCCTCGAACGCATGTGGCAGTGGCGCGAGAAGTACGGCGGCACCATCCTCAAGCAACTGCGCGCGCTGGGCTGCTCATACGACTGGCGCCGCGAGCGCTTCACCCTCGATGACGGCTACTACCGCGCGGTATTGACCGCGTTCGTGCACTTCTACCAGCGCGGCTGGATCTACCGCGGCGAGCGAGTGGTCAACTGGTGTCCCGCCTGCAATACCACGGTGAGCGACCTCGAAGTCGAGCACCGCGAGGTGGACGGCAAGCTGTGGCACATCCGCTACCCCGCAGCCGACGGATCATCCTTTGTCGTCGTGGCGACGACGCGGCCGGAGACGATGCTGGGCGACACTGCGGTCGGCGTTCATCCCGACGACGCGCGCTACCGCGCTCTCCGCGGTAAGACCTTCATCTTGCCGCTCATGAATCGCGAGATTCCGTTGGTCGAGGATGCCGTGCTGGTGGACCCGGAGTTCGGCTCCGGCGCGGTGAAGATCACCCCCGCGCACGATCCGAATGACTTCGACGCGGGACAGCGCAACGGGCTGCCGAGCGTGACGGTCATCGGCAAGGACGCGCGCATGACCGAGGACGCGGGCAAGTACGCGGGCCTGGATCGCTACGAGGCGCGCGAGGCGGTGCTGCGCGACCTCGAGGCGCAGGGCCTGCTGATCGAAACCGAGCAATACCATTACTCCATCGGCCACCACGACAAGTGCGCCACCGCCATCGAACCGCTGCTCAGCGAGCAGTGGTTCCTCGCCATGCGCGAACTCGCCGACATGGCGAAGAAAAGCCTGCAGGCCGGCGGAGTTGAGTACGTTCCCGACCGCTTCCTCGGCTACACTCTGGACTGGCTCGACAACCTGCGCGACTGGAACATCTCGCGGCAGATCTGGTGGGGGCACCGCCTGCCCGTGTGGTTCTGCGAGGAGTGCGACGCGCTCACGGTGCAGGTGGATCCGCCCGATCACTGCGGCGCCTGCGGCACACGGAAGATCGAGCAGGCCCCGGACGTGCTCGACACCTGGTTCAGTTCCGCCCTGTGGCCGTTTGCGACGCTGGGGTGGCCGGAGGCGACGCCCGAGATGGAGTGCTTCTACCCCACCGACCTGCTCATCACCGGCCGCGACATCCTCTACCTCTGGGTCGTGCGCATGGTGATGACGAGCCTTGAGTTCACGGGCAAAGTGCCGTTCTATCGCGTGCTCGTGCACCCGACGATCCTCAACTGGGAGGGGCGCCGGATGAGCAAGTCCCTGGGCACCGGGGTCGACCCGATGGACCTCATCAGCACCTATGGCGCCGACGCGACGCGCTTCGGGCTCATCGTCCAGTGCTCGAGCGGACAAGACGTGCGCTTCACCGAGGAGCGCATCGAGATGAGCCGCAATTTCGCGAACAAGATCTGGAACGCCGCGCGCCTGGTGCGGATGAACCTCGATGACGCCGCTTACGCGCGCGCGGGGCGCACGTGGCCGGACCCCGAGCAGCTCGCATCCGCCGGCGGCCTGCCCGAACGCTGGATACTGAGCCGGCTCGAAGCGACCACCACGACCGTGACGCAAGCGCTCACCGAATACCGCGTGGACGAGGCGGCGCGCGCGCTCTACGACTTCTTCTGGGGCGAGCTGTGCGACTGGTATTTGGAGATCGCCAAGCCGGCCCTGCACGGCGATGACGCGGAGGCGCAGGCGCTGACACGGGATGTGATTATCTACGCGTTCGAGCGGACCCTGCGGCTGCTGCACCCGTTTATGCCGTTCATCACTGAGGAGCTGTGGCAGGCGCTGCCGCACTCCGGGGCGTCCATCATGATCGCGCCGTGGCCGGAGTCGAATGCCGCACTGCGCGACGCGCAGGCCGAGGCGGCGATGACCTTGGTCATGGACGTCGTAACATCGGCGCGGCGTCTCCGGGCAGAGCAGGGCGTGCAGCCCGCGGCAACGGTTGACGTGATCCTGACGCCGGAGCGGCAAGCGGCGGCGGGAACGCTCGCGGCGGCCGGGGAAGTAGTCGCTCACCTGGTACGGGCGAAGTCGGTGAGCGTCGAGTCGGGCGCGCCGCAGTCCGACGCCGCCACCGACGTCGTGGTCTGGGAGGGCGGGCAGGTGCGGGTCGCAGTCGCCGCCGCAGTATCAGCCGCGGAACTCGAGAAGGAGCGGGATCGTCTGCAAAAGGAGCTTGCCAAGCTGGAGAGCGAGATGAACCGCGTGCGCGGCAAGCTGAAGAATGCGAATTTCCTGAAGCGCGCGCCGGCGCAGGTCGTCGCCGACACCCGCGCGCGCGCCGAGGAGTCGGAACGGCACGCTGCCGCCCTACGCGAACGTGTTGAGGCGCTGGCGGCGCGGCTGGGAGAGTGATCTGCGGAGTCTCCGGCCCTGCGGCAATCCCCGGGACTCCATAGGTAGCCATGCTTGACCTTCTTCGCCCGGACATGATGGCGGAGGCGATCTGGGAGATCCCGCTCGACGAGCTGCGCGGGCGCGGCATCGAGGGGCTGATCGTGGACCTCGACAACACCATCGTGGACTGGAATCGCAACCGCGTACGCCAGGAGGTGCAGCGCTGGCTGCAGAAAGCCAGCGGCATGGGCATGCGCGTGTGCATCGCCTCCAACGCGCGCAGCAAGGCGCGGGTGTCGGCAATCGCCGACGAAGTGGGTGCGCTGTGGCTGGCGCCCGCCGGCAAGCCCTCGCGCCGCGGCCTGCGGCAGGCGATGGCGATGCTCGGAGTCACGCCGGACGCCGCAGCCCTGGTCGGCGACCAGTTGTTCACCGACGTCATGGGCGGCAATCGCCTGGGCCTGTTCACGATTCTGGTGCGGCCGCTGAGCGGGCGCGATTTCCCCGCGACCCGGATCATGCGCATCCTGGAATGGTTCGTCCTGCGCCGGCTGCGCGGCAGCGTCAAGGAAGCTGGATGAACATCACTGGGCAGACCAAGCTGGTGGGGGTTTTCGGCTATCCCGTCGGCCACAGCCTGTCGCCGCACATGCACAACGCCGCGTTCCAGCACCTCGGCATGGACTGGTGCTATCTCCCTTTCGCTGTGGCGCCCGACAACTTCGACCAGGCGCTGCGGGCGCTGCCGGCCCTCAACATCGTCGGCGTCAACATGACGATTCCGCTCAAGCAACACGCGCTGCGCGCTGTGGACGAGATCGTCCCGCCTGGGGATCTCGTCGGCGCGGTGAACACGGTTCACTGCCGCGACGACAAACTCCTCGGCTATAACACCGACGTCGAGGCCTTCACGCGGTCGCTTACGGAGCGAGCCGAAGATATGACCGGACGCACGGTCGTGGTGCTTGGCGCCGGGGGAGCGGCGCACGGGGCGGTCGTGGCGCTGGCGCAAATGGGGGCGGCGCGGGTGTGGGTGGTAGCGCGCAGGCTGGAGCAGGGGGCGCGCACGGCAGAGTTGGCGCGACAGGCGCGCTCCGGGGCGCAGGGCGCGGCGATAGCGTGGGAGAAATCGGCCGTGGGACGCGCCGTCAACGCGGCGGACGCCGTGGTCAACGCGACACCGATCGGCATGTATCCACACCCCGAGGATGAGCCGCCCGTGCGCGCGGAATGGCTGCGGCCGGGGATGCTGGTATATGATATGGTATACAACCCTTCTACGACCGGGCTGCTGGCACGCGCGGAAGAACGCGGGTGCCGAGTGGTGGGCGGGCGGCGGATGCTCGTGCTCCAAGGGGCGACGGCGTTCACGATTTGGACCGGGCGTGCGGCGCCGGTCGAGGTGATGCATGACGCGCTGGCGCGGGCATTGAGCGGGTGAGTTGCCCCGTCGATGCCCGGGTCGCGGGCGTCTCTCGAAAACTCGCGAGGCGCGGCAGGAGAAGCCGGGCCGTGCAGCGAAGGTGCACCAGAAGGCGTTTGGGCGCGTCCCATTTCTGAAAAGGGTTTAGAGCACAGCGGCGAACGGTATATTGGAGGCGTCGAACTGCTGGAGTCACGGCCGAAGGGCCGGGATCACCTGCGGACGACTTCTTTTTGTGGCCAGCAGATGTGCTGTGCCGGTTCGGGCAGTGCTTTGTGGACGGCCCCCGTTTGTGGTATAATGCTCATGGTCCTGTGGGCGGCCACGGCATTAATGCAACTTATATGGATCGGGAGCCAGGGAGCCTCAGTCACTGAGGTATAGGGCATGGCGACATCCCGCGGACCGAAGAAGCCCATAGGGCAGATCCTGCTCGATCGTGGACTCATCACGCAGGAGCAGCTTGACGAAGCCCTGACCATACAGACCAGCACGACCGAGAAGCTTGGGCGCATCTTGGTGGACCGCGGCTACGTCAAGGAAAAAGACGTCCTCGGCGCCTATGCCGAGCAGATCGGCGTCCCCTTCGTTGAACTCGACCGTACCCAAATTGACGAGCAGGCGGCGAAGTCCATCCCCCAGAGCATGATCCAGCGCCACAGCGCGATTCCCATCCGGCGCGAGGGGAATCGGCTGGTGGTGGCGATGGCCGACCCCACCAACGTCTTCGCCCTGGACGATATTCGCCTCATGACCGGCTACGAAGTGGAGCCGGTGCTCGCCAGCGCCGAGGACATCGCCGCCATCCAGCGCAGCGATTCCGGCGGGGCGATCTCGGACGAATCCCTGCAGACCGCCCTGCAAGCCCTCGGCGTGGGCGGCGGCGGCGCGACCAGCGTTGAGACCGAAGTCATGGCGGGGGCGGGCGCAGACGAAGACGTTGACCGCGCCACGCAGCTCGCCGAAGAAGCCCCCATCATCCGCGTCGTCAACGTCATCATCCAGACCGCGATCAAGGAACGCGCGAGCGACATCCACATCGAGCCCGACCGCCGCGGCGTGCGCGTCCGCTACCGCATTGACGGCGTCCTGCACGAGCGCATGAATATCCCGAAGTACGTCCACGCGCCCCTCATCTCCCGCATCAAGATCATGGCGGACATGAATATCGCGGAGCGCCGCGTCCCCCTCGACGGACGCATCCACGTCCGCCACGAGGGCAAGGACTACGACTTGCGCGTCTCCACCCTGCCTACGGTGTTCGGCGAGAAGGCCGTGATGCGCATCCTCGACCAGTCGAGCGTGCTCATCGGCCTCGCCAGGCTCGGCATGTTCCCCGAGGTGCAGGCGGACGTCGAGACCGTCGTCGTGCAGCCCAACGGCATGTTCCTCTCCACCGGCCCGACCGGTTCCGGGAAAACAACCACGCAGTACGCCATCCTCAATAAGATCAACTCGGTCGAGAAGAACATCATCACCATCGAGGACCCGGTTGAGTACCAGTTGCCGGGGATCAACCAGGTGCACGTCAACCGCAAGGCGGGGCTGACCTTCGCCAACGCGATGCGGCACTTCCTGCGCCAGGACCCGGACATCATCATGGTCGGCGAGATCCGCGACCTGGAGACGGCGGAGATCGCGGTGCAGGCGGCGCTGACCGGTCACTTGGTGCTGTCCACACTCCACACCAACGACGCGCCGTCGGCGGTGACGCGCTTGGTCGACATGGGGGTCGAGCCGTTCCTCATCTCGGCGTCGGTGGCGGCGGTGCTCGCCCAGCGGCTGGCGCGCAAGATCTGCCCCAACTGCAAGGAGCAGTACCGCCCGCCGATGGAGGCGCTGACGCGAGTCGGCTTCCGCGTCGCCGACGCTGAGGATGTCGTGTTTTACCGCGGCCGCGGCTGCGAGCAGTGCATGCACACCGGCTACTACGGCCGCACCGGCATCTTCGAGATGATGCTGATGAACGAGGAGATCCAGGATCTCGTCGTCAAGCGTGCGCCGCTGTCGGAGGTCGTCGAGGCCGCGATCGCGAACGGCATGAAGACGCTCAGGCAGGACGGTTTCGAGAAGGTCGTGGAGGGTATCACGACTATTGAAGAAGTGATGCGGGTGGTATTCACTCAAGGGACTCGTTAATGCCCCTGTTCGGCCATGCCCTGAGCTCCCCGCCCGCGTCACGCAGGCGGGGAACTTGTTTGGGGGGGTAGGCGTCTGGACCAGGAGGTGAACGGCTCGTGGAAGCGGTCAGCGAGACACAGCAGGCAGAGACCCCGGCCGCTGAAGCCGAGGAGGAAGCGACTCTCCCACGTGAGGCGCCGCAGGCGCGCGTCAAGAACCTGAGCGATGTCCACATTGATGAGCTGCTGGACATCGTCGTGACCAAGAACTCCTCCGACCTGCATATCGCAGTCGGCATCCCTCCGGTCATCCGTGTGGACGGCGAACTCTATGCGACGAACTACACGCCGTTCGACGAGCACACATCGCAGCGGATGATCTACGACATCCTCAACGACGAGCAGATTCAGACCTTCGAGAGCACTTACGAGCTGGACTGTTCCTACGCGCTGGGCAAGGTCGCCCGTTTCCGCGTGAACGTGTTCCGCGACAAGGGAACGGTGGCGGGGGCGTTCCGGCTCATTCCCGCCAAGATCCCGACCATCCGCGAACTCAATCTGCCCCTGGTGCTGGAGGACCTCGCGCGCAAGCCGCGCGGGCTCGTCCTCGTCACCGGCCCCACCGGCAGCGGCAAGTCCACGACTCTCGCCGCGATGATCGGGCTCATCAACACCGAGATGTCGCGCCACATCATCACCATCGAGGACCCGATCGAGTACCTGCACACGCACAGGAAGAGCATCATCAACCAGCGCGAACTCGGGCAGGATACGAAGGACTTCCAGATCGCACTGCGCGAAGCCCTGCGCGAGGACCCCGACGTGATCCTCGTCGGCGAGATGCGCGACCTGGAGACGATGCGTCTGGCGATTACCGCGGCCGAGACCGGGCACCTCGTGTTCGCTACCGTCCACACCAACAACGCCGCGCAGACGGTCGACCGCATCGTTGACGTCTTCCCGGTCGGCCAGCAGGAGCAGATCCGTATCATGCTGTCCAACAACCTCGAGGCGGTGGTGTCGCAGCAACTGCTGCCGCGCGCCGGCATGCCCGGCCGCATCGCGGTGATCGAGATCATGACTGCCTCCGCCGCCATCCGCAACCTGATTCGCGAGGCGAAGGCGCACCAGATCACGTCCATGATCCAGACCAGCGCCCACCTCGGCATGCAGACCATGGATCAGTGCCTCAAGGATTACTATCAGCGCGGGCTCATCACTTACGAAGAAGCGCTGGCGCGGGCGATGAACGTGGACGAGTTGAAGAAGATGCTGTTCACCAAGAGCGGAGCGCCAGCATAGCCAGGCAGGAGGCCGCACATGGCAGTTTTCAGCTACGTCGCAAAAGACGCCCTGGGCAAGGTGCACAAGGGCAGCACCGAGGCCGAAAACGAGCAGGTGCTGGTGCGCCGCCTGCGCGAGAAGGGCTTCTGGGTGCAGAAGGTCAGCGAGGAGCGGGCCGCCCCTGCGGAGGGGGCCGCGCGCCCCGCCCGCAAAGGCTTCGTCATCTTCGGCCGCGTCAGCGGGCGTGACCTTTCCATTTTCTGCCGCCAGTTCGCGACGATGATGAACGCCGGCGTGTCGCTGGTGCGCTGCCTCGCCGTGCTCGAGGAGCAAACCAGCAGCCTGCGCCTGCGCGAAATCATCCGGGATATCCAGGCATCGGTCGAGGCGGGCGAGACCCTGTCGCGCGCGCTGACCAAGTATCCCGGCGTGTTCACCAACCTCTTCGTCGGCTTGGTGCGAGCCGGTGAGGTCGGCGGTGTGCTCGACGAGACGCTCAATCGCCTCTCCACCTTCCTCGAGGAAGATCAGCGCCTCAAGCGCAGGATCAAGTCGGCGATGACCTACCCGACCCTGGTCCTCGTCTTCGCCGTCCTGATCGTGCTCGGCCTGGTGACCTTCATCATCCCGCGCTTCATGGAGTTGTTCGAGGAGCTGGGGGTCAAGGAGCTGCCGCTGCCGACGCAGATCCTGGTGAGCTGCTCCGACTTCATGAAAAGCAAGTGGTACATCATAATCATCGGCGCGGTTCTGCTGTGGACCGCGTTCAGCCGCTACATCAGAACGCGCACCGGCAAGCGCCAGTGGGACTGGGTCAAGCTCCGTATACCCGTGTTCGGGAAGCTCAACCATAAGGTCGCGATCGCGCGCTTCTCCCGCACTCTGGGGACTCTGCTGGTCAGCGGCGTCCCCATCCTCCAGGCGCTGGAGACCGTCGCCGGGGCGATCGACAACGAGATCATATCCGACGCCGTCATGGCCGCCCGCGCCGCCATTCGCGAAGGCGAACGCATCGGCGACCCGCTGGCCAAGAGCGGCCTGTTCCCTCCCATGGTGGTGCAGATGATCTCCATCGGCGAGGAGACCGGTTCTCTCGATGCGATGCTCAGCAAGGTCGCCGACTTCTACGAGAGCGAAGTCGAGGCCACGCTCCAGAGCTTGACGGCCGCGCTGGAGCCGGTCATGATCGTCCTGCTCGGGGGCATCGTCGGCTTCATCGTCATCTCCATGTTCCTCCCCCTGATCGCCATCATCAACGAGTTGGCGGGCGGGGGCGGGATGTAATCGCGCCGGCATGGCGGATGCAATCATCGCCATCTTCTTGTTCGCCCTCGGCACAGCCGTGGGGAGCTTCCTCAACGTCTGCATCTACCGACTGCCGCGGGACGAGTCTATCGTCCAGCCGCCCTCGCACTGCCCGGCGTGCGGCGAGCGCCTGCGCCCGCTCGACCTCGTCCCGTTGCTCAGCTTCCTCGCCCTCGGGCGCAAATGCCGCTACTGCGGCGTCCCCATCAGTTGGCGCTACTTCGTGGTCGAGTTGATCACCGGCGCCGCATTCCTCACCGCGTGGTTGACGTCGCAGGAGGTGTGGACCGCCGGCGCGCCGGCGATCGCGTGGCTCGTCGGCAAGCTCGTGTTCGCGGGGCTGTTCATCGCCATCTTCTTCATCGACCTGGAGCATATGATCATCCCCGACGAGCTGGCGTTTGCCGGTATCGGGGTCGGCGTCGTCCTCGACGTCGCGGGTATCCTGCTGTGGGACAAGCCGCTCCTGACGTTCGGCATACCGTGGACGTCGTGGGTGCTGTCGCTGCCCGCCTCGGTGGTCGGCATCGTCGTCGGGGCCGTCTTCTTCATCCTCATGGAGCTGTTCAGTCAACTCGTCTTCCGCAAGGAAGGTATGGGCGGCGGCGACCTCAAGCTCGGCGCGGCAATCGGGGCTCTCCTCGGCCCCGCGATGGCGCTGCTGAGCTTCGCTCTCGCTGTGGTTGCCGGGGCGCTGGTCGGCATCGTCCTCATCGTGACGCGTCTGCGCCGACGCCACGAGTACATACCGTTCGGCCCGTTCATGGTGGTCTGCGCGTTCGCGGTCATGCTGTTCCCAAACGCGATCAGCGACATGGTCAGCCAGGCCTACCGGGCCTGGTATTCAACCTGGTCGGGGTGAGTCGGCGACGGCTCACGGGAGACGGGCGCCTCAGGATTTCCTGCGCAGCCGAGGAGACCGAAAAGGGGAGGCGAACCGGGCGACGAATCGGTAACTGTGGACTCATCGAGCGGGCGGTGGCCCAGGGTTTAGGCGCGAATGCCGGGGGGTATCGTACACTGGAAGTACGCCTCCGGCATGGTGCGATACAGACTTTTGCGGAAGCGAGGGTAAGAGAATGGGCACTCACAGCCAGGCTGAGAGTTACCGAAGTCAAGTGAGGAGCAGATTCGGGGCGCTGAGTCGCGGGGGCGGCTTCACGCTTATCGAGCTGCTAGTGGTCATCGGCATTATCGCCATCTTGGCCGCCATCGTCATTCCGGTTTACAACAGGGCGACCGAGAAGGGCCGCCAGGCGACCTGCTTGAGCAACATGCACACCATCGCCCTTGCCATCAAGATGTACCAGATGGATTACAAGGTCAATCCGCAGGCCTACGATCCGGTGACGGGGTACGGGGGCGTCACCGCCCTCTATCTCGAGGACTACATGACCAACATGAAGAACCTGCGCTGCCCGGACGACTCGACGGCGGTCGATCAGTACATAGCGCTCTACCGCGATCTGGCGGCGGACCCGGACGCCTTCGATACGCTGTGGACCACCAGCCGCTATTTCCTCGAGCACTACAGCAGCTACAACACTGATCACACGGCGATCACCATCGTCGGAGGCGCGCCGGACGGCCCGTACCAGCTGTATAACCGCAACGGCTACGCGAACCCCGCCACCGCCGGCGGCTACGGCTTGAGTCTGCTCGACCCACCTGCGACGTTTGGCATCAAGTACCCCGGCCTGTGCAATCGGTGGGCGCCTGACGAGACCATTGTGAGCCACTGCCCCTATCACCGCGATTTCTTCGGCGGCGAAGCCGGGTGGCAGGATATCGTGGTGAGGGTCGGCGGCGACGCGACCATGTTCCAGGTCGCCAGCTACGACTGGGTCAATCAGCCGCCGCAGTAGGCGGGTGGGACTGTCATCTTCGAATGTGACGAGCGGCGAGGTCGTCGCCGGCGGCGCCAGCGCGCATTGCGCCCGAGCGTGAAAGAGACCGCGGCTTGATGTCACGGCATTCGCGACCGACCGACGGCATGACAATGATAGAGGTGATGGTGGTGCTCATCATCATCGCCATCCTCGCCGCCATCGTCGTGCCCATCTTTGGCGCGTTCCAGTACCGCCAGCACATGAGCGTGTGCGCCGCCAACCTCAAGACGATCGGCCAGGCGCTGCTCATGTACCGCAGCGACCACCTCGCGTTCCCGCCCGATGCAAGCGAGTGGTGGGTGCGGCCTGTCGGCGCCGAGCCGGGGCAGCGCGCGCTCGGGCTGTCGCAGCTCTACTACGCCTACCAGGCGTACGCGCAAGCGACGCCGATGGATTACGTCATGCCGCCCGCGAACTACATCACCGAAGCGCGCGTGCTGCATTGTCCGCGCGCACCGAGCGACCGGCCTGACTACGGCGACTGGCCGTACCTGGGAGGATACAACGTATACGACTGGAACTACCGTCGCGATAGGTCGGACATCTGGCCGGAGCAGGGCTTGCGCAAGCTGACCCAGCCGTTCCCGCCCGACCACACGGTGGTCACGTGGTGCCCGATGCACCGCGACACGCCGCCGGCGGACGAGACGGATCTCGGCGACGTCAAGCCGGGCGACCACGACCTCGTGCTGTGGGCGGACGGCAGCGTCGAGCGGATGGCATCCCGCTTCGACCAGTATAAGGCAGAGCAGCCGCGCTAGCTGTCAGCGACATCCCGCCTGAGGCTGGTTGCCCTCCGGTAGGTGGGCGACCGTTGCCGAAGGCCGCAGGCGGCCATGCCCCGAGTGGGCCAGCGGCATCCAATTCTATTCATCGAGATCATCATGTTGGGCTACTCTGCCGGCAACAGAAGACTGGACGAAGCTGGGATTGCGCGACAACGACGGCCCCACCGCCGCAGCGGCTTCACGCTCGTCGAGGTGCTCGTCGCCCTGGTGCTCCTGCTGATCGGGGCCTATGTCGCCCTGCGCGTGTTCCCCTCCGGGTTCGCGGCTATCGAGCGCGCGCGGATAGAATCCCTCGCCGCGCGCCTCGCCGACCAGGAAATCCAGCGCTGGCGGCTCGCCGCCGGCAGCCTCCCGGAAGCCATCGTCTGGGCGCAAGTTGACGTCGTGGACGACAGCACCGTCCCGCCCACCCTCAGCCTCAGCTACAATGTCGACTACGACCCGAACGGCCTGACGCCCAATGCTGGTGAGCCGTTCAGTGACGCGAATAATAATGGCGTATGGGATACGGGTGAGCCGTACACGGATCTCAACTCAAACGGTGTCTACGACCGCCCCCATCCGAACTGGCAGCCCGACAGCGCGTATCGCCCGCGCACCATCATCGGCGAAGTGCTGCCGGTCGGCGACGTCACCGAGAGCGTGCCCGACCCCAACGGCGTAGATCCCAACGCCGTCGGCATCCGCGTCCCCCTCTGCCGCCTGCGCTTCGGCCCCCTGGAGCATCTCTACGCGCACAACTACGACTACGATGGCAACGGCGACGCGGAGCACGTGGCGAATCCCCCGGGCTACGATGCTCTCTTTATCTACACCACCGAGTACGAGCGCGTTGACAATGTCAACTTCCTGATTGACGCCACCGATCCGGCCCCGAAGGACTGGGGGCGATACTACGTGGACTACGATGCCGGGACGATCAGCTTCGACCTCGTGCCCGACTATATGCGCCGCTTCCGCGTCGAGTTCACATATCTTATCGACACCGGCCCTGGGGCGCGCGCCGAGCGGCGCTACGAGATGTGGGACGTCGTCACGCTGATCGATGTCGCCGCGGGCGAGGACACGGTCGCCAGCCCCAAGACCCTGTGGCCCGAGCTCGGCGCGCCGCCCGTCAACTTCGCCGGCATCATCCCGCTCAGCGAGCGCGTGCATCAGGCCTTCATCATGGACAACGACGACTGGCCGCTCAACGGGCCGGGCTACTTCAGGCTCATCGGTGACACGTCGAATCCCATCGCCGAGCCGTCCGCATCCATTCTGTTCGATCCCGGCGACGCCGGTCGCACCGTCAACGTGGACTACAAGGTGCGCGACTGGCAGATCCTCGTCGAGGAGCGGGTGCCGGATGACCGCCTGGAGATCCAGCTCGTCGTCGCGCCGGTGAAGAGCGCGGGTTACATCAATCCTCCGCGCCAACCCGGTCGCGACCGCATCATCCCGGGCGACGACGATATGGTGATCGTGATTGACACCGAGGACGGGTCGCGGTTCGATTACGTGGACGGCGCGCCGGCGAGTTCCGACTACGAGGTGAACTTCCAGAGCGGATTGATCACCCTCTCCGGCAACGGCGTACCTCCCGAGCCGGCGGCGGGCGGAACTTACAGAGTCTACTACCGCAGCGATCTGGACTGGAGCATCCAGCCCATGAAGGCCGCTGCGCAGTACAGCATCGTCGTCGGCGCTACCGCGCAGCCCGGGTATCGCTTTGCGGTGTGGGACGAGCCGGCCAACCCGCGCGACCTCGAGTTCGGCCCCTCCGAGGTGGCGAAGAGCGTCGTCGCGAACTACTATATGTATGACAACGGCGATCCCGTCCTGATCTCCGGCGAGCTGCACCAGGTCGTGCTCGATAACGGGCGCGGGTTGGTGCGTCTCGCCGAGACTCCCGCCTGGGGCGATATCCGTGTCCAGGGCGCGAGCATGCGCGCGCGCGTGCTGTGGGCCGGGCGCGGCCGCACTGACGCAGTTGCCGGGCAGGCTTCGCCGGAGAGCTGGCGGCAGGTAATCGTCGAGACCTTCCTGCGGCGGCAGTAGGAGTGTACGGTGTGACCGGGTAGCACGGGGCCGGCCTACGTCTGTAGACGCCTCTCCCTGCCAGAGAGAGGCCGGCCCGGCGCAGACGGGCCGGGTGAGGGTGAAGAGCAAGGCTGCGTACTCTCACCTGAATCGTCTCCCTGAGCGGGAGAGGATTCGCGGAGAGTGGATGAGCGATAGATGCTGACGATGCGAGACAAACGCACGATATCGGGTTTCACCCTGATCGAGATCCTGGTCACCATCGGGCTTGTCATCCTACTGCTCGCGCTCGTCGGCTATCCGATTCTCACCGGCCTGGCGTTCATGGAGAAGAGCGTCGCCCGCGCCGACGCGCAGTCAGCCGCGCGGTTGGCCATAGACGCCATGACGCGCGAGTTGGCCGAGGCGATGTACGTCTTCGATCCCCCCCTCGGCGGGATGTTCGTCGCCTTCCTCCCTTCGCGTAGCGCGCCGCAGGGCGCGGCGCCCATCGAGCCGGAGGCCATCGCCATCCGCTACTGGCGCGCCCTGCGCGATCCGGCGTACGCATACGCGCCGTTCTACCAGACTGACGCCGACCCCGTGAACCCGTACTATCTCGCGCGAACGGAGATCGAGGATCCCGCCGCGCGCGACGACGACTGGAACGATTCCGCCGCCGCGCTGACGCGCGCGGTCTTCTGGTACCCCGACGGGCACACGTACGTCGGTGAGACGTGGCCCACCGCGCAGCCCGGCTATCCCTGGCTCGAGGCAGTGCTCCAGTTCGGCGCTGGTCCGCCGGCGCCGCGGGCAGCCTACGACTTCTATCGCGAGCGCGCTGTCGGGCTGACGCCGAACAACGCGGATTACGATATCCCCTCGGTCGGGTTCTCGCCCACCCGCTTGACCGACGAGGCGCTCGTGCCGTGGACCGGCGCCTTCCCGCGCGACTACAGCCGCTATCGTTCGCGCTACCCCCTGTGGGCGCACTGCGCGCAGTGGAACCCCGCCGGGTCGGACTTCGCCATGATGGGGGAGGTCAAGGTGTACGTGGGGGACCCGCGGGTTCTGACGTACCAGACCGGGGTTGACGCGGTGACCGGCGACGTGTGGGTGGTGCGCGTCGCCGACGGCACGCCAATATACAACACGGGGGCTTACCCGCTCCGCGACGTGAACGATCCCGACCAGGCGGAGTTCGCCTTCGGCATTGATTACGACCGCGGCGAGGTGATGTTCGATTTCCCGGCGGTCGATCTCATCACAGCCGCCGCCAGCATGTACATCTATGATCTGGAGCCGGTTTCATCAATCGTGGCATACTCGCCGGCGGTCGTACGCGGCTCGGTCACCGTCTGGGTCGAAGACCCGGTGACGCAAGAGGTAGCGTATTACAAGCAGGTCGAACCGCCGCCGAACCCGGTAGGGTCCAATACCATGGGCAGGAACCGGTTTGCCGTCAGGGGGACGCAGCTGATCTTCGATGACAACCCGGCGGGCCCGGAGCGACCTGCGGACGGCGATCTGATACACGTCCGCTACCGCTATCGGAATAACCCTGAGGGCCAGCTCGTGGTGGCGACGTACGGCACCAAGGCCGTCATCAATATCGGCATCACGGTGAGCAAGCGCGACCGCGCCGCGCGGAAACCCGAGGCGTCGCGCCAGGATGTGAGCCTGGTCGCGAAGGTGAAACTGAAAAACGTCCCGCGATAAGATGCCGCCGCGGATGGACGCGGATTGACGCCGATCGGAATCATGCAAGGTAGGGCAGGCGTCTGGGCTGCCCGGAGACGCGCGGCCAAGGATGGCTGCGCGACCAAACAAGATAATACAGGAATCCGCGCGTTTCCGCGTGAATCCGTGGTCGAATCGAAAGAGCGATGCTGTTGCGAATGCGAAAACTGAATGAGGAATCCGGGCAGGCGCTGATACTCGCCGTCCTAGTCATGCTTATCGTGGCGGTGCTCGCCGCGCTGTTCCTGGCGGTCATTGCGTCGCAGCTGCGCCAGGCGCAGCGCCAGTCGTTCGTGATCGCGCTTCAGGAAATCGCCGAGGCGGGTCTGCGGTATGCCGATCATAATCTGGTGAGCGGCCCGGAGGGGGCCGACTGGCGCCCCGATCCCAACCCGGGCACCTTCGACTACGGCGAAGGCGAATTCCGCCTGACCGTGACCTATGAACCCGAGGCGGGCGACCCGTACTCCCGCTTCATCAAGCTCGAGAGCCTGGCGCAGCTCAAGGGCAACCCGTTCCTGCAGCGCCGCATGGTCGCCTACAAGCCGATTCTCATCACGGATTACGTTCGGTTCGTCACCAATGGCGAAAAGAACCCCCTGCCCGCGTTGCTCGGCGCGGCAGTGCGTATGTACCTCTACGAGAACCCGCCGGAGATCTACCCCGCCCACAGGTACAAGACGGTGCTCGACGGGGCCATCCGCGTCAATGCTGACCTCACCTGGCACGGCGACGTGCAGGTCAACCTGTCGTCGAGTCGTGGCGATAGTATCGCGGTGGCTGGCGACATCTCTCACGACGTGGCTGCGCGGTGGAACAAGGACACGCTGGAGTGGGATGGCGACCCCACCGAAGTGCTGGTGTCCATTGACGGGGGCGTGCCGCGAGTCGTCCTGCCGAGCGAGGATCCCGCGTTCACCGCCCTGGGCAGCTACTACCGTGACTGGCGGCAGCAGACCGACGCCGCGGGCGATCCGCGCTGGGTGCGCTATCTCGATCCTCCGGCGTTGAACCCCGAGCGGTATCTCGCTCTGGCGCGCGATTCAGGCGTGTGGACCGACGGGCAGGATATCTACCTCGGCGAGCAGGTCAACTCGGGCTGGTTCGGCTGGGGCAAGGGCATCTACGTGGACAACCCCGGCCACATCCTCTACGAGCATGACTACGAGCAGATGCGGACGGAATGGACGACGCCCGATCCGCTGCTCTATCCCAACTGGAATACCGCTACCAGCTACACCCCGGACCTCGTCAGGATTACCTTCCATCCCGTGTCGGCGGGCGGCCTCGGCGTCCCCGCCGTCCAGTTGACGTGGACGAGCACCGACGATCCGTGGGAGGTCTGGCGTTACCCCAACGGGTCGCCGACTGGGGTACAGGATCTGTACCTGCCATATCCGCAGAACGGCGTGATCTATGCCGCCGGCGATGTCGCGGTGAGCGGCACGCTGCCGCCCGCGGTCGGGAGCCCGGATGCCTACTATGACCAACTCCCGTACGACATAGACAACCTCGCGGCCGCGGTGGACAGCAACCGGTTCTACCACGTGACCGTCGTCTCTGGCGGCAACATCTTCGTCAACGGCAGCCTGCTCAGCCCGGTGACCGCGCAGGTGCTCGATCCCGACACTGCCGCGGCGACCCAGGCCGGCAGTGACAGCAAGATCGCGCTGCTGGCGCGGGACTCCGTTGTCTTCAACACCACCGCCCTGATCGAGACGCAGGCGACCGCCTCGGTGGGGCCGGAGGGCACGGCGTACCACGAGATCCGTCCGGGCGAGCCGTTGGACTGCACCGTCACGACGGCAAGCTTCGATCCGGTGCAGATCTACCTCAAGCACACTGGGCAGCCCGGCAGCCCGGTTACCGGACATCCCGGCGCGGCCATCATGCAGGTGCTCATCAACGGCGTCGCCTACGACTGGAACCTGGCCGACCCGCCCGGCGTGTACGATGACGGAACGCTGGCTTACTCGACCAAGTACTGGCTGTTCCTGCCGCCGCCGCTGGCCGCCTACAACAACGAAACCAACGCCATCTATCCGAGCTGGGAGTCCATTCCGAGCCTCGATCCGGTTTCGGGAACCGACAAGCGCATCACCTTCGCGCCCACGGCCATCGGCGAGCCGCACGTCGTCCGCTTACAGGTCACCCCCGACACCAGCAGGTACTACTGGGTGCGCGACATTCGGGCGCGCGTGGACGTCGAGATAGACGCCGCGATGTTCGCGGAGCACGGCAGTTGGTTCGTCATCCCGGGCACGTTCCTTAATCCGCCGCCGCCGGACCCGACGAGCGATCCCCTCGGCGATCCCGCGCCCGGCGAGCCCCTCGACGTCCGCATCACGGTCCGCGGCGCCATTTCCGAGAACCGCACCGCGCCCGTGGGCGATGTCATGGACTGGACTGCGAAGTGGCGCGGGTCCAATGAAAGCTGGTTGCCGACGAGCCCGAATTATGATCCCGACCTCGGCATCAGCCAGTTTACCCTGCGCTATCTCTACGATCCATCGTTGCGCGGGGCGCTCGTCCCCGGCGAGCCGGGTGGGCCACCGCGCTTGCCGAAGCTCCCGGTCAGCCCCGCGATGATCGCATGGGGCGAGCGGATCTAGGACCGTGTGAACTGCGGGGCGCACAGAGAACCATAATCAGGAGTCCGCGTTCGTCCGTCTGAGGCGGATAGGTCGGCGTTTATCCGCGGCTGCAGCAAAGGGAATCCGCGGCAAGACGAAAATGATGCTATCGCGACGAGTCACATCCGTTCTGGCGGTGGCGGCGGCCGCAGCCTGCATCCTGGGTGCGGTGGAGCCGCTCTACTCCGGGCGCACCTGGCACAGCTATGCCGAGGAACGCCGCGTCATCCGCGCGGGCATCCTCACCTTTGGCGCCGCGCCGCCAAGTCAGTATGCCATGTACCTGCTCGGGTGCGATTCGGTCTATGTCCCGCTCCCCGGCGGGCAGGCATTCGAGTTTAACCCGCCGCGCCCTCCGGGGTGGGAAATCATCAATCCGATCGCTACGCCGGGCTTGGACAAGAGCGCGGCCGCCTATTGGGCCGTCGGCATGGGCGGCATTGACATGCCGCTAATCCAGAACTTCGATGTCCTGTTGCTGCCCATCGTCGGCGGCACGGTTGACCTTTCCATTCACCAGCAGCGCATCCTGGAGAGGTGGGTTGACCAGGGCGGCCTGCTGTGGATAGACAATCAGCCGGATCACCCGAATCCGGGTGACGACCCGCAGCTCGGGAGCTTCTTCCTCGAGCCCCCGCTGCAGTTCGCCCTGCGCGACCGCACCGTCGGGGCGCCCAAGACCAGCGTTGACTTCACCCACCCGCTGCTGAGAGGCCGGTACCGGCTCAGCGAGGACGAAGTCGAACTCCTGGGCCAGCAATACATCTACGGCTCCGTGGGCGATCTGACCAACACGCCCATGAGCCCCCTCGACGGCATCACGAACGGCGTCAACAATCCCTTCCCTCCGAATAACGGCATCGCCGCCTTCACCCCGCTTCAGGAAGTGGTCGGGGAACTGTACGACGCCGGCGGAGGCACGATTGCCAGGACCCCTGTCATCGCCGCAGGCTACTACGGCGACGGCTGCATCGTGGCCGCCGCGTGCGGCGTCGCCGCCGGCATCAGCGACTGGTACGCCGCCCTCAGCGGCGGCGCGGCGCTGGCCGCCACCGAGTTGCCCCAGTGGGCGCTGCCCGACATCAAGTTCGCCTACAACATGATCCAGTGGTGGATGGACTGGTCGGGCACTCACGGGCGCATCCGGTCCCGCGGGGAGTACAACGAGGAGGTCGCGTGGCCGCCGCTGATTACGTGGCAGGACCTCACGATCCTCGAAGGCCCGCTTGCCGGCGCCGCAGCGGTCGGTCGCGGCCTCGCTTTTGCCGGATCGTACAGCGGCGCTCTCGCCGTATGGGATACCGACCCGTTCGCCGACCGAGACCTCGACTACTGGAGCGATGAGGGAGAGCCCGACTACGTCGCCGGATCGAGCCAGGACTTGCTGTGGAGCCTGATCGTGCCCTGGCAGGACATGGCGGATCAGGATGCGGTGCCGGCTCCGCCGGCGCGCGTGCCCAGCGCAGCCGATCCCCTGCGCCCGACGCCCGAGGAACTGCCTCGCCAGGTCGTCGGCTCCCCCGCCGTCAACACGACGTACGACGGCACCGGACCGCGGAGAGTCGTCGCGGTGGCCGTGCGCACCGAGGATAACCTGGACTCCTCACTGCACGCCTTCCTCGCGGATCCGCTTGACGGTATCCAGACCGATCCCGTGTGGTCGGCGACGATCAAGCGCTACGACCACGCGCGCCCGGAAGATGACCTGGGCCTAGTCAACTCCGGCCCGGTGGCGATAGACCAGTTCTTTGCCCTGCTCACGACGGACAGTGGGACCCTGGACGCGCCCAACCGCGACGCGCATCTCTTGATCTACGATGCGTCGGGGCCGGTTACGCCCGACGAACGCTTCCTTGACCCCCCTGCGGCGAGCGTGAAGATGGGGGAGGGCGGCCGCGCGGCAAGCTTCACCAACCCGCCGGCTATGGTCATGACCGGGGCGTGGGACGAAGTGCTGCGGCGCACCGAGGCCGCACCGGCGGCGGTGATTACGGGCAACAGCCTGCCGCGCCCGGGGCCGTCCGCCACCGGCAGGCTGTGGGTCACCCCGCTGATGGTGCGTTTCCCGGCGCCTGGCTGGGACCGAACCTGGCTCGTGGATCCATCGCAGCCCGATACCGCGGCCAACCAATCGGTGACGGTGTGGGTGGGCGATCCCGCGGGGACCGGGGTGCAGGTGCCGCCTCACATCGGCGACGATCCCAACCGGCCGCTCAACTACGTTCGCACCACCGTCGGCGGGCACATGCGCGTCGTGTTTACCTCCTGGTCGCTGTTCGGCCAGGGGCAGTACCCGCTGGGCTTCGACCAGATTCACGTCCGCTACCGCGACACCTCCGGCACCTCGCGGTCTCTCTCGCAGCCGCTGCACCCGGGCTTCCCGGTATCGCTCGGCGGCTACGTCAGCGAGGCGGGCTATGCCGTGCCGTGCGTGTTCGAGAACAACATCTACGTCGGCACCGACGCCGTCAACGCCTACCCCACGCCGTCGAGCGAAGGGCGCGTGGCCTGCTACTCGCTGCACCTTGACCGCGCGGGAAGGCCGGAGTGGACGTTCGTCGGCGACAAGTATCGCGGCCAGGTGCCGGAAGACGTTAACGGCACTTACTTCTCGAGCTTCTCCTTCACTCCGGCCTACGCGGAGGAGACTCTGTTCGCTGCCGGCAACTATGAGTTCTTCCGCAACGAAGAGGACCAGCGCAACGAAAGCCTTCCCGAGGGCCCGTCCGGCATGCTCTACGCGCTGGAACTCAAGGCGTCACCGGAGCTTGTCAACCCCGGCACCGCCGACCCCGTGTTCGCTGCGCCGATAGACGCCATCGCGCCGCGCAACAACGGCGTCAATCCAGGGCCGTTCAGCGCCGACCCGAACCAGGTTGTCGTCGCGGACCGAACCGGCGCCGCCGTATGGATATCCACCAGGACCGATCCCACGGATCCTGCCTACAATAGCCCGCGCTACGCCGTGCCCCAGGTCGCGGGCGCGACGATGAACTGGACCGTGGACTTCCAGAACAGCATCATCCGCCTCGGCAGTGGGGTGTTCGGCAGCCTGGCCTGTCCGGTGTGGAGCGATATGGGCACGCCGGGCGACGTGACAGATGACCGCTACCTCCCGCAGCAGGTGCGGGTGCGTTACTTCAGCGGCGGCGTGCTGGTGGACACCGTGATGGAGGTCACACCGCTGGTGAAGTGGCTGTACCTCGCACCCGACGGGTGGCAATTCGTCGGTCCGCCCGTGGTGACCAACGGGATGCTGATGGTCGTTGTGTACGACCACGCGCTGGAGCGCTACTTGCTGATCGGCTTCCGCGCGGTGCCGGAGGATCCGACGGTCGACGATCCGCTGTGGGCGCATCCGTCCGAACCGGAATACGTGAAAGTGTTGGTGACCGGCGTCGGCTCCGCCCAACTGTGCAGCCTCGCGGTCACCGAACGCGGTGTCGTGTGGTCAACGACTCTGGGGTCCTTCGGCGGGGTCGTGGGGCTCGGCACCCCCGAGACGATCATCGCGGACAATCATCGGTTGCTGGCAGCCGATCCGGCGGGGCGCAGCGCCACGTCGCAGGAATCCGTGTCGTACCTTGATCCGAGTCGTGCCACCGGCGCGGCGGGCATCCCCGTCAGCGACTCCTATCCGGAGCGGAGATTCGAGCCGGTGGAAAGGCCGCAGCGCGTGCGAGCGCTGCCGAACGGCAATCTGCTCGTTGTTGACACTGGGGCGAGCTGCGTCGTCGAGCTCGATGCCGGCGGCGATGTGGTCTGGAGGTATCCGAGCGGCGAGCAGGCGGATCTCGGCGGCATGAACGAGGAGCAAGCGCGCCTGCTTGCGCCGACCGACGCGCATCGCTACTACTACCGCCCCGAGTCGCCGGCATCCGGCGCGGATTTCGCTGACCCGCGCGGCATCATCCAGCCCACCGACGACGTCGTGGTGGACTGGGTCAGCACGCTCATCGCCGACGCGGGCAACTACCGCGTGCTCGAAGTGGTGCGCCCGCTGCTCAACGGCAGGTATCGGCCGGAAGTCACGGACGTCGCGACGGCGACGCCGTACATGGATATCGTGCGGGTGCTCGCCAGCCCCACGCTGACGGCATGGCCCACGGCGGCCGGCGGGACGACGAGCGCCCAAGCTCAGTTCGTCACGGCCGATCGCTTCGTCGGCGTGGACGGCGCGGCGGCGATGGTGGACGCGACATACCCGTTCCTCAGCGCCAACATCATGTGTGCTGTGGGCAATAGCCCCGATGACCCGTTGGGCGGGGATCGCTATACGCGCCTGGTCGAGATCGGCGTCACCTATGATGCCGCCGGCCGGGTAAGCACAAGCACGGCGCTGCCGCGTCTCGATGGCGTGGGCAACCCGGAGGGCATCAACGTCTTCCGTCCGCGCTCGAGCCCGTGGACCGCGGCCGACGCCGAGCAGTCCGAGCGCGACTTCTTCGGCATCCGACAGGCCGACCAGGTCGTCCAACAGGATGAGGCCACCGGCCTGCCGCTGCTGCGCACCATGGTTGTGGACGATGTCGGAGTCAAGCTGATTGACAGCGCGACGTGGAACGACGCGGCGACCGACTACTATCTGACGCCAGTGTTCGAGATGCGCGGCGTCGCACCGTGGTTGCATGATCCGGGGCTCGAGCGTCCCGGCGACTTCCTCACGACCTACGAGGAGGAGATAGTCGGCGGCGATTACGAGGGGCTTCAAATCCTGGGTCTCGCCATGGCCTTGGTCAACTGGGTCGGCGAGTTCGGCGATCCGGCCGCGAGCGGGATCTATCCGCCGCTGATCAGCGAACCGCGCACCGGCTTCACCCCGGCGGAATGGGATGCGCTGCGCGCGGCGGCGTTCCAGAATATCCGGCGCTACGTCCAGGCGACGGCGGTGCGCGGAGCCGCGGCGGCCGAGGTGCCCTTCGCTCCCGTGTTCGCCACGTGGCAACGCGACGGCAGGTGTCTCATCGTCAATGGCTACCCGGACCCCTACCTCAGCACGGGCCCGCTCGATGTGATGGCCCCCGTCACGAGCGAGGTCTTCGAGGTTGACCCGTCGCAGCCGCTGGGCCAGCGCATTGTAGACAGTTGGGATGAGGAACTCGGGGACTGGCAGCCGTACATGTGGAGTCATTTCATCGTGCCCGATCCGGGCAGGTCTGAGTACCCGGCCCTGCGCGGCGGCGCCGGGCCGCTGCGCCAGCCGCGCGCCGTGGATCGGCGTTAGGGCCGGCGGAGGATGACGCAATCGTGAGCACGTCCAGATACAGGTGGGTACGAGTGGCGGCGGTGGCGGCGTTCGTCGCCTTCGGTGTCGCGTCGCGCCCCGTGTGGGGGGCGGGCCTGGCGAGCACCGAATGGCCGATGTTCCATCGCGACGCCGCACACAGCGGGAATGCGCGGGAGTCCGGCCCGGCCGTGGCCGAAACGCGCTGGTGGCAGGGCGGCGACGCCATCCTGCCCTACGAGGCCGACCACGTCCCGCACGGGCCGCAGGGTGCCATGTGGTCTTCCGCAGCAACCTCCGAGGTGGATGAGGACGTGCCGGGCGCCAAGAAGGTCTGGTACTTCCATTACAACGCGTGGACCGGACGCGGCGCGGTTCCGCCCGGACCGACCGATCCGCTCGTGCTGCGCTCTGAGTTCCCGGATGACGACGCGTACGGCGTGCCGATCCTGGCGGCGCCGACCGAGGTCTTCTTCGAAACGAGCACGGCGATGCAGTTCGCCGGCGCCAGCGGCGATACGCTCAACAGCCTGCTCTACCGTAATCAGGATCCGAACAGCCGCCAGGAATTCGTCAAGCAGACCGACGGGACCTACCAGGCGAAGATGCGC
This sequence comes from Armatimonadota bacterium, assembly GCA_020354555.1. Lineage (NCBI taxonomy): Bacteria > Bacillati > Armatimonadota > Armatimonadota bacterium. Next base: position 4,169,711 of record CP070648.1, on the reverse strand, counting down.
ATCCCTGCCGGGCTGTGGACCTTCGATTTCTGGATCACCGACGTCCCCGCAGCGACCAACATCAACTTCACGATCTATCGCTTCGCCCATGCCACGCCCGACACGCGCACCGCAGTGCCCGGCCTCGATCCGGTGACGATCCCCATCCCCCAGACGCCCAACGGCGCGCTGCGCCGTATCGAATACGTGCACCGGATGGCTCAGGATGCGCTGCTCCAGCCCACCGACGGCATCGCCATCGGCGTTTCCGTGGAGGCGGGCAGCGCGGTGCTCGTGGTGGAGGGCCGGGCGCTGAGCCGCGTCGAGACGCCGATCCAGGTGCCCGCGGTCTACGCCGGTGCGGACGACGGCTCGGTATGGGCGTTCGATGCATCCACGGGCAATGTGCTGTGGAGCTCCGCGGTGCCCGACGCGTGGTTCCGCAGTTCACCTGCCGTTGGGGATGACGGCAGCATCTACATCGGCAGCTACGAGGGGACCGGCCGCGACCTGGGCCGCCTCTATGCGTTCAACCCCAATGGTACGGTCAAGTGGACCTACCCGGCGGTCAACCAGATCGCGTATTTCCGCAGCGGCTACCTGTCCCCGGACCTCCCGGCGGACTTCCCGACCGATACCGCGCCGCTCTACCCCTTCCCGGGCAGCGGCACCGACCCCAATCCCGCAACCATTGCGCGCACCGCGACCGAAGCCGGCGGGCGCTACGTTCAGTTCATCCCGCGGACGACCAACGCGGCGGTCGTCAACACCCCGCCGGCGGCGCTGACGCAGGCGGGCTGGCTGTTCCACATCAACGACAGCGCGCAGGAGCGCACGCTCAACGCGGGCGAGTGGGTGCTCGACCTCGCCCTGCGCGCCGACGCGAGCAACACGCAGCAAGCCGCGGGGTTCATTACGTACCGCATGAGCAAAGTGACGATTGACCCCGGCGGCCCGTCGCTGGTGCTCGAGGAGGAGCTGCTCGGCTGGACCCAGGACACCCGGCAGTTGCTGCTCCCCGCCGGCCAGCGCGTGTGGACGCACATCGAGACGCCGAGCATCCATGAGGCGCATTTCGTCGCGGGCGAGTACATCTTCGTCGAGCTGATGATACGCCAGGTGACCTCAACCGGCAGCGGCACCGGCGGCTGGGAGTTGCTGCTCGAGGGCAACGATACCCAGGGCGGGTCCGATTCCCAACTTATTACGCCGGGGCTGAGCCAGACTTCGCTCGGCGCCATCAGCTCGTCCCCCGTCATCAGCGGCGACGACGTCGTATACTTCGGCACCCACGGCGGCTTCATCCACGCGGTGGAAGCCGTGGACGGCAGCCGCCGGTGGGCGCGGGCGCTGCGCCAGGGCGACCTCGCCGATGAGATTCGCTCGTCACCTGCCTACAGCAGTTCGGGTAAAGTCTACGTCGGCTCGATGAACGGGCGCCTCTATGCGCTCGACGGCAATGACGGGGGCATCCTGTGGCGCTTCCCGGTATCGGGCGACCCCGCGCTGGGCTCCATCGAGTCATCGCCGGCGCTTGACGCGGATCGAGAGCACATCTACTTCGGCGCCAACGACGGAAACGTCTACTGCGTGCAGCCCGTGCTCACGGCGCCGAACCAGATCGAGGGCCAGCTCCAGTGGGCAGTTGCGACCGGTGGGCGTGTCACCGCGACCCCCGCCGTCGGCCCCGACGGTACGGTGTATATCGGTTCGCTCGACGGCTTCATGTACGCGCTGAATCCAAACGGCACGCCGGCGGCCGGGGTGTGGCCGTTCGCCGCCGCAGGTGAGATACAGTCGTCGGCGGCGATTGCGGCGCCGGTGCTGTTGTACTTCGTTAACGAGATCGTGACCGATGATCCGCCCCAAACGCCGCGGCCGCGGCACCTGAGCACGCTGCGCGCCGGAGACCGCGACGGCGACGAGCCCGCAGGGCAGATGACCCTCGCGTTCTACAACCCCGCGGCGGCGCAGGTCACCTTGCCCGACGAGAAGTTCGATCAGGAGTTCCGCACCCACCCGCAGGCGTCGGAGTCGGGTATGCCGTCGGTGCTGCCGCGCGGAACCTACACCATGAACTTCTGGGCGCGGGCCGATCTCCAGCCGATGGGCGACCAGGCGTGGCTCTACTTCAAGGTCTTCCACTGCACGCCGAGCGACGCGACCGGATCGCTGATTCTGAGCTTCCCTGCGGAGCTGATTGACGATAGCACGAGATCCATTGAATACGAGAGCGAGGCCGTGCTCGCCGCGGACGCGACGCTGGATCCCGAAGACTACCTCAGGGTTGAAGTCTGGGGCCGGGTCACCCTCGGCGCACGCAACCGCGGAGTGCTGTACTTCTCATACGACGGCAACTTCACGAGCCGTCTCGAAGGTCCGTCGCTCATCTACTTCGCGACCTCGGTGCTCCGCGTCGCGCAGCCTGCGCCGCTCGCGCGCGGCCGCGTCTATTGCGTGGATCAGGCCGGTCGCGCGGTCTGGGTTGACCCCAACGACGGATTGCCCGGCTTCAACCCGCGCGGCGGCGGTGCGCTGAGTGAGCCCACCGCCTTCACCGCTTCGCCGGGGCTGTGGGAGGGGGAGACAACGCGGGTGGTTTCCGAGAGCGGCGGGGAAGTCACCGAAGTCGCGCGGCGACGAGACGCCTTGGTTTACCTCGGCGGGCATGACGGCATCATGTACGCCTTCGGCCCGGCGGCAGCGTTCGGCGTGCCGCCGCCTGTGGTGCCGCCGCCGGTCATCACGCCCAGCGTGTTGACTCTCACCAAGCAGGCGGACAAAGAAGTCGCCGACGTCGGCCAGGAGATCACGTACACGCTGCGCTTCCGCAATGATGCCGGCCTGCTCGCCGTGCCGGCGGAGGATGTCGTCATCGCCGACGTGTTGCCGGCGGAACTCGACTACGTTGACGGCAGCGCCAGCAACGGCGGGTACTACGTCGTGGCTACAGGCACCGTGATGTGGCCTGCCATCGGTGAGCTGTGGCCACAGGAAACCGGCGAGGTGTCGTTCCGCGCGACGGTCAACGACACGGTGCAGGTGATCCCGCCGCTGGAGCCGCCCGAGGTGTACGTCAGCCGCACCGACCCGGTGACGCAGGGAGTGACCGAGCCGCTCTACCCCTGGGATCCCGAGAAATTCGCGTGGGGCGATATGCTGTACGTCTTCCTCGGCGGGCGCGGCAAGCCGGGCACGACCATCAACTCCGGGGCGGTCATGGCGGCGAGCACCGGCGAGCAGGCAATCGCTCAGCCGGTGACGGTGTACGCCGGGTGGGGCAAGCGCTATCGGGTCGTCTTCACCTACGACCCGGTGAATGATCCCGCCGCGGGCACGCCGCCCGAGAACCAGCCGCTCTCATACGCCATCGAATACGTCTTGACCGCCGCCGACAGCCGCAGCGGGCGCCCGGAGGAGGCCTACGAGTACGAGGATGCCGCGTACCCCGATCCGCGGCCGGAATACATCGGGGAGAACCTCGGGCTTACTGCGTTCAAGATTCATCTTGCCCCGCGCGGCTATGCGTACAGCCCCAATGCGGTCTCCGTCACCGAGCCACCGAACCGCCCCTGGACGCCGTACTACTGGCGCCTCTCGATCGAGCAGAACCGCGGCGGCTCGCCCGGACGCGAGGACTGGGGGCCGCTGTGGGCGCCGAACCTCGACGCCGGCGGCGCGCGCACCCAGGAATTCGACTTCATGATTCACAACCCGCTGGAGGTGACGCCGGTGGCATATGATCTCGCCGGCGGCGCCGCCGTCAACCCGGGCACGCAGACGCAGAACACCTCCTTCGCCGTGGTCAACATCAGCAAGCAGTCCATCACCGGCACCGGGCCGACCTATCCCCGCAACGTCGTGCGCTGGAGCAAGGTGGATCTCGCCCAGGCGGGCGGCACGTATCCGAGCTACGAGTTCCGCGACGAGAACTACCTGGCCGAGAATCGCATCAACATCGGCCCCGATCACGCGTCGCTCGGCCCGGGGCAGAGCGACAATGTCTGGGTGTGGGGCGACATACCGCGCTATCTCTCCCCCGGCATCTACCAGGCGCCGAATCTGAACCCGCTGACCTCCGAGATGGCGATCTACGTTGACCTCAACGGCAACATGACGTGGGACCCCGGGGAAACGAAATTCGAGAACGAGTTCGACTTCGACGTGGACGGCCGGCTCGTCGAGGTGCCTGCCCCGGGCGGCTTCGCGCCGTTCCAGATTGCGGCGACCCTCTCGCTCCAACCCTGGCTCAGGATCGCGTCCGAAACGGTGGACGCCGCCAAGGCGCCGCCGGGAACCGTCGCGGGCGTCCCCATGCCGGCGCTGCTTAACCTCGGCAACCTCGACCTCAACCCGATTCAGGTTGACCCCAGGGACGTGGATCCGCTCACCGGCTTGGCCGCGGTGCGTCTCGAGCGCGCCGATCTGACCAGCCTGCAGCCGACGCCGTGGGAGGAATCGCGGCCGACCTATTGGGACATTGACCCAACGAGCGTCATGTCAATTATCGCCAAGACCCCGGTCGGCGCCGTGCGCCCCGACCAGGGATGGCTGCTGCTCGACGACCCCGGCAACCTCGCGGATGACCTCGTCGTCCCGCACGACCAGCCCTCGGGCACCTACAGCGCACCGCCCGATGCCGTGGCCACGGCTTTCGGCGTCACCACTCGCGATGGCTCTCCCGTCAGGGTCCGCGTCGTCGAACGCCGCCTCACGGGTTACGACAACAACGGAGATCCGGTGCTGGGGGTTGACGTGGATCCGTGCGTCACCTGGGTTGACCCGGATACGCTGCGTGTGTTCTGGTCGAGCAATCATCGAACCGACGGCACGGAGCCGACCGAGGCCGATCCGTACATGCTGTGGTACGATGCGCTGGATCGCCCCACCGACGCGTGGGCAGGCGCCGTGAGCTATCCGGCGCCTGCTTGGGACCCCATGGACGTGCCTGCGGGCTGGATCAGCAAGGGCCACCTCACGCCCGGCCACGGCGTCGATGCCGACGGCAATGAGTGGCTTTTCTGGGGCGGCTCGGCGCTGCGGCAGACCGGCACCGGCGGGCATACCTACGATAACCGCTTGCTGTGGGCCTCGCCATGGCAGGCACCCGGCGAGGTCCAGGATCTACCCGACGTCGCCGGGGCCAGCGGCAACCCGGCCAACATGAGCGACGTCTTTCGGCTGCGCCCGCGGCCGGTGCTGCAAGCTCTGGATGACGGCGTGAATGAATACGACTACGTCGTCTTCAGCGAGCACAGCACAACCCAGGCGTCCGCGCTGGCGGTGCTCTACCGCAGCCGCCCCGCGGGCGGCGGCGCGTGGAGCGGGTGGGCGAGGCAAGCGCTTGTCACCTCCGCAGGCCTGGAAGCCTCGCGTCATCCCAGCGCGTTCGGCTTCGACGGCTACCTGTGGGTCGTATTCTCCGGCGCCTCGCAGTATCACGGCAACTACGACATCTACTGCGCTCGCTACGAGCCGGGCACACTCGCGCAGGCGCCGTTTGCGCGCTTCTCGGAAACGCTTACTCCCGGCGCGGGCCGGACGGTGTTCGCCAGCCGCCATAAGGAATGGGTGATATCGGACCCGCCGGTCGACGGGGAAGTCAATATCTACGTCGGCGGCGTCCGGCTGGCAGGCGCGCCGGTGGATCTCGGCACCGGCCGCTATCGCATCAACGACGGAACGTACAACCCCGAGTTCGATCCGGCGCTCGGCACGGTCTACTTCAGCGCCGATCCGCTGGCGGAGGTGACGGCGGACTACACGCCGAAGCTGCTGCGGCTCACCACCGACCCGGCCGACGAATCAAACCCGTCCGCATTCGTCGAAACCTATCGCTACCTCGACGGCGGCGGCGCCCCGCAACCGGTCCCCTACGATCCGCGCCTGTGGGTGTTCTGGACCCAGGGCGGCCAGCCGACCGCAGGTGCGGACATCATGTACCTGAGCCTGCGCGAGGCACTGACGTATTACTTCCACGACGAGGCGTCGGCCGAGCCGGCCACCGCGGGACAGCTCCATCAGCGCGGGCCCGACGCGGCTGGGGTCGACCTCGCGGTCGGCGCCGGGATCCCGTTCGACACCCAGGCCGTGACCCCGGATGTGACGGCGATACCCGAGGGCGTGTGGGCCTTCAACTTCACGGCGTACGGCGAGTATGCCGACTACGCCACGGAGAATGCGCAAATCTACTTCAGGGTGTACCGGCGGAGCACACCGGGGAACGTCAACGCGCTGTTGTTCCAGACCGCGCTCAGCCCCAAGCTCGACCCGGTGCCGCGGCAGTACACAATTGTCGAACGACAGGGCCCGTTCGCGTTGAACGCTACCGACCGCATTTACGTCGAAGTCTTGGCGGTGGTCGGCGGCAGCGCTCAGGCGCACTTCATCTACGAGGGCGGGTCGGGGTCGAGACTCACCGCGCCCCTGGTCTTCGGCGCCGAACGCGCGGCGCGCGCGGTGCCGGTTGACCACCGCGCCAACGAGCTCGGGCTGTACGCAGTGAAGGACCCGCGGTACGCGCAAGTGTGGCTGTTCTGGACAAGCACTCGCGGCGCGCCCACCGGGCCTGCCGGGGAAGCGGCCGCGGACAGCGACGTGTATTACCAGGCCTTCGACCCAGAGCTTCCATGACCGACGCTTCTGATAGCGGAAAGCGCGCGAGATCGCGACTGGCGGCGTGGAAGCCGGCTCGCATCAGAGCGTGCAGGGGGGCAGTCCGGCTGAGTCGAATCGGGGCGATATCCGAGGCGCTCGGGCGTCCGCAGGCGACCTTGCCGCCGCACTGCGCGTGTGCTATAATGACCGCGGAAAGCCTGGGTCGCCGGCCACGCCAGCAAGGGAACGTATATGCCAGCCATTCCTAGCATCGCCCGTGACATGACCGTTCTCGGGTTGGACATCGGCACCAACCTGATCAAGGTCGTCGAGATGCGCTCCTCACGGGGTTCGCTGCAGCTCCTCAACGTGGGCATCCGCCCGACCCCGCCGGAGGTGATCGCGAACGGCGTCATCGTCGACCCCGCAGCGCTGGGTACTGCCATTCGCGGGCTGCTCCAGGCGCAAGGCATACGCACCCGCGAGGCGGTCGCGTCCGTCGCCGGGCAGTCCTCGCTCGTTGTGCGTCCGATCGAGGTGCCCAAGATGTCGCGGCCGGAATTGGCCGACACCATGCGCTGGGAGGTGGAACGCCACATCCCCTTCGCCGCCAGCGAGGTGATCATGGATTACCAGCCGTTGGCGGAGCCCGAAGAGCTGCCCGAGGAACGGCAGAATATGGAAGTCCTGCTCGCCGTGGCGCAAGAGGACATGATCAACGCCTACCTCGCCACATTTCAGGTCGCCGGACTGCGGCCCCGCGCGTTGGACATCGAAGGGCTCGCGGCGACGCGCTCTCTGGTGGACGTGCGCGCCGACGACGGGCTGTACGACGAGACGATCGCGCTGGTTAACGTCGGCGCCACCACCACCGACATCAGCATCATCCGCGACGGGCTGCTCAGTTTCAACCGCCCGGTCCCGATGGCGGGCGACAGTCTGACCAATGCGATCAGCGAAAACCTCGGCCGCGACCTCGCCGAAGCCGAGCGGCTGAAGAAAGAAGCCGGCATGGTCATACTCGGCGAGCGGCCCGCGGCTGCCATGCCCCCGCCCGCTGAGACAGAGATCGAGATGCCCGAAACGCCACAGGCGCCCGCCGAAGCTGGCGAGGAGGCGCCCGCCGCGGCGGAGGGCGCTGCCGCCGAACCCGTTTTCGATCTCTCAGCCGAGCTGGATGATGTGCCCGCTCGGCGCGAGGCGGCTCCGGTACCGGAGCAGATCTTCGACTTTCCCCAGCCTCCAGAGCCGACAGCCGCCGAGCCGCCGCCCGAGGCCCAAGCCGCCGAGGAACAGCCGCTTGAGCAGGCGCCGGCGGAATCCTTCCCCGCGCCGAGCATCGAGCTCAGCACGCATGCCGTCACGCGCAGGGTATACGAGGCGATGCTGCCGGCGCTCTCGGAGTTGGTCGCCGAGATCCGCCGCTCCCTCGAATACTATCGCTCTCGCTATCCGGACTCGAGCGTGGATCGGATCGTGCTCTTCGGGGGTACCGCCAAGCTCGAAAACCTCGCCCCCTTCATCTCCAACGAAATCGGAATCCGCGTCGACCTCGGCGATCCTCTGATCAAACTCGACTTCCTGCCGCCCTTCTACAGGAAGCAGTACCTCGACGAGGTCGGGTGTCTGTTGCCCATCGCCGTCGGGCTGGCCATACGAGATATCCTGGAGTGAGACGATGATCAAGATTAACCTCCTGCCCGCCCACATTCTCGAACGGCAGCGCATCCGCAGCGTCATCATCCTCGTCATCGTCGTCATCCTCCTGGAGTTGGCGGTGCTCGGCTTCGTCATGACGAGAGTCAGGGGTCAGGTCGCCGATGCGGAAAGGGAACTCGCATACTGGCAAGACCTGGCGGCCAACGTCGGCAAGTACGACAAGGCCATCCAGACCACCCAGGCGGAGGCCGGGTTCTACGGTCGCTGGGTCACCTGGGACAAGCAGATTGACCAGTACCATGCGGCCTGGGCGGACACTCTGGCCGAGATGGCGAAGTGGATCTACAGCAGGGTGCAGATCCACTCGCTGGCGCCATCCCCGCTGCAGGTGCAGATCCAGGGAAGAACCGAGAGTCTGGAGACGTTCCGCAAGGCGTACCTCAACATCATTCGTTCGCCGGTCTACGCAAACGTCGCCTTCTCTATCGGAGGCGTCCCTGGCGGTTGGAATCAAGGAGCCGGCGCGCGGCCGGCACCCGGCGCCAGGGCACGGGTTGGTGCGGCCCGACCTGCCGCGTCGGGGGGGCTTCAGTTGCGTCTCGGCGGGGGGCGCAATGAGCCGTCGCGCAGCGGCGCTCGGCCTGCCGCCGGCGGTGTGGGCCCACTCGCCCGGCGCACCGCCGGACCGGGAGCGCGAGGCGCCGCGCGCGGGGCGGCGGCGCTGATGACCGACCGCCTGCCCATCGCCGTGACCTTCGTGTGTACCATGAGGCCGGAAGCCGCGCGGCGGTTGGTCCCGCCGCGACCGCCGGTGGGCGGGGCGCCCGCGGCGGGCGACCGTGCCGGGCGTGCCGGCGGGCGGGGCGCACAACCCGGCCAGATCAAGCTGAGATTGGGCGGCGGCCGCAACTGAATCGGGTTGAGGGATCAGCCATGAACTTCTTGTCGCGTGTCAACAGACTCCACATAATAGGCGCCAGCGGGGTCATCTTCGTGGCGCTGCTCGTCGCGTTCTCGCTCGCATTCCTCCAACCGCAGCTGCAGCACATCAAGGATGTGCGCGCGAAGCAGGAGCAGGCCGAGGCGACGTGGCGACAACTGCCGGAGAAAGTCGCCGCCCTTAGCCAAGCGCAGCAGAGCCGGGACACGGCGCAAAGCGCGGCAGAGGAATTGTTGGCCTCGATGCCCAAGCTATCGACCGAGCCGTTCCAGGCCATGTTCGATTTGCACCGCGAGTACAGCACGGGCACCGGCCCGGCGTTGCTGCAATTCTTCGCCTCCCGGGGCTACCAACCGCGAGGCATAGTTGTGCCTGCTTCGCCCCTACAGCCAACCCTGTTGCCGCCGCTCCTGACTCTGCCGATGGGAGGCTTCGGCATCCAGGCCAAGAGCTTGCCTGCCGCACTCAACTTCCTGCGCCAGCTCAAGGATATGCCGCGCATTGGGGTCATCGGGGGGATCACTATCCAGGGCACGAGCCCGAATCTCAATGTCACCATGCCGCTTACCGTGTACATCATGACGCAGCAGGCGCTGGCCCGGCCGTCACCGGCCGCCATAGCGGCAATGCGTGGGCCTGCCGGGGCTGCGAAGGCTGGCGGAGCGCGTGCGCCGGGCGCGCCGGGCGGCACGAAGATCCGGTTGCGCATGGGCGGTGGCGGCCGCGACTGACGTCGGGGAACCCTGGGCCAGTGCCGGTCGTCCAAAGTTGTGGAGAAGGCAATGAGCGCCAAGGATAAGCAGAGACTGGGTATCGCTATCGGGCTTGCGGTCGTCGTGCTCGTAGCCCTGTATTTCTTGGTCTTGCGCAAGCCCAAGGGAGAGGAGACCACCGCGGCCGAGACCTCCGCCGCAACGAAAGAGACGACGGCGGCGAGCAAGACGAAGGCCCGGCCTGGGGCAGGTGCGGTAGGCATTGCCGCGCGACCGGGCGCCCCCGGCGCTTTGGCGGCTGCCGGTGGGCCGAAACCGGGGGCCCCCGCAGGGCCCGCGGCGGCGCCCGCTGAGCCGTACCGCGTCGATCCATTTGCGCCGCTATTCCCGCCGCCGCCCAAGCCGCCGCCGCCGCCACCGCCGCCGCCGCCGCCGGCGGTCGTGCAGGTCGGCATTCCCCCGGTGATAGCCCAGCTGCCTCCGGAAGCCGTACCGCGCCCGCCGGAGGAGCGGCGCCGCATGGCTGGCGTGCTGTGGAACGATCGAGTGTACGCAATCATCGAGACGGAAAACACTGTGGCTGTGGTGCAACCCGGGGATACGGTGGACGGGGGCACGGTGCGTTCGATTAGCCCGGAGGCGCTGATGCTGGCGACGACGGGCGGCCAAGAGGTCGAGGTGCCGCTGCGCAACCGCACGGGGCCCGCGCCATCGGTGGTGCGTACGGCGACGCCGCCGGGCCGCCCGGGCCTGCCCGGGCCCGCGGCTCCCCAGGCGTACTGAGGCGTAGCACGCGGGCCGTGGCCTGCAGCGGCAGACAGACTTGCTCTCGGGGCGCCGCGACGACAGGCAGTCGGGCGCGGTGCAGCGTGCAGTGGCGGAGGCGAAGCGGACGAATCTGGTTGCTACCCGTCACGGGTAGGGAGGTGTACGATGCGGACGACAGCGTGGGTGGTAGTGTGCGCGTTCATGATCGGTCTGGCGTTCAGCTCATCGGGTGCCGCGTTGGCCCAGGAAGATCGTATCTCCTTGGAGTTGAAGGACGCCGACCTGCAGAGCGCTCTGACCATGCTCTTCAAGAACACGGACCGGAGTTTCGTGCTCGAAGGTGGCGCTCGGGGAACGGCCAATGTGAGCCTCAACGACGTGAGTTGGGACCAAGCGCTGCGCGCGGTGCTGGAGAGTCTCAACCTGACGTACCGGCTCGAGGGTGAGGTGTACCACATCTACCCGGCTGCAATGACCCCGCCGCCCCCGCCCCCGCCGAGCGTCAGTGAGCCGCCGATCGTCCCGGTGTCGGATCAGGCTCCGACCTCCGAAGGCGCGGATCACCTCGGGATCATCCCGGTGCGGCATGCTTCGGTCATGGACATGGCGTTCTGGTTCGGCGGGACCGCGGCCTACTCCAGCACGGCCGGTATGCCGGGGATGTCTCGTTACGGTATTGGCGGCGGCTACGGTGGGCGCGGCGGCTACGGCGGCGGCTACGGCGGCATGGGTGGTTACGGCGGACGTAGTGGCTACGGCGGCATGGGTGGTTACGGCGGACGTAGTGGCTACGGCGGCATGAGCGGCTATGGTGGGCGTAGCGGCTACGGCGGGGTCGGCGGCTACGGCGGCATAGGCGGCTATGGTGGGCGTAGCGGCTACGGCGGGATGGGCGGCGTCGGCGGGCGTGGCGGCGTCGGCGGCTACGGCGGCCGATCCGGCTTCGGTGGCCGATCCGGCTTCGGCGGCAGCGGATTTGGGCGAGGTTTCTAAGAGGTACGTGGCACGCCGGCGTAGAAACGGCATGCGTTGCTGAGACCGGCTGCTGCCGGAGTGGTAGCAGGCCGGGCCGCGTTTCGTTGCGCGCCCGGCGGGCCGTCCGTCCCGTCGGGCGCCGGTCGACTGTGTAGGATGCCTCGGGGGGCGATTTCCCGGCGTAAAAGCGGTTCGCCGCAGGCCCAAAGTAGGAGGGTGCCAAATGATACGAGTAGCGACGCTCAGGCGCACCATCCTCGCACTGACGTGCGCAGTCTCTGTGCTCATCGCGTTACCCGCAATCGGCGAGGAGCCGCCGACGGGCATTGAGACCCTCACCCTCAAAGACGCGCCAGTGGAGGAGGTCATCCGCCTGATCGCGCAGGCGCAAGACATGGACGTCCTGATGACTGACGATGTCCAGGGCACGGTGTCCATGAATCTCTCGCAGAAGACGCCCGAGGAGATCCTCGACCTCATTTGCGCGGCCAACAAGCTCTACTGGTGGAAAGAGCGCGGGGTGTACGTCGTCAGCGGCGAGCCGCGGGGCAGTCACTCGGAGCCGAAGCCGGTCGAGGCCGAGCCGCTGCCGGAGTCTCTCAAGCCGGAAGAGACCAGGGCCGTGCTCACCCTCGAATACATGAAGGCGCAGGACCTCGCATATTTCTTCGGCGGCGCCGACGAGCCGTACACTGACTCCTATCGCAGGATGCAGAAAGTGGTCTTTCCCTACGGCCAGCCCGGCGAGCGCGTGGGGCAGCCGCTCGGTGTCGGCAATCAAGCCAACATGAGATCGGGCCCCCGCGCCAGGACCGCCGCGGCGGTCTCCGGCAACCCGTTCGAGGAGCTGAGCCAGGTCGTCCTGCCCGGCGTCATCGAGCCGGCGCCGGGCGCGGGGGAAGTGCTCCCGGGCGAGGAACTCGCCGCGGAAGAGGAGCTGGCCATTAGCGCGGGGGCGCCTCTCGAGCACATGCTGCCCGAAGGCCTATCGCCGCCCGTCGCGTTCGCGCCGCTTAACGCACTCATCGTTCAAGGGCCGCCCGAAGCCATCGAACAATTCCGCAAGCTGGTCGAGACTCTCGACGTGCGCATCCCGCAGGTGATGGTGGAGGCGCAGTTCGTCGAAATGCGCGTCGAGGATGCGCGCCGGTTCGGGATTGACTGGAGTTGGATCGGCGGCGAGACCAGCATGGATGTTGCCGGTATAGCCGCAGGCGGCAACGTGGGGATATCCTTTGCCAAGGGCAACTTCACAGCCCTGCTTCAGGCACTGCTCAACGAGCAGCGGGCGCGCGTTATCAACGCGCCGCGCCTGGCGACCATGAATAACCAGCCGGTGACGTTCACCATCAGCCGTACCTTCTTCTACTTCACCAGCGAAACCGTCGTGCAGCCGCCGGGGTTCGCCGGCAGCCAGGTCATCACCAGCAACATCCTCAACGCGTTGCCGGTCGTGACCACGTTCACAATTCTGCCGCAGGTGAATGGGGACAACTCCATCACGTGTGACGTCACCACCGTGATCTCCGACATCGCGGGCTTCATCACTGGCCCGGACGGCGAGCAGATACCGCAGCCCACGGCAACCACGCTGCCGACGCGGCTGCGTGTGGACGACGGCGAGACGATAGTCATGGGTGGCTTCATCCGCAAGAACATCAGCGAGAGCAAACGCAAAGTGCCGCTGCTGAGCGAGATCCCCATTATCGGCAAGATCTTGTTCACCGGCACGAGCTACGACTACAGTGACTCGGAGTTGCTCATCTTCCTCACCGCCTACATCATGGCCGAGAAGGGCACGCAAGTCGGCGGCGCGCGGGAGGAGACACGCGTTC
>CP070648.1:4149736-4156145 GCA_020354555.1 Armatimonadota bacterium | reverse complement strand
TCCGACTGCCGGCATTGCCGCGGCGATCAGCCCGCACGGCGCCGCGCCCAGGCCGCTGATGCGCGGGTGCATCCCTTCCCTGAGCATCTCTTGGATGCTGTGGATCCCGTCCCACGCGAACACTGGCCCCGCGATGTCCGCGTCGTCCCTAAGCGCGGCCGCGAAATCCTCGGGCGTCGCGCGCGCGCCCTTTGCCACGTACGCCTGCACGCCGAGGTTGATGAATGGAGTCACGGGGCGAGCGTCAACCCGGCCGTGCTGCTCCTCGTACTCCCCGACGGGCTCGAGGGCCAGGTGCAGGATGTCTTTCGGTTGTCCAAGCGCGAATCTCTCGGGTCTGACGCGCCGCGCAAAACCGAATTCCGCGCCGAGCGCGGCGCCGAGCAGACAGCCATGTATTCTGTCCTCCAGCAATGCCGATGCCATTGGGGCTTCCTCCAGTGCGCCTATTACGGCGAGGACCCGCGCAGCACCTCCACGGGCGACAACGCGCACGGCAATAGGAGTACCGGGCACGGGGACACCCTACTCTGGGGGAAAGACGCTGTCGCGGACGGAGGCGGGTGGCCCGGCGGCCGAAGCCGCAGGAAGGCAGGTGGCTTGCCAGCCATAGCCTTGGCGAAGGCTGGTGGGCCCGGCAGGATTCGAACCTGCGACCAACCGGTTATGAGCCGGGAGCTCTGCCACTGAGCTACGGGCCCGGACCGACGACCAGCAGGCCGCCATCAGGTTGAGTATATCATCGGGGCATGGGATGGTCAATTGGCTCCGTGTGCGCGGGTGTGGACCTCGAGCGTTGGTGTCGGCACCGAATTGGTAGGGGGGGCCCTCCGCGGCCGCCCGGGCATCCCAATTCATCGCGACAACACATTGCCGGCACCGGAAGAACCGCAAGCCGCGCCCGTGTGTTGCCGCCCACCGCACATCCCTGAAGGAAAACCGCGGTCCGTCTCGTAATACGCTGAGACCCGCCATGCGGGTGGTTCACGCCGGTCTCGGACGCCGCTCTCAATGAGATCCGGCTACAGCGCGCGCATCGCGCGTTCAAGGAGGCTCATGAATGCCCAGGAAATCCGCAACTGCACGCAGAGCAAAATCGCGACCGAAGAAGAGCGTCATACGATGCGCGGTGATCGGCTACGGCGCCGCCTTCAGCATGGGGCGCAATCACGCGCGGTGGATCGCCGAGACGCCCGGCCTCGAGCCCGTCGCCGTGTGCGACGTTGACGCAAGCCGCCTCAAGGACGCCGACAAGGACTTTCCCGGGGTCGAGACCTACACCAGCGTCACCACGATGCTCCGCAAGTCCGACCTCGACCTCGTTTCCATCGTCACGCCACACAACACCCACGCCCCCCTCGCGGTTCAGTGCGCCACGGCGGGCAAGCACGTCGTCGTCGAGAAGCCGATGTGCATCACCGTCGCCGAGGCCGACCGCATGATTGCGGCAGCCAAGGCCAGCAAGGTCATGCTCTCCGTCTTTCACAATCGCCGCTGGGACGGCGACTTCAAGACCCTGCGCGACATCATCGGCCGCGGCCTCATCGGCGACGTCTTCCACATCGAGGCCTACGGCGGCGGCTACGGCCGCCCCGGCAAGTGGTGGCGCTCGGACAAGCGCATCTCCGGCGGCGCCTTCTACGATTGGGGCGCCCACTTCGTGGACTGGGTGCTCAACCTCGTGCCGTCCAAGATGGACACCATCATGGGATACTTCTTCGACGACTTGGTGTGGAAGGGCGTCAGCAACGAGGATCAGGTCGAGGGTATCGTCCGCTTCGCCAACGGCGCGGTCGCCAACCTGCAGCTTTCGAGCATCGCCTCCGTCGGCAAGAACCGATGGCGCATCCTCGGCACCAAGGGCGGCATCACCGATGGCCGCCGCGACGGACATTTCCTCGTCGTCACCGACGTCCAGGGCATGCGTGCGGAGATGGAGGTCAAGCACCAACCCTCCAATTGGGAGGCGTACTACCAGAACATCGCCGACCACCTGCTCCGCGGCAAGGAACTGGCTGTCAAGCCTGAGGAAGGCCGCCGCGTCATTCAGCTCATCGAAGGCGCCGAGAAGGCCTCCAAGGCCGGCAAGCCGATCAAACCGAAGTACGTGTAAGGGAGTTGTTTGGCCGCGGATGAACGCGGATGGTCACGGACGGGAAAGGGGCACGGCATTGCCGTGCCCCTTCGTGTCATCTCTTGGCGAGATAGCCTGTAGCTATCCTCGGCGTTCGCCGCGCAACTGGCTTCCCGCGGCCTACAGCTCCCGCAGGAACGGGTTGCGCCGGCGCTCTTCGCCGATCGTCGTCTCCGGACCGTGGCCGGGATAGACGATCGTCTCGTCCGGCAAACTCAGCAACTTGTCGCGGATGCTCGTCAGGAGTTGATACTCCGACCCGCCGGGCAAGTCGGTGCGCCCGATGCCGCCGGCGAATAGACAATCGCCGCTGAACACGACGCCGTCGCCGATTAACGACATCCCTCCCGGCGTGTGCCCCGGCGTGTGCGCCACGTGTAACTTGATCTCGTCGGCATGCCCCTCGCCGATGGTGATGACGTCACCCTCCCGCAGTGTGCGGTCCGCGGGCGCCGTCTCGACGTCGAACCCCGACCACGCCAACAGGTTCGCGTGCGGGTCGGTGAGCATGGCGGCATCCGCCTCGTGCACCCACACCGGCGCGCCGGTCGCCTGCTTGAGCAGCAGATCGCCCGCCATGTGGTCGCCGTGGCCGTGCGTGTTGACTATCGCCTGAAGCTCGAAGTCCTGGTCCTTGAGGATCTTGAGGATCGGTGCGGGCGGGCCGCCGGGATCTATGACGATCGCCTCGCGGCTGGCTTCGTGAGCAATGATGTAGGCGTTGGTCTCAATGGGGCCGATCGGCAGGCGGCGAGTGAACATGCGGTCTCCCTTACCCGGCGGTGAGCCGGGGGCGGTATTCCACGCGGCGGCGGCGGACGAACTCCCACTCGTAGCCGTCGAGATCCCCTGCGACCCGTCGGCACGTTTCCGCGTCATCGTCCAGCCCGGCCAGGAAGTACGCGTCCGCCAGCAGCATCGGATAGGAGCGATTCCGCGGCGCCCGCTCGATCGCCCGGCGGTACGCGATGATCGCGCGGAACGGATCCCCGAGCGCGACGAGCGCCGAGGCGAGACGAGCATAGTAGTAGTCATCGTACGGCGCCAACGCCACCGCGTGCTCCAATTGCGCGACGGCTTCGCTCACCGTTCCGCGCTCTAGCAGAAGCTCCGCCAGCCGGAACCGATAGAAGGCCTGATCCGACTCGAGATCCACGGCACGCCGCAGCTCCGACAGCGCTTCCCCGTGCATTCCGAGCGCCCAACACATGTCGGCCAGCTTGTAGTGGTAGAAGGCGCGCCCGCCGTTCAACCGCGCCGCTTCGCGGTATCTCAGCAGCGCCTCGTCCATCATCCCGTAGCGCCGGTAGAGGTCGCCCAGGCTCGCGTGGGCCTCAGCGTACTCCGGCGCGACGCGCACCACCTTGCGGTATTCCTTCATCGCCTGATCAATCGCTTCGATCAGGACGTACGTGTCGGCCAGGCGCATGCGGCACAACGCGTTGTTGCCGTCCAACTTCAGCGCGCGCCTGTATTCCGCGATGGCGCGCCGCGGGTTGCCGTTTTCGACGTGCGAATCGCCTAACCTGATGCGCAGGTATGCCGTGGTTGCCTGCACGTCGCGATCGCGATAGCGCCGCGCCTCGTCCTCCCGCTGCATCTCCTCGAAGCGGCGTATTCGCTCGTCTAGTTCTTCATCGCGTGCCATATCGTATCGCTGCTGCTGCGGTCACGGGGTTCGTGTCCTACCGCAAGGCCGGCAGACTGCATAACTGCGCCCCCGCACCCCGTGGCGCACGATGCTCGGCTGATTCTCGAATCGCCAAGCTTCCTCAATTATAGCCCATGCGCCGGAACGCGGCAAACGCCGCCGCCCCGACCTTGCGTCACGCGCCGAATTTCTCCTGCACCGCAACCAGGTTCGTCAGTATCGGCATCAGGTCCGCGCCCCGGATCCGCGATAGCCCGCCCGCCGCCGCCGCGCGCTCCCCAAACTCGCTAACGCCGTCCACGCGCACCCCCGGCCCGACCATCGCGATCGGCAGCGGATCGCCCGAGTGATCCTTCACCGACACCGGTGTCGAGTGATCGCCGGTGATCACGATGTAGGCGTCCTCGCCGAGCGCGTCTTCCACATAGCCGACCAGGCGATCGAACTTCTTCACCGCCTCGATCTTGCGTCTCGCGTCGCCGTCATGACCTGCCAGGTCAGGTGTCTTGAGATTGCACAGCACCAGATCGTGGATCGCCAGCGCGGCCACCGCCGCACCCGCCAGCGCCAGTTCATCCGTGTCATAGCCGCCGGTCGCGCCCTCGACATCGAGGACGTCCATCCCGAGGTACCGCCCCAGTCCCTTGATCAGGCCGACTTCCACGACACACGCGCCGCTCAGCTTATGGCGATGCTCGAACGGTTCGAGGTGCGGCGCAATGCCCGCCCCCCGCGGCAGCGCGATATTCGCGGGCAGCTTGCCCTGCTCCCGGCGCTGCTGATTGACCGGATGATCCCTCAGGACTTTGTACGACCGTTGTACGAACTCGTTCACCACGCGCGCGGTCTTCTCGCTCGCCGCGTCTTCGCCTTTCGCCTCCCATACCTTCGCGCCGACCTCGTGCGGATCGGTGTCCGACACCGCGTGCCCCAGACCCTCGCCGCGCAGGATGAGCGCCGCGCGGTGCTCCACCGATTCCTTGAAGATGATCGTGACGCCTTCGATCTCCATCCCGTTCAGCGCCTGCGCCAGCTCGTCGGTACCGGCGTCAATGCGCCCGGCGCGCCGATCGCGCACGACGAACCCGTCGTCCACCGTAGCGAAGTTGCAGCGGAAGCAAATGTCCCCTCCCCTGACGTCCATGCCGATACCTGCCGCCTCGAATGGGCCGCGGCCTGTGTAGGTCAGGTGAGGATCGTATCCGAGCAGCGCCAGATGCGATGTATCGCTGCCGGCGCAAATCCCCGGCCCGATGGGATCCATGATACCGCACTCGCCGCGCAGGGCTATGCCGTCAAGACTCGGCTTGTCGGTGGCCTCCAGCGGCGTCTCTCCGTCAAGCTCCGGGCAAGGGCGATCGCCCAGCCCGTCGGCGATCAGTATCGCGATCTTCGCGTTCGTCCCCATCAATCCTCACCCTCCTCTAACGAAGCTGTCGCAGTCGCGTCGCCCCCCAGGCCTCCGGCAGCCCCCCGTCGGCGAACCGGCGATCGCCCGCCGCGCGCCGCAACGCGACACCCATAGAGGTGTTCGGCGCGGCGCGAAGGTTCCCCTGCGCCTCGCGTTTGACCGGCGCGCAACACGTGTGTTAACATCACCATGCCATGCAGGCCTGACTTCCCTCGCTTTTCGCGGTCCTGGAGTAGGCGATTTCGTGGACACAATTCTGGCCACCGACTGCGGGAGCACGACCACCAAGGCGATCCTTATCCGGCGCCAGGGGGCGGAGTTCCGCCTCATCGCCCGCGGCGAGGCGCCGACCACCGTCGAGGCCCCCTTTGACGACGTGACGGTTGGCGTGCTCAACGCCGCGAGTGAGTTGGAGGAACTCGCTGGCGGCGCGTTCGTCTCCGACGGGGGGCTCAATATCGGCGCAGGAAAGGGCGGCGCCGATCTGTACGTCTCCACCAGCAGTGCCGGCGGCGGCCTGCAGATGCTCGTCACCGGCGTCGTCAAGAACATGACCGCCGAGAGCGCCCAGCGGGCTGCTCTCGGCGCCGGCGCGATCGTCATTGACGTGCTCGCCGTGGACGACGGCCGCGAGGATCACGAGAAGATCGAGCGCATCCGCAATCTGCGCCCGGACATGATCCTCATGTCCGGCGGCACCGAGGGCGGTACCACCAGCCATCTCCTCGACACCGCCGAGATCCTCCACGCCGCCGCCCCCAAGCCGCGCCTCGGGCGCGATTTCCAGTTGCCCGTGATATACGCCGGCAACACCGAGGCGCGCGACGACGTCGCCCAGATTATCGGCGGCGCCGCCAACCTCGCCTTCGTCGAGAACCTGCGCCCCGTCCTCGAACGCGAGAACCTCGAACCCGCTCGCGAGGCGATCCACCAGTTGTTCCTCGAACACGTTATGGCCCAAGCCCCCGGCTATGACAAACTCCTCGGTTGGACCAACGCGCCCGTCATGGCCACCCCTGCAGCCGTCGGCGAAATGGTGAAGATTGCCGCAGAGATGGAGAGCCTCAATGTCCTCGCCGTTGACATCGGCGGCGCGACGACGGATGTCTTCTCCGTCTTCGGTGGTCAGTTCAACCGCACCGTGAGCGCCAACCTCGGGATGAGCTACAGCGTTTCCAACGTCATCGCCGAGGCGGGCATCGAGGGGATCGCG
>CP070648.1:4146289-4149636 GCA_020354555.1 Armatimonadota bacterium | reverse complement strand
TTGCACGAGGTGGTAGCGCGGGTGCTCCTGCGGCCCCTGCCTCCACATGAAGTCAAAGAGCACGGCGATCTGCCGCATCACCTCGCGCAGGGGCTGCTCCTCGACCCGCACCACGACCTTGTGCTCTTTGATCGCGGGGTCGCAGGTGATCTCGACGGGGTAGCCCGGTTCACCGGGAGCCGCGTCGGCGGTGATCTGCCGCAGCCGCGCGCAGAACTCCTCCAGCGAATCATACGCCACCGCGACGCTGATGGGCTGATCAAGGCGCGGATCGGGGCGCACATCCGGTTGGCTGTCCGCTTGCCCTGCGAACACCGCGCCCGCAGCGAAGACTAGCCCCGCCCACCACAGAGATGCTCCGAGCCTGTTCATCTCTCGACCTCCCGGTCGTCAGTCGCGGCGCCTTGGTTATCCCCGAACGCCTGGGATCAGTTCTCCGTCGCGGCCCATCTCGACGCGCTCCATGCAGGCGGGGCGCGAACTCACCCTCCTCGCTCGGATTGCCGCTCACTGGACAGGGGATAGAGCCATGTTTCCTCGCAGCCCGGCGGGTGCATGCCCAGGTCCACACTCCACTCGACCCGCTCCGCGGTCCACAGCTCGATCGAGAACTGCCGGCGCCGCAGCAGGCTCTTCGGGTAGCCGACCCATAACCGCAATTGGGCCAGCTTCGCCTCGAACTCGTGGCGCGGCAGCTTCTCCCGCATCTGTGCGAAGTCGCTGTACTGATAGCCGAGCATGTCGTTGGCAGCCGGCAGCAGGTCTTGCGGCAATTCGGTTGCCAGGTGAATCCCCGCCGTTCGCGCGCGGCCCCGCAAGCCCGCCGGTAGCAGGCTGTAGAGCTTCAGGGGATAGTAGCTTTCCCCCGTGATCGAACGCGCGTACTTGAGCGGATAATCCTCCTCATCGGGCAGAATCGTAGACGGCGCTCCCGGATAAGTAGACGGCGCTCCCGGATAAGTTGTCCGCCCCAGATTATTCGCCAGCCGCGGCGACAGGTTGCTCACCAGATAGATGTAGTCCTCGACCGTCACATGCTTCTCGTCGTCCGTGCGCCGCATCCACCCCTTGAGCACCGACGCCGGGACCTCTTCCGGGTCATCGGCGAACCACAGCAGGTTGCGCACGCGGAAGACACCGCCGTCCTTCGCCCACCAGTACCCGCGCTGCTCGCAGATGCGCGTCAGCGTGTACGCGATGTCGGTGTCAACGTAGTAGGTGCCCTCGGCGTCTTTCACGCCGGGGTACACCCCAGCGTCGCCTTCTTCCCACGGCGTCAGTCGGCTGTAGCGCTCAGGCCATGTCCAGTAGCAGTCGGCGATCAGGTTGACATCGAGGGCCTCTGCAGTATCCAGGAGCAGCTCCGGCAGATTCATGCGATCGGCTTTCACAGCCGCCCGCTCGCCGCTGGGATTGACGGCCTCGGATCGCTGCTGCGACCGCGCCCACTCGGGCACGACATGCCGCATTTTCAGTTCCTCTTCCGCCTGCTCGAAGACGTCAATGCCGTACGCGTTCTTCAGAGATGCCAGCGCATCGCCGCGCGTGTCGCCAGCGGGCACCCTCCCGGTTTGACGCCAGTCAAGCTCTTGCGCGAGGTCGGCCCAGCGGATGCCGGTGTGAAAGAACGCCAAGGAGTGTTGTCTAGCCTCAGCCCCGCCCTCGCCGCGCGGCCGCGCCACCAGCCACGCGCCAAGGTACAAAGGCTCGCCATAGTCTTTGCGCTCGAAGCGTATCTCGGCCTCATCCCACAACCAGTGTTCCGTCTGCTCGCGCTCAGGCCCGCGGCCCCGCTCCCTCCTCAGGAACCGCTCCTTGAGACTTGCCTGTTGCTCCGACGGAAGCGCTCGCAGCGGCATCGTCACTCGCTCGCCCGCGAAAACGGCCGCAATCCTGGCATCGTCGAGCAATAGAAACGGCTCGCAGTACTCCCGGTGCAGAAGGGCCCACGCTACCGCCGTCGGGTCCGTCCGCGCCAGGTCGTATAGTTCGTCGGGGCTGGACTTCAAAGCCAGCAGAGCGTTTCTGAACATCTCGTGGCCGCGTGCGTCCTGCTCCGCCACGTAGCGCTGCCGCAGGTCGACTGCAAGCTTCCCCCGCGCCTCGCTCTGCACGAGGTGGTAGCGCGGGTGCTCCTGCGGCCCCTGCCTCCACATGAAGTCAAAGAGCACGGCAATCTGCCGCATCACCTCGCGCAGGGGCTGCTCCTCGACCCGCACCACGACCTTGTGCTCTTTGATCGCGGGGTCGCAGGTGATCTCGACGGGGTAGCCCGCTTCACCGGGAGCCGCGTCGGCGGTCGTCTGCCGCAGGCGCGCGCAGAACTCCTCGAGCGAGTCATACGCCACCGCGACGCTGATGGGTTGATCCAGGCGTGGGTCGGCTCGAAGATCAGGCTGCTTGGCGGCCCGGTCGTTCGCGAGGAGCGCCGGCGCGGCGCCGCAGGCGATGATGCAGGACAGAACGTATGCGCGGAGCACGGCGGTCACGGTGCACCCCCGGTTACGTCGCTTTGCAGCACGTCTCGACTGTGCTGCGGCCTACCGGCGACCCGCCCCGCCGTCACGCGGCGGCGACAGGCTCCATGTCGGCCCAGTTGGGACCGGATTTCATCTCGACTTCGAGCGGCACCGCGAGCGGGTACGCCTGGCTCATGCACCGGCACACCAGCCTGGCGATCGCGACGAGTTCCTTTTCGGGCACTTCGAACAGCAACTCGTCGTGCACCTGGAGGATCATGCGCGTGCGGTGTTCTGCCTGTGCTAGCTCGCGATGTACGGCGAGCATGGCGAGCTTGATGATATCGGCGGCGCTGCCCTGGATCGGCGTGTTGATGGCGGTGCGCTCGGCAAACTCGCGCAGCTGGCGCGAGCGGCTCTGCAGATCGGGCAGGTTGCGCCGCCGCCCGAGGACCGTCGTCACGTGTCCCGTGCGGCGCGCCTCCTCCACCACCGCCTCCATGTAATCGCGCACGCCCGGGAACCTGCGGAAGTAGCGCGCGATGTATTCCTTCGCCTCGGCCTTGCTCACGCCCATGTCGCGCGACAGACCGTGCTCGCTCATGCCGTACGGAATGCCGAAGTTGACCACCTTCGCCAAGCGCCGCATGTCGGGGGTGACTCCGGGGGGCTCGACGCCGAAGATCTCGCATGCCGTGCTCGTGTGCAAGTCGTCGCCCGCCGCGAAGATCCCGAGCAGGCCCTCGTCGCGCGAGATGTGCGCCAGAACGCGCAGCTCGATCTGCGAGTAATCGGCTGCCAGCAGAACCCACCCCCGCTCCCCGGCGACAAACGCCCGGCGGATATCCTGCCCCAGATCACCGCGCACCGGGATGTTGTGCAGATTCG
>CP070648.1:4142898-4146189 GCA_020354555.1 Armatimonadota bacterium | reverse complement strand
TCCAGCCGGTGTCATCGGCGGCGACGTGGCGCTGGTACTGGCGCCAGTTCTGCTTGTAAACGTGGCCGTAGTCCTTAAACTCGCGGGATGCGGGATCGAACGACACCACGCCGCTGTTCGGGTATGTGACCGACCAGATGACGCCGTTGTCGTCCTCGGTCATGCCCATCGCCATCTGCGGGGCGGTCTGGTGGACGAAGGTGAAGGCGCGCTGCGCGGGGTCGAACTCGACGAAGTAGCTGTTGAAGTGGGTGTAGAACTTGTTGCGGCTGGACAGGATGGATGCGTAGGGGCAATCGCCGCCCGGCGGGAAGGCCATGGGGAACTCCTCGCTCTTGCCCGTTTCGGCGTCGATCATGAGGAGCGCGTAGCCGCCGCGGTGATCGAAGAGCCAGACCAGGACGACGTCGCGGCCGTCGGCGTCAACGGTGGCGACGGTGCCGCGGTGATTGCTCACCGGGGTGGCGACGCCGTGGTGGAGAAAGCCGCCACCGAGGTCTTCCGTGGCGGCAAAGGCGATCTGGAAGGCGAGGGCGATGAGAGCGGTCGCGATGAAGGCGATCAGCTTTGACGGCGCGTATTCCATGCCATTCCTCCTGCGCGAGCGAGTTGGGCTCCCGGCTCCGCGGGGCGGTGATGCAGCCACGCCGCAGAGGACCCCAAGGGACGCCCGCGGGTTCCTGTTCTGTGGGGGGAAGGCGTGTCCTTTCGACACGCGGCTCGGCGTGGATGCATGAGGCGTCTCCCGGCGCGAGGAAACGCCCGTCACGCGAAGAACAGGGCGTGCGGGAGGGGGCAGGCGGCCGGGATGGTATATGCGCCGCCGGTCCGTTAAGGGAGGATAGACGACATGCCGGGACTGACGACTCTCACCATGCTGGCCTGTTTGGTGTGCGTGCTTCTGCTGCTGCGCTGCCCGAGCGCGGCGCAGACCGGAAGTGAGCATGAGCCGATCCGCTACGTCGGCGGGGTGAGCATTGACCTGACGCCGCATGAAGGCAGGCTGCGACCGGCGATCGGGGTGGCGAACTACCAGACGTTCCGCGCGAATCGCACCCACCCCGAGCGGGCGGAGGGGCACGGGTGGACTTACAACCACGCGCCGATGCTCGCGTACTGGAACGACACGTTCTATCAGGAGTATCTGAGCAACCCGGTGGACGAGCACATCGCGCCTGGGCACACGCTGGTCGTGACGTCGCGCGACGGGCGGAACTGGACGCGACCCGAAGTCGTGTTTCCGGCCTACGAGCCGCCGCCGGACACGCCGATGCCGGAGGGGTACAACGGCTACATGATGCACCAGCGCATGGGGTTCTACATCGCGCCTAACGGGCGGCTGCTCGTGCTGGGGTTCTACGGCCACGCGGAAAACCCGTTCGGGCCGGGCGGCATCGGCCGCGTCGTGCGCGAGGCGTACAAGGACGGCACCTACGGCCCGATCCACTTCATCCGCTACAGCAGTCACGGGCGGTGGAACGAGGGGAATACGAGCTATCCGCTGTACACGCGGTCGTCGGACGCGGGGTTCGTCGAGGCGTGCGAGGCCCTGCTTGCGGATCGCCTGATGCGGTTCCAGTGGTATGACGAAGACCGCGGGCCGGCGGGGTTCTATCCCCTGGAGAAGGCCGCCCAGGCGCTGTGCTTCTACCATCGCAAGGACGGGAAGGTGGTGGCGCTGTGGAAGTGGGCGCTGGCCGCGCTGTCGTCGGATGAGGGGGAGAGTTTTTCGAAGCCGGTGAAGCTGCCCACGATCACCATAGACGGGGCGAAGATGTGGGGGCAGCGGACCGCCGATGGGCGTTACGCTGTGGTGTACAACCCGACGGTGCACAGCGAGCATCGCTATCCGCTGGCGATGGCGACGAGTGACGACGGGATCATCTTCGATGACCTTGTCTTGGTGCACGGGGAGGTGCCGCCGCGGCGGTTCTTCGGGCGCTGGAAAGACTACGGCCCGCAGTACGTGCGCGGCATCGCGGAGGGGAACGGCAGCCCGCCGGGGGACGCGATGTGGATCACGTACAGCATGAACAAAGAAGACATGTGGGTGAGCAGGATCCCCGTGCCGGTTCGGTACGCCGTGGATGGCCCGGTGGCGGACACGTTCGACGACATGGAGACGGGCGGGCACGTCAGGGATTGGAACATCTACTCGCCGCTGTGGGCGCCGGTGCGCGTGGTGGAGTTCCCCTCGGTGAGCGACAAGAGCCTAGAGCTGCGGGATGAGGATCCCCACGACTACGCGAGGGCGGTGCGGGTGTTCCAGGAAGGCACGCGTGCGGAGATCAGCTGTCGCGTTCTCGCGCGGCAGTGGGCCACGGGCATGCTCGATATCGAGGTCATGGACCGCTACGGCAACCGGCCGGTGCGCCTGCGCTTCGGCGGCGACGGCCGCATCAGCGCCGTTGACGGAAACGCATCCCTGGATCTTCAGGCCTATGAGGCGGAGCGGTGGTACACGGTGGACATCACGGTGGACGCCGCGCCGTTCGGTCACTACAGCGTGTCCATTGACGGGCGGGAGGTTCTGAGCGAGGCGGCCCTTGCGGAGGCGGTGCGGTCCGTCGAGCGGCTGTCGTTTCGCACCGGGCCGTATCGCGACGAGCCGACGCGGCAGACGGACAACGAGGCGCCGCATTCTCCCCTACCCGGGGCCGATGAGCCCGCGCCGTTGGCGGTGTACAACATCGGCGAGGTGCGGGCCGCGACCACGCGATGAGGCGGAGGCGGCGTGAAGGTGTCAGCGAAAGGAGCGCGAGCATGAGCAGAGGCATTTGCGGGGTGATGCTGGCGGCAGCAGTAACGGCGCTGGGGTGGGGAGCCTGGGCGGCGCCGTCGGGGCGGTTGGTGCTGGCGCAGGATGGCGAGACGAAGTACCAGATCGTGACGCACGACCGGGCGTCGGCGCCGCAGCGGCACGCCGCGGGTGAACTGGCGTCGTTCCTGAAGCAGATCAGCGGGGCGGAGTTCGCGGTGGTTCCGGAGGCGGAGTGGTCGCGCGGCCCGGCGATCTTCGTCGGGCCGTCGCGTGCGGCGCGACGGGCGTTCCCCGGGCTCTACATGCGGCCCCTGGGCCATGACGGCTTCGTCATCCGCACCAGCCCGCCGCACCTGCTCCTGGCGGGTGGCGAGCCGCGCGGCACACTCTACGCGGTTTACACCTTCCTCGAGGATTACCTGGGGTGCCGCTGGTGGACCTCCACGGCGAGTACGATTCCCCGGCACAGCACCATTCGAATCGGGGCGATCAACGACCGCCAGGTGCCGATTCTGGAAAACCGGGAGCCG
>CP070648.1:4138935-4142798 GCA_020354555.1 Armatimonadota bacterium | reverse complement strand
TTCCACAGTTGGGCGCCCCACCCCAGCGGGCGCTCCAAGCCTCGGCTGCCCAAGCCAGCCATACTGCTGCTACGGCGTCACGCTCGTCAGCCGTGACACATCCGCCAGAGGTTACCGGGCGTGCAGCGGCGGAGCTATTGTGGATAACCACAATATGGGTCAGCGCAAAGCAATGCGGGGCAGCCGGAAGCGGGACATCCCAGACATTGTGCGGTTTCTCTTGCCGAGGTGCGGGCGTCAGGACAGCGACGGGAGGGCATCACGCCCTCCCATCGGGAAATCGGCTATGGAGGCGGGCGGTCAACTTGCCCGCCTGCGGCGCCTACCTGATCGGCTTCACGAAGTTGCAGCCGCGCTGGATGAACGTCGCCATCTGCCCGCGGGTGCAGATTACCGTCGGCCGGAAGGTGCCGTCGCCCTAGCCGCCGGTCGGCGCGCCGTCAGGGGCGCAGGCATCGGAGTCCCGCTCGGCGCCGATCAATCTCAGTGAGAAGTCAATGTATCCCAGCGCGTTGCGGGCCAGTTCGAGATTGCCGAGGCTGGTGCGGCGGATCTCGTCAGACAGGCCCTGCAATCGCGCCCGCAGATCGCGGTAGCGTTTCGCATAGGCGTCCGGCGCGGCCGCGGCGATCGCCGCGAGCGTGATCGGGTCGCTGTCCAGGTGCAGCACGCTCTTCAGCCGGCGCAGGCACACGTCGGCTTGACGATCCAGGTTCGCGATGAGGCGCATCAGCTCCGACTGGCGGTCAACGATCGCGTCGAGCGCGCCCATCCTCCCCGCAAGCAACTGCTCGCGCTGCTCGCGAATCAGTGCGAGGAGTTCCTCGTACCCGCGAGATTCCTTTTCCAGAACCGACAGTGTGACGTCGTGAAACTCGTGTACGGTTTCCATGGCGGCAACCTCTCTGCGGCTCACGGCAGTCAGTCCACATGCACGTCTATGCGCGTCATAAACGACGCCAAGCTTCATCCAGCGCCGGCCGCAGCGGATGGGACGAGCAGCCCGCCGCGGCGATCGGAGCTACAGCTTCCGCAGAACGCGCCCGAGGCGCGCTTCGGTCAGGATTCTATCGGCAAGTTCCCCTGGGCAAACCTGATACTCGCCGCGCTCGATCTGCTCACGAATGCGCGCCACCTTGTCCTCGCGGATCCCCGGCGCGCCGGCCGCGAGTTCTTGCGCGCGCGCGATGTCCGCCGCGCGTCGCGACAGGCCCAGGCTGTCGTGGCGAGCCGCCTGCGACGGGTCCTTCGCGGTGTCCGGGCGATGGGTGCCCTCGAGTTGCGCTTCGAGCAGTTTCTCGATTTGGCGGTTCGAGATCCTCATGGCGAATCCGCTTGCCGCGCTATGCGGCGGCTCCTGCCCCCCAGGATTCGAGTCGCACGGTGAGTTCCGTGTGCCCGGCGCGTAGCGGCGCACGCGCCGCGCGGGCGATCTGCTCGACTACCTCGAACCGGTTGAGTGCTGGCGGGGAGGAGAGATGCGCGGCCTCACGCGGCGCGTGGCCCTCGATATCGGCGATATCGGAAGCGATGGGTCGTGCGTCGGACCGCGCAATCTCTCGTGCGGCGTGAGCCTCCTGGGTCACTTGCTGCGATTCCGGCTGCGACTGCGGCTGCGGTTGAGACGGTGTCTCGTGGTTCAGCTCCGACTGCGACTCAGGCTGCTGAGGCTCGTTGCCGGCGTGCGCTTGGCTGAGGGCGGCGGGAGCTTCGCCCTGCGATTGCCCGGCCGTACCGGCGCTTGAGGCGTGAGCCTGAGTGGCGGAAGGCTCATTCCGCGTCCCCATCGTTGGAGGCTGCGGCGATGATGGCGATTCTATCGGCGGTCGCGGTGCAGACACGTCTGCCCGCTCGTCCGCGAATGAGGCGCCGAGGGCGAGACTCGCGAAGGATGCCCAAGGCGCGTCGAACCCCCGCGTCTGCGGGCGAACCTGCTCACCCATGAAGCCGAGCAGGAGGTCGGCGAATGCGAGTGCGTTCGCCTCCTCGTGACCGAGAACGGCGCTCGTGAGCGGTGCCTCTTCGCGGAGCGACCTCGATTGGATCGGAATGCTATCCATGTGCTCTATCCGCGCGCCATGCCGGCAAGGCCAGCGGCGGCGGCGCGTCAACGCGCGACGATTCGCTGACCGCCGCGCTGGAATACGTTTGCTGCCGCGGCAACAGGCTCGATGAGGCGCGGCACCCCACTCAGTACCGCGCGGCAATGCGCTCACTGCGGCGGCAAGCCCCTCACTATGTATTATCGCCTTCGGGGAGTCGCGACTTGAGCGAAAGGTTGGGGAGAACGGGAAAAGGGGAGGACATGGCGGCTGCGCAGGCGCCGGCGCGATGCGTTCGAGAAGTAAGCGCGGACTCGCGGACCGTCGGCAACGCGCGGCTGCGTCCATTCCCGGGCCTGCCGCGTGCTGGGGGAGGGAGGGATCGGTCGGTTGCGGCGGCCGGCCCCTCCCTCGGGGGAGTTAGCGGTCAGCAGCAGGAGGCCGTTGGTGGTCTCTCTTCGCTGCATGCACCCGCAGCGCGGTTCGCGCTGCGGGCACGGGTCGATACGGGATCACCATTGCACGTCTGGGGCGCGATGGCGGCCAAGCCTGCCGGACCGGCGTGTGACACTTGCTGCAACGCTTGCTGGGATGGCAGCTTCTTCAGGTACGTTCCTGCGTACCGGCGATGGGTCGTTCGGCATCCGGATTCGCATACGGAACTTCTCGCTTCCGGCAGGCTCGGCCACTGGGATTTGCCGCTCACTACATGTGCTGCTCTTGCAGCTATGCGTACTGCGCGCTGCGGGCGCGGTGAGTCCTTGGTCGGGCACCCGGGTCCCGGCGCCATCGCGGTGTTGGCTGCGGACGACGCGTCCGCCGTGATGTATGCCGCTGGACTGGGGGATATCGTGTGCCGTATCGATCATTGCGAATTCGCAGGTCGGCGTCGAGCGCAGTCCTACCCCGGATTATTCATACTGCGCTTGAAGTGCGTGCATCCTGCGCATGACGCGTGCGCGCATGAATAATGCGCGCCAGGTCGGGCCGGGCCGGCTGCGTACCTAGACGACATGCTGCGCCTCGTTTCGCTCCTCAGCTTCCAACATCTCGCTCACTACTATGAGGTTAAGACCTTCATCCAGCAGTTGCTGGATCCGTTTGATTCGCTGCAGGTCTCGCTTTGAGTAGAGGCGGCGCCCTATCGGGTCTCGTCTGGGCTGAATCAGCCGGTACTTGTTCTCCCAGAACCTCAACTTCGCAGCTGCGACTCCGGTGAGTCTCACCACGGTTCCCATTGGGTAGACGGCCATGTCGGGCGGCGCATGCATCCTGCGACACTCCTCTCTTGAGCCAGTATGGACCATACATGCCACGCTCGCAGTCTTGTATCTGGACGCTGCGTCCGCGCATGGACAACGCCCGCCAGGACGCCAGTCGTGTATTCATCATTCAGCCGTGAGGTGGCAGCGGTCAACTTATTCCACACAATTACGTGGAATTGAGATGAATGTTGATTCTATTGCATGAAACTAGCAAAGCATCGCGTGTTTCATGTCGCCCCCACTGCTGTCGCACACCGCGCGGAGTGGCGTGACGGGAATCCGCAAGGGGAGACGGGGCGCGAGACAACGGCTAGTTGAGGGGTGAATCAAGGTCATCAATGCCGGTGATTTGGCGCCACGACAAGCGGAAGCTGTCTCAGTGTCGCGTTGGGCGTCGGGGGGGTGAGATAGCGGGGGAAATCTCCGGCCCACGATACAGGCGCCGCGCTGGGCTCACCCGGGCGCTGGTACCCAGTCGATGTGCCGATGTGTGACGCAGACTCGGATACGGCGCAAGCCGCGTTTCCCGAGTGCGGGGGAGGGAACAGTAGCCCAT
>CP070648.1:4118461-4138835 GCA_020354555.1 Armatimonadota bacterium | reverse complement strand
TGCCGGAACGTAACACCGAAGGACTGCGCAATCCGTATCGCGGACGCGTTCGCGCAGCTCGCGCGGATCCCTGGGTGCCAGCGCTATCTCAAACTCGACTCCACGCTGCGAGGCAATATCGGCGCCGCGATCGAGGCAGCAACCGAGGTAGCGGGGGCGCCGATGCTCGCCCCCGCGTTCCCCGCGCGCCGGCGTACCGTCGCGGACGGGGTTCTGCTCGTCAACGGCACCCCGGTGGCGGAGACCGAGGTCGGGCGAGACGGGGCGGCGCCTGTCAGCGTGTCCGAGGTGGCCGCCATTGTGCGCCGGCAGTGGCAATGCGGAGTCGCGATCTTGTCGCCGCGTACGTACGGCACGCCGGGTGCTCTCGCGGAAGCGCTGGCGCAGGCCCTAAACGAGGGAGCTGAACTGCTGGTGATCGACGCCGATTCCGCGGAGGATATGCGAGACATCGCCGCAGCGGTTCAGCACATGTCGGAGATGTCCCTACACGTGCTGCCGGCGGGTTCAGCGGGCCTTGCCCGTGGATTCGCGGATGTGATGGGCGTGTCGCCAAGGACTCCTCCCCCATCGCCGCCTGCGCGCGCCATGCCAATGCCCGTTCTGGCAGTCGTCGGCAGCCGGACGCAGGTCGCCTCAGCGCAGATCGAGGCGCTCGCGCGTGCGGGCGTGCAGTGCCTCCCTGCTGGAGACGCGGACGTCGCGCAGCGCGCGGCGGCGATGCTCAGCGCCGGCTTGGCGGTGGCCATCGTGCCGGGCGCAAGCGACCATCGGGTGGTCGCACGAACCGGGGCCGAGACGGTGGCGTGTTGCGGGGAGATCGGCCTGGTGCTTTCCGGTGGCGCTACGGCGCGGCGCCTGTGCGAACTGGCGCGCATCGAGCATCTGTGGATCGTGGGCGAGCTTCAGCCCGGCGTCGCCGCGGGACGCGCTGTCACGCCTGAAGCCGACACTATGCCGCTCGTCATCAAGGGCGGCGCTGCGGGCGACGCGATGGCGCTCGTTGCTGCGATCCATTGGATTCGCGGAGAGGTAATCTCTGCGGGAGGCACGTTGTGAGCACTCGATCGAAGCCGATAATCGCCATCACGATGAGCGATCCGCTAGGTGTCGGGCCTGAGGTTATCCTCAAGGCGCTGCGGGACGAGAGAGTTCGCCGCGCGTGCTTGCCTTTGGTGATAGGTGATGCAGAGGTCCTGCGGGCAGTCCGGCAGACTGTACCGAGCGCGCCCGAAATCCGCTCGGTCGCTGCACCGAGCGACGTGACCGGCGAAGTGAATGCCATCGCCGTGCTCGACCTGGCTAACGCCCGCGGCATTGACCTAGGCAAGCGGGGACCCACTGCCGCCGCCGGGCGGGCGGCGGGGGAAGCAATCAATCGCGCCGCGAGCATGGCCATGGCGGGTGATGTGGACGCGATAGTCACCGCCCCGATCAACAAAGAGGCGATGCGCCTGGCCGGTTATGAGAAGACAGGCCACACCGAGATGCTCGCCGAGTTGACCGGCGCGCGAGATGTGGCGATGCTGCTGATCTGGGAGAACATGAGAGTCGCGCACGCGACGACGCATCTCGCGCTGCGCGAGGTGCCGGAGGCGATCACCCGCGAGCGCGTGCTGCGGACTATCCGATTGACCGACGACACGATGAAGCGACTGGGCATTGAGCAGTCACGCATCGCCGTCGCCGGGCTGAATCCTCATGCCGGAGAAGCCGGGCTTTTCGGCGAGGAGGAGCGCGCGGAGATTGCGCCGGCCGTGGCGGATGCCCGGGCATACGGCATCAACGCGGCAGGCCCGCTGCCGCCGGACACGGTGTTCGCCCAGATGCGCGGAGGCCTGTACGACGCTGTGGTCGCCATGTATCACGACCAGGGTCATATCGCCATCAAGACTTTGAGCTTCAGGCCCGGCACCGATGAGAGAAGCGCTTCGATGTCGGGCGTGAACGTCACCATGGGACTGCCGATTATCCGGACGTCAGTGGACCACGGCACCGCATTCGATATCGCGGGGAAAGGGATTGCGAGCGAGCAGAGCATGGTGGAAGCCATCCTGCTCGCGGCACACATGGCAATCGCGGCGTGAGTGCCTGGCTCACGGGCCTCGCGTAACGTCGAAACGGCCGCCCTTCGGCATACGTCGCTGCTTTGGAGTGCTGCGACTGATTTACGCCGCGGCCATCGTCTCGCGAGCGGCCGCAGCAGCGGCGTCAACGTCGGCGTCGGTGATGTCGCGGTACGTACACATCCGCACGATGTTCGCCGTGTAAGTGGTGACGAGCACGCCGCGGGCCGCCATTGCCTCGGCGAACGCCTTTGCATCCATCCCGTCGCCTTCAATGTGGATGCGCACCATGTTGGTCTGCGGCGGCTCGATACGCAGCCCCGGGATGTCCGCCAGCGCCGCGGCCAGCCTGCGCGCCCGTTGATGATCCTCGGCGAGGCGCTCGGTCATCTTCTCGAGCGCCACGATCCCCGCGGCCGCCAGGATACCGACCTGGCGCATCTGTCCACCCAGCATCCACCGCATCTCTCTCGCGCGCGAAATATCGTCGCCTCTGCCGACGATGAGAGAGCCGATCGGCGCGCTCAGGCCCTTCGACAAGCAGAACGAGACCATGTCTGCACCACGGCACAGGTCGGCCGCCGGGCTTCCTAGCGCGACCTCGGCGTTGAATAGGCGCGCACCATCCACGTAGAGCTTGAGGCCGTACTTGCGCGCGAGATCCGCGTAGGACTGCATTTGTGCGATGCTCAGCGGCACGGCGCCCGCGAAGTAGTGGGTGTTCTCCAAGGCCATCACCGTGGCCCGCACGAAGCTGCGGCGGCCCAGCACGCCACGAATCTCGTCGAGGTCGGGGGCGCCCGATTCGTCGTTGACCACGAGCGGCACGACGCCCGCGATCGGCACAATCCCCCTCTCGAACGTCAGCATGTGGCAATTGCGACCCGCGACTAGGCCGTCGGCTCGCCGGCACAGCGTGAGCATCGACACCAGGTTGGCCATGGTGCCGCTGGGGACGAAGAGCGCCGCTTCCTTGCCCAGCCGCTCGGCGGCCAGGTCCTGGAGGCGATTGACGGTGGGGTCGTCGCCGAAGCCATCATTGCCGACCACGGCGCCGCGCATCGCTTCTCGCATTTCCTCGTCGGGCGTGGAACTCGTATCACTGCGGAGATCAATCGCCATTCCTGTCACCTCGCCGGTCTCGTTTCGTCCGGCGCGCGCGGCTTCCCTGCTAACGGCGAGGGCGCCGCATTCGCGGCGCCCTCGCGCAATGAGACGGTACGGCACGCGGAATCAGAAGTCCAGGATGCGATCGAAGGCGTCGCGCCCTGCTTCCTCCGGCAATGGGAGGCCGGTCACCTTGGCCGCGCGTTCGGTGAGCGCGACCAAGTCGCTGCGATCGAGCAAGTCGAGCTTCCACTTGCGGCAGCCTGCCATGAGCTGCTGCAGCCCGACACCGATGCGATCAACCAGGTACGTGTACAACCCGACCGCCGGCCACGGGATGTCTTTGCCAACCGCGTCGCCGAATCTCTCGCGCAGTTCGGTGCTCGCGACGAAGAAGTGGTCGGGGTCGCCGCCGTAGAGCTTGGTGAAGTTCGCCGGCAGCTTGCCGTCGCGATGAAGCTCACAGAAGTAGTCCGCCTTCATGACCGCGGTCAGGGGCGAGCGCCCGACGGCCACGGCCTTGACGAACGGCCCGCCGTTGAAGTTGCTCATCGCGATTGCCTTGAAGATCTGCGTCTCGTTGACGAACCCGCCCGCGATGGCGATGTCCGGAACGTACTTGCCTTTCTCCTTCAGAATGCGCACGCCGTCGAGTACCTGCGATAGGAGGTACAGGGTCGGAGTGCTGCACTCGTTCATCATGGGCACCGGGCTCATGCCAGTACCGCCGCCGGCGCCGTCGAACGTCAGCAGGTCTATCTTCGCGAGCGAGGCGCTCTTGAGCGTGAAGGCAACCGCGGCGGCGTTGTAGGCGCCGGTTTTCAGAAACACCTTCTTCGCCCCCTGCTCGCGGAGCCAGGCGATATCGTCGACGAACCCGTTCTCCTGCGGGAAGCCGACGCGGCTGTGACGCTCGAAGGTGCTGAAGATGCCCTCCCTAAAGGCCTCCTGCACCGCCCGGTCGGTTGGATCGGGAAGGACAATGTAGCCGCGCTCGCGGAGCATGATGGCCTTCTCGAGGTTATCCACGCGCACCTCGCCGCCGATGGCCTTGGCGCCCTGGCCCCATTTGCGCTCGATGACGTTGACGCCGAGCGACTTCAGCGCATAGATGTCCACTGCCGCGCGCTGGTCTTCGACGTTGGTCTGGATAACGATATCGCCGTGCGCCCCATCCCAGTACTTGCGATAGGAGTCAACGCGCCAGCGCAGGTCCGGCGATTCCGTCACGCGGCCGTCGCCGTTGTAGGTCGCCTCGGGATCCATCCCGCAGACGTTCTCGCCCACGGTCTGTATTGTCCCGCTGATCGCCGCGCCGGCGGCGAGGCTCTCCCAGTGGCGCGTGGCGACATCGGTCGAGCCCATCCCTGCCAGCAGCACGGGAACCTTCAGCGGAACGCCGCCAGCGGTAGTGCCGATATCCACGTTGGGGAAAGTCGCGTGATCGGGATCGGCCTGGATCCCCTC
Organism: Armatimonadota bacterium; assembly: GCA_020354555.1. Taxonomy (NCBI): domain Bacteria; kingdom Bacillati; phylum Armatimonadota; species Armatimonadota bacterium. The sequence continues at coordinate 4,134,195 of CP070648.1, read as the reverse complement.
GGCGCCGAGCACTTCGACCTGAATCTGGATGTCGGGCCAGTTGAGGAGATAATCCTTGTTCGAGGCAGCGGTGCTGTGCCCGAACTGCTCGGGGCTGGGGTAAAGCACCTCGCGCCCGCGGAAAGCCGACTTGCTGATCTCGCACAGGACGCCGCATTCACGGATGCACAGCGGACACATGCCGCTGATTGGGGTGGCGTCCCGCACGCGCAGCGCCGTCCCGCTGGTTGACCTTGCATTCTCGTTGTACCATGGCATCGTTCTACGTCTCCTCTCGCCGGCCCGTTTGGGCCGATATGTCGCGGGGTCGCCTGACAGCGCTGGCGAAGCGACCGTCCAGCGGGTCCAGAAGACGCAAAAAGGCGCCTCGATGCGAATCGCATCGAGACGCCCTCGTCTCGAACCCGCTACAGATTCCCTTCCCGACGGCTTCGTCGGGGCAGGCCCTTCCTCAAACCTTGTGTATTATACCCCAAGAACGGGGCGCTCTGCAAGGGGCGGAGAACACAAAATCACGGGGAGCGCAGGTAATTGCGGCGACCGGCACCGCACGCTAGCCCGCGCGCAACGCCCGGTCGCCCCGCCCCGGCTGCCACGGCAACCCACGCCGTCATGCCTCGCGGCCGCCGACGTCGCTCGCAAGGATGACGGCCTCGGCTATCTCGCGCATGGATTTGCGCCGATTCATGCTCTCCTGCTGGATGCGCCGGTAGGCCTCGCGCTCGGTGAGGCCGTGGCCGTCCATCAAGATGCCCTTCGCGCGCTCGACAAGCTTGCGGGTCTCGATGGCCTCCTCCAGGTTGCCGACCTGGCCCTTCAGCTCCATGACTTCTTCGTAGCGGCTGCGCGCGATCTCGATCGCCGGCAGCAGGTCGCGTTCTTCGAACGGCTTGGTGACATAGCCGAACACGCCCGCCTCTCTCGCGCGCTGCACAAGCTCGGGCTGGCCGTAGGCGGTGAGCAGCACGACCGCGCAGATCTCCTCCTCGATCATCACCCGCGCCGCGTCAATGCCGTCCATGCCGGGCATCTTGATGTCCACGATGGCCACGTCGGGCCGCTCCGACCGCGCCTTGGCGATTGCTTCCTCGCCGGTGGCCACCGCCGCCGCGACCTCGTACCCCGCCTCGGTGAGCATCTCGCTGAGGTCCATCCGTATCACAGACTCATCATCGGCAATCAAAACCCGCAGCTTAGGCATCTTCACTCTCCGCCTTCGGCATCGGCACCGATATCCGCGCCCACGTTCCGCCTTCGCTGCCCACCGCGAAGCGGCCTCTCAAGTCTTGCGTGACCAGAGTCTGCACGATCTGCAGCCCAAGGTTGGCACTGCTATCCAGCGAGAAGTCGGCGGGCAAGCCAACGCCGTTGTCGCGAACCTCGACTACGAGGTCACCGCCATCCCGTCGCACGTCGATCGCGACTTCCCCGGAATCCCGCCCGCGGAAAGCATGCTCGACCGCGTTCAGCGCCAGCTCGTTGACTGCGAGCGCGAGCGGGGTCGCCTGATCCGCCCGGATCAGCACGTGCGGGCCGCTGGCGCGCACCTCCACATGTGCCACTGCATTGCTGTTCAACGCCGAGTGCAGCAGGCTTTCGCCCAGTTCCTTCACGTCCACCGCCTCCGTGCCCTCCCGGCTCAGGAAATCGTGAACCGTGGCGATGCTCAGGATGCGGTTAACACTCTCGCGCAGCGCGCGCTTGGTCAGTTCACTCGTCGCGCGGCGCACCTGGAGCCGCAGTAGACTGGCGATGGTTTGCAGATTGTTCTTGACCCGGTGATGGATCTCCTGCACTACGGCAGCCTTGACCAGGCGCTGGCGCTCGCGTCGGCGCAGATCCGTGACGTCACAGATCACCGCGACCTGGCCTCGATTCCTGCCGGCCGGGCTGAGTGGTATGACGCGCTTGATGATGACCGAGTCCCGGACCTGGATCTCCAGTTCGCTGTGGATGCGGAACTGGTGTCGCTTGAGGACAACTGCGCCCGGGAGCCTGCGCTCGTCGAGCTGTTCCCCGAGCACCTTGCGCAACTCCAGCTTGCGGTAGATGGCCCGCGCCCGCGCATCGGCATAGGTGATGCGGCCCGCCGCGTCATACACGACGATGCCGTCACCCGCGTGGATGAGTTTCTCCATGCTCGTCGGGTCAATGGTATCCGCGAAGAGCATGGTGCTCAGTATCGCCGCGGCTTCCCGCAGCACGTCGTCCCGGCGCCGCGCCGTCCGCCGATAGTAGGCGCTGCGGTGCATGTCGAGGAGCGCTATGAGATGGCCCTCGCGGTTGCGCATCGGCGTGACCCGCTCTTCAACCGGTACCCCGCCGACGAGCAGGCCCTCGGCCCCTCGCGCCGGCCGCCCGCGCTTCAGGCTCCTCCACACCGGCGAGTTCCGCTCCGCCCCCACCAGATCGCCGCTGCGACTGCGCGGATAGAGGGAATGCGCGGTCGAAGGCCGTCCGTGTGCCACGACAACCAACTGCCCAGGCTTCTCCGTCGGGCACAGGATGAGCAAATCCGCGTGCGCCAGGTCCGCAGCCACTTTGAGGTCGCTAGCAGCTCGCTCCAGTAGTCGGCGATCGGAGAGCGACAGCCCGGTGGCCGCGGCCGTCTCTATGTTGTGGCGTGTCTCGCGGGTCGCCATTGCATGCGCTCCGTAGCGATTCTATCAGATCGCCCGCGGGTTGAACAACCTCAAGCTGTCCGGCGAGCATCCATCCCGCCCACGGCCAGCGACAGAGCCGAGCAGTCATCAGGGACATGTGACGTACCTGAGGCAATAGGGATCCATTCTGCAAAGGGCTGTAGTCCGCCGCGCACGCGTTCCTGTCGAGCGCTGCTGCCACCGTGCTTCCATGTGTGGGATCCCCTCACAACTATGTTCGTTTTGCACGCCATCTCAGTGCCTGCCGCGCTCATAATGTGGGTTGGTACGCTTCTTGCTGCACTGATGTTTCGGTGTGGATCGTTGTCCTTGCCGCCAGGAATCCAGGACAAGGTCGCAAAATGTCACGAAGCAGTGCAGAAACTACTCCAGCAAAGCCCCGGAGGGCCCGCTCTGCGCGCACGCGTACAGTGTCTGCGCCGCGGTCGCGGGATCTCATGTGCCACTTCCGCGGCGTATACGACCGTCAGCTCACGCACGGCACCGCGTACGCGGCGGGCCTCAATTTCGGCAAGTATTACCGCGAGCGCACCGAGCATTCGCAGCCGGTAGTGCTCGTCGCGTGCGATCATCGGTACTCCAGCCCCAGCTTGAAGCACTTCGTTGCGCAGGGGCTGCTGCGGGCAAGATGTAAGGTCAAGGACGTCGGCTGTCTGCCCACTTCGGTGGTGGCGTACGCCGCAAGTCGCCTCGGCGACGGCGCGTGCGTTGTGACCGCTTCACACGACCCGCCGGACTACAACGGGCTCAAGTTCTTCGAGAGTTCGGGCGCCGCAGTCAAGCCGGAGATCGAGGGCCGGCTCCTTGCCCGCGTGCTCGCGGATAGCAGCCGCCTGGTTGCGGACAAGGCCATCAGCTTTGCCCACTACGAGCTGTGCGACCCGGGCGAGATTATCCAGAGCTATGTCGAGGAAGCCGCCGCTGAGGCCGCCGAGGGAGACGGCGTGCGGGCGGCTGTGGACGGCCGCTTCGGCCTCGCCAACCTGGTGATGCCGCAGCTTCTCGACCGGCTTGGGTGCGAGCGTCGCTCCATCAACGAACGCCTGCACCCGTATTTCCTCGACTCCAAGGGCGAGTACCTTGATCCGGACCCGAAGCCCGATAACGTCCAGGCGTTGCAGAAGCTCGTCCGCGACGGGGAGTTCGACATCGGGTTCGCGTTTGACGGCGACGCAGATCGCGCCGTCATCGTAGACGACACGGGCGCCTATCTGCCCGATGACCTGGTGTTGTTGGCTCTGGCGCTTGAATGCGGGGACAGGAGCAGACCGCGAGTTATCGCCGTTGACTCGTCACTTATGGTCGAGCGCGAGTTGCGCGCGCGCGGATTTGAACTGATCATCTCCCCGGTCGGCGATCCGTTCGTGGCGGAGCAGGTGCAGCGCGCGGGCGCGAGCTTCGGCGGCGTACCGAGCGGCCACTATATCTTTCCTGACTTCCTGATCTACAGCGACGGAATCTTCACCGCAGCGATGATGGTGCGCATCACGGCGAAGCTGAAGGCGCGCGGGAAAACACTGTCCGAATTCGTCAAGGCGCTGCCCGGCACGACCATCCTCAAGCAGCGCAGCCCGTTCGGCCGCACGAAGCGCGACTTCGAAACCGAGGTCGCCCCCAAGCTGCGCGAGGTCCTGTCCAGCTACTGCCATCATGTGGACTATCTGGCGACGGACGACGCCGTCGTCGCCGGCTGGAACGACACGACCAAACTGCTGGTGCGCTACAATCGCTGGGACAGCGACTTCAACGTGCAGGCGGAGTCCCTCTCCTCGCCCGATCGGGCGCGCGTTGCTTTCGATGACCTGCTGGCGACCCTCTCCGAAACCGCCGCATGAGGCCACCGTCGAGGGGGCGGTGCCCTCCGTCGGGCGCCCGGATCGCCCTGCCCCTGATCTGCCCGCAGCCCCGGCGTAACTAACAGCGCCTCCCCTAATCAGGGAGGCGCTGGGGCAACTTCCTATAGTTCCGGATAGGCCTAGAAGGCCGGGGGCGGCGGCGGCAGTTCGAACAGGCGCACCTCGCCGAGGTCATTCCCGCCCGGGGCGACGACAACCTGATCAGTGTAGCTTTCATAGCCCTGAGCGAGGATCGTGCACTGGTGGGTACCGGCAGGAACGACCATCACGAACTCCCCTGCCTTGTCCACGTGTGCAATGATCGAGCCGATGCGCACCTTTGCATCCACGAGCGGCAATCCGTCCCGTACGCTGAGCACCGTGCCACTGACGGTCGCGCTCTCCGCCAGAGTCTGCGCCGGCTGGGTGGTGGTGCCGCAGCCGCCGACTAGGACGATATAAATTGCGAGAAGCAGGCCGCCTACCGCGCGGTTCACGATCCCTCTAAGCACTGTGCCGTACCTCCCTTGCTCGTAGAACGCGGCATCTCAGGTCTGCAGCAAGAATCGTGCCAAGCCCCGTGTGGGCTTCGAATCGAGGGGGCAGCGCCGAGTTCGCTCCTCCTGCCGGGACGTGAGGAGCCCGCCGGCGCGCAGGAAATCGCCCATCATCACGGAATTCGAGGCCAGGGTTGCTGCAGGATGTCCCGAGATTTCTCGGAGTGGGGTTCGTGAGCGTGACTCGCCGATCTGTGAAAGCTCCGATGAGACGCGGACCCCACTGAGCAGATGCGTCGCTGGGGCGCGGCGCCAAGGAGGGCTCTGGCAATGAAGCGCTCTCGAATACTGTGGGTTGTCCCGTTTCCCCTGGTGATTCTCGTACTCCTCTCCGGCTGTTCGACCGTCAGGGACGTTGTGCGCGCTGCCCGTGTTGCCGCCCAGATCGCGCAATCGCAGTCCGCCTCGTTTTCACTCAATGAGCTCGAAGCGGACTGCGACAAGCCGAAGGGCGCAGCCGAGATCCTGATCGGTCACCTCGTCGTGCAGGACGCCAAGGACGAGGATCTCGCGCTGTTCAACGCCGCATACTGCCAAGACCTTGGGCTGCGCGTCACCCGACTGCCGCAGGTGCGCGGCCAGGTTCCGGGATGGGTGCTGAGTGGAGTCATGGAGCAGTGCGGCATCTCGACGCTGGCGTTGGGTCCGGAGCAGGCGATGAAGGTGGCGCATCTCGGAGGGCGCCGTCACGCGCTGACCGGCACCATCGAGCGCCGCAGTGACGAGTTCCACGCCCGCATCGAGATCTACGACGCCAAGAGCGGCAAGTTGGCCGGCGAGGCAATCGAGCTGACGGGCACGGCGCAGGAGTTCCTCAGGCGCGAGGGTTGGCTCGCAGAGCAGATCGCCGAGCGCATCGGGGTCAAGCTGACCAAAGCGAATCGGGAATGGCTTAACCGCCCGCAATTCAGCGATTACCAGGACTTCGCCGAGATCGCTCGGCTCATGCGCCACGAGGGCGAGGGCCACACCGTTAAACTCGGAGCGCGGCGGGACCGGCAGCCGTATTCGCTTCTGGTCGAGCAGCAGTGGTTCCAGTGTGATCCGTTCAAAGACCGCAGCGCGTACATCGCGGCGTTGCGGGAGTCACACAAGCGCTTCCCGCAAGAGCCGAATTTCCAGCGCTGGATCATGGAGCATCACATGCGGCAGGCCGACCGCGCCGAAGCGAAAGCGGCGCTCGACGAGTTGCTCAAGCTGCATCCCGGCTCCTGGGAAGGGCTGAACGTACGCGCCCGCTACTATCACAACATGGAGCGCGACTATGAGTCCGCTTTGCGCGCGACCGAGTCGATGGCCGTGCTCTATCCTGATTGCTGGATATCATGGTTCCGCTGCGCTCACGAGGCGCTCACCCTCGCCTACGACGCCCGCGCCGGACACTACTTCTCGGAGATGAATTCGCAGCAACAGCGAGTATTCCGCCGCGGCATGAGCGAGGCGCTCGCGGCGGGTGAGCGCGCCCTCGAGCTCAACGACAGCGACGAGGAACTGCTGACGACGATGATTCACATCTACTATGAGAACAGCATGCCCCGGGAAGCAGAGGACGCTTTCGAGCGCGCGATCGCTCTGGACCCGGGGAACGTCAAAGCCTATAGCGCGCTCGCCGCGATGTATAAGCCCGGCTACCAGAATGACGAGCAGCGCCGGACGGCACTGCTCAAGCAAGCCCTGGCAGCGCCGGCGAAGACGGTGGAGAACTTGAGGGTGCAGGCGGACATTGCGCTGTATCTCGAGCAAATCGACCGGGGCATGGAACTGTTCGAAAAGGCGCTGCAGGCGGCCGGCAGCGCGTCGGTCCCTGGGCTCCACCTCGACTACGCATGGGCGCTTGCGGATAAGCGCAAGCGGTACGACGAAGCGGAGAAACACGCTCGCATAAGCCTCCAGCAGTGCGTGAGCGCCGACGCCTACATGAGCCTCGCGCAGTTCCTGGCGAAGCAAGAGCGTTTCGACGAAGCCATGGCTGCGGCCAAGGCGGCGAAGAAGCTCGAGCCGGACAACCCCGATTGCGACGCAGCCCTGGCGGTCGTCCTCGAGGAGATGGGCGAAGTGGACGACGCGTTGAAGCACATGGCCAAGGCGCACGAAGGGGAGCCGCGCCACGTGACATACCTCGGCGCCATGCTCGACGGCTACCTGACGCAGGGCGACACCGACAAGGCGTGGGAAGTGATGCAGGAAATCAAGCGCCATCCCGAGTGGGAAGAGGCGGAGATCGAACTGCTCGACGTCGGGGACATCCACGCACTGAAGGGCAAGTTCACGGACGCGATCAGGTACTACGACCTCAACCTCGGGAAGAAGCCCGGCAACGTCAAGAGCTTCACGCGCGGCGCGCTGTGCTACATGATGATGCGAGACTTCCGCAGCGCGGCCGACCGCTGGCGCAAGGTGTTCGACAAGGAGCCGAATCACGCCGAGTCTCACATGGGACTCGGGGTGTGCCTGAGCATGCTGGGGGAGAAGCAGAAGGCACTGGAGGAAGCGCGCAAGGCCGTTACGGCGGACGGCAAGGTGGCGGACCGGAAGTATCTCGCCAAGGAACGCTACTGGCCCAAGCCGCTGGCCCAGGCCGCCGCGGACCTTGCCGCCGACGCGAAGAGGCGATAGCACGGCCTCACAGCGTCCGTTTCGAGCAATCGCTCCCCAGCGAATGTCGCCATGAATCGCCCGTCCGTTGCCGCCGCCTTGGTTCTGTGCGTGATGAGCGGCGCGCCGGGTCAACCCGCTCCAGCAGAGGAGCAGGCCGCCTATCGCGCCGCGCTCGCATACCTCGAAGACTTCAACCTTCCCATAGCCTACCAATGGCTCGGTGACGCAATCGAAGAGGCGCGCGACGACGACGAGCGCGCGCACGCGCGGTTGGTCCGGGTCACGTTCGCCGGCGCGGAGGCGACCGCGAGCATGCTGGCCTACGCGCACCTACTGACTCTCCACCGGGACGCATCCGAAACGGGCAAGTCGGACTGCGTGCGCTGGGGCCAACAGGCGCAGCAGCGCGCCCTGGAACTGGCGCCGATGATCGCGGCGGACGTGGAAGGCCTGCTGGGATTCCAGGGCGGCGAGATCCAGTTCGACATCGCTCTTGACGCCGCGAAGCTTAGCGCCGGCCATATCGTCTGGGACTCGGACGCCCTTGACTTCGATCTTCCGCAGTCTGAGGAGCAGATGCGGCGCCAGGTACGGCTTCTCGTCGGCGCATGCATTGGGGCGGCTTTGCTTTCGCTGACCTCGGAGTCGAAGGATGACGCACGAGAAGCTGAAGATGACTGGAAGCAGGCGATCAAGGCGGCCGCCGACGCGGGTAAGCCTCTGGAAGTCGGCGTGAGCGCAACAATGTCGGCGATCATGATGTATGCCGGCCACCTCTTGGCTTATCTCAGCGAGCTTGCCGAATTCGCGCGAGACCCGTCGCTGCCGCGGTGCGTGACGCTCGGCATCGCCTGCTGTGAGCGAGTACTGGCTCTGGAGACCAATCCATACAGCAAACGGCGCACGGCCGCGGAGAAGCGGCTGCGCAATCTGCGCAATAGGTACGAACGCGCAAGGTTGCTGTTCCCGGCCGAGACGAAACCGACGACATCCGCGCCCGCCCAGTGACACTGCGCTCGGGTCGCCATCCTTCACTGCGTGCCGCGCATTGCCCGGCGCGACCCGCTGTCGGCAAGTCCCAATTCGGGAGGAGGACCTTATCGCGCGGACAGCCCGGATTACTCATGATGAGCGCAGGCTTTGTGCAGACTGCGCGCCTGAGCAGTCATGAGTTATCCGCCAGCAGCAAGTGGGGCGCAGAGAAGATACCGCCGACCCGCGACAGGCGTGAATAACGCAGGATAGAATGCTATGTGTTATGCTCAGTCGGCCGTGGATCTCGCCGGACGGGCCACGGCTTGCGCCGGAACCGCCCCCGGAGAGGCAAGGAGAGATCTGATGAGTCGAACTCTCGCCGCGATCGCCCTGCTCGGATTCATCTCCGGCAGTTGCGCATTCGGGGCCGGCATCGGGCCGGACCGGAAGCTTATCGAATGGGGATGGGATCAGCCCGATACGGCGTACCTGCGCGAGCACATCGCGGATATGGAACGGACGCCGTTCAACGGCGTCATCTTCGGCGTGCGCGCGTGGACGAAAGACGGCCCGGTGTACTTCTCCCACGAGAACTGGGGTGCGCGCCGGTTCACTGCTGAGGAACTGCGCCCCGCGATGGAAGACATGCGAGCGACCAGGTTCGCGAGGTTCACCGACAACTTCCTGCGGCTCAATGTGACGCCCGGGAATGTGGACTGGTTCGACCCGAAGTTCGAGGCGGTCATCGGGAACACGCGACTAGCGGCGAAGGTCGCCGCCGCAGGCCGCGTGCGCGGGTTCATGTTCGACGTCGAGATGTATCAGTCTCCGGTGTTCACCTACCGCGGCCAGAAGTACTCCGCCGAGAAAAGCTTCGACGAATACGCCGCGCAGGTGCGCGCGCGCGGACGGGAGTTCATGTCGGCGATCCAGGGCGAGGTGGAGGCGCCGGTGGTGATGTTGACCTTCGGGCCGTCGCTGATCCACCAGGCGCCGCAGGCGCGGCTCGAAGACATCGGGTACGGGCTGCTGCCGGCGTTCGTTGATGGAATGCTCGAAGCCGCCGGGCCGCACACCGTCATTGTTGACGGCTACGAGGGCGCGTACCCATTCCGCGACGTGGCGCAGTTCTCCGCCGCGCGGAGAGCTTTTGCCGAGGCGGGCCGCAAGTTCTCCAAGCGCCCGCGTCTCTACCGCGAGCGCATGCGGCTTGCCTTTGGCCTGTGGATGGATCAGGGCTGGCGCTCGGTCGGCTGGTTCCCGGACGATCCGGAGAAGAACCAGATCTCGCCCCTCGAATTCGAGTACGCCCTGCACCGCGCCCTTGCTGAGACCGACAAGTACGTCTGGGTGTACAGCGAGCAGCCGAACTGGTACACCCGCGACAAGCTGCCGCCGGGCTACGTCAGGGCAGTGCGCAGCGCGCGCCGGCCGCACGACCCGAAATGGCGCACCTCGCGCGATCTCCCCGGCGGCGCGACCCCGCCAGTGACAGCGGCGAGCCAGCCGGGCTACGACGACGAGACGACCTTCGCGCCGCTGTGGTCGAAGTACGAGAAGATCATTGACCTGCCGAAGCAATGTATCTTCCGGCTCGACCGGCGGCGCGTGGGCGAGCAGGAACGATGGTTCGCGTCCGATGCCGACGAGTCGTCGTGGAAGCCGATCGAGATCGGCAAGTTCTGGGAGGAGCAGGGCTATCAGGACTACGACGGCGTCGGGTGGTACCGCGTACGCGTCACGGCGCCGGCAGCCGCCGAGGGCCGTAGACTCCTGCTCGCGTTCGGCGCGGCGGACGAGACAGCGAAGGTATGGGTGAACGGACAGGCCGCCGGTGAGTGGGGCCTGCTCGGCTTCACGTGGCACGAGCGCTTCGAGATAGACGTGACACCGCATTTGCGCACCGGCGAAGACAACCTCATCGTCGTGCGCGTGGAGGATTCCATCGGCATGGGCGGATTGTGGAAGTCGGTGCTCCTCATCTCGCCGAAGCGCCACTGAGACAGCGCAAGGGGAGGTGGTTGCACCATGTCGCAGATGACGTTGGCCCTAGTTCTGACGAGTGTAGCCGGGCTTTCGACGACCATCGGCAGCGTCCTGGGACTGGTGGTGCGGCGACCCGGGCCGAAGTTCATGGGGCTATCGCTGGGCTTTGCCGCCGGCGTGATGATACTTGTCTCATTCGTCGAGTTGCTGCCCAAGGCCGCGGATGCCCTCGGCTTCGGCTGGGCGCACGTCGCCTTCTTCGCCGGGTTGGCGCTGATGTTCGTGGTGGACACGGCGGTCCCGCACTCCTACCAGGGCATGGAGGATCTCGCGGACGGGCAGCACGACAGCCGTCTGCTGCGAACCGGTCTGCTCGTCGCGCTTGGCGTCGGCGTGCACAACTTGCCCGAAGGCATGGCAACCTTCGCCGGCACGCTCGCGAACACGCAACTGGGGATCGCCATCGCAGTCGCCATCGCGATTCACAACATACCCGAGGGGTTGGCGGTGGCGGCACCCGTGTACGCAGCAACGGGCAGCCGCAGCAAAGCCTTCTGGTGGTCGTTTCTCTCCGGAGTCGCCGAGCCCGTCGGCGCGGGCATCGCGGCGCTCGTGTTGCTCCCGTTTCTCTCGGAGGCGGTGCTGGGGGCGGTACTCGCCGGAGTCGCCGGCCTGATGGTGTTTATTAGCCTCGACGAGCTGCTCCCCGCGTCGCGCGAATACGGGCAGGAGCATCTCTCGATTATCGGCGTCCTGCTCGGAATGGCCGTCATGGCCGTCAGCCTGTGGATGCTGACGCGGTGAGCGGGCGCCGCGCGATCAGCAACATCCGCTACTCAATCGCGCCGGGCATCTCGGTCTATCGCGAGCTAGGGGCGCAGCAGTCCCGACGGCAACGCGAGAGCGGGATGAAGGGGCCAGCCCCCGCTCGGTACTGCGCGCGCCGCCTCAGAGCTGTCCGTCCACGCCGAGGCGCTGCAGCCACTTGATGGCGCGCAGGCGAAAGCCCTGGTTCACCTTGCGTGCCCACTGCACGTGCAGGCCGCTCTGCCCCGACATGCGGACCTTGATGCCTCGACGGCTGTAGAGATGGGCATAGGCGTGCTGCAATCCGTGCTCCAGCAAGCCCGGCGGCGATATCCTGGGGTGGCGGAAAACCGCGTGCGAGCCATCGCGTTTAGTGTAGTCGGGGTCGAAGATGCGGCCCTCCGACTGCAATTGCTCCGCATCATCCGTGCCCGGGATGGGAATGCGAATAGCGATCTGGATCGCGTCCAGCTTCGCCTTCTCGGCGAGGCCGATGATCCCGTCGAACACAGTCATGTCGTCGTGATCGAGGCCGACGATGAACGCGCCGAGGATCGCAATGCCATGGCGATGGAGCCGCTGCACGGTCTCCTCGATCTGGTCGGGATGATTGAAGCGCTTGTTGATATCGCCCAGGTTTTCGTCGGAGAGGGATTCCAGTCCGACGAACAGCATGCGGCACCCCGCGCGTGAGGCGAGTTGCAGGAACTGCTCGTCCTGCAACGTATCCATGGATGCCTGACTGAACCAGTAGCGGTTCATCGGCAGCAGCCCCTCCATCAACTCCTGCGCACGCGCGCGATTGCCAAAAATGTTGTCGTCAACAAAAATCAGGGGCCTGTCGCTCGGGAACTGCCGCGCCTCCTCCAGCACCTGCGGCACCGGCCTCATCCGATAGCTGCCCCCAAAGAACTTGTGCACCGAGCAGAAACTGCACCTGAACGGACACCCGCGCGTGGTCTGCATTGTATTCCACAGGAAGTAGTCCTTGCGCTGCAGCAAGTCGCGGCGCGGAAAGGCCAGGTTGTCGAGCGAGGGATAGTTATCATTCCGGTAGATCGGTTCCAGCTTGCCGCGCGCGAAGTCGGCCAGCATGCGCGGCCAGAATCCTTCCGCCTCCCCTACCCCGACCGCATCAACATAGCTCAGCGCTTCTTCCGGCAGCGCCGTGGCATGAATGCCGCCCATGACCACGGGCACGCCGCGCCGGCGGAATCCGGCCGCGATCTCGTAGGCGCGCGGCGCGCTCGCGGTGCTGGCGGTGAGGGCCACCAGATCAACGCGCTCCTCATACCGCAAGGGCTGGTTGGTTTCGTCGAGGATTGCCACATCGTAATCCGACGGCGTGGCGGCGGCGACGGCCAGGATGCCCAGGGGCGGGAACAGCGTCTTGGCGAGGCGGATGCGGTGGCGCCGGTTCCCAAGGCAACCTGGGTCCGGCGCGACAAGAAGTACGCGCGGTCTGTCGTTCATTAGTGGTCCCTTCAAGCAGATCGCCAGCGAGTTGCGGCTCTGGCTCCCGTATGGCACGGCCCCTGCGCCACACCGGACAAGCGCTAGGGATGGTTTCGACGTGGGATGCTATTGTACCTACTGCTGCAGGTGAGCGGATGAAGCGCAGGCCGCTATGTAATCCGACAGTGTGCCGAGGTTGCGTATGAAATCCCGACAGTTGACGCGGCCGTCGCTCACCCAGCGTCCGCGCTCGTCCTGGGCTTCGATTACGGTTTTCGTCCTGGCCGCGAGGGACTCCGTCCGCTCAGCGACTTCCTGCTGCGTAGGCGCGCGCTGCTGCTCCGCAAGGTATGCCGCGCGCCCCTGTGACGAGACCTTCTCGTAGCGCCTGATCGCGGCTGCGACCCCGTATTCGCCATGCCAGCTATAGCCCGGCCGGATGTCCACAAACTCGTACACGATCTCGCGCTTCATGTTGACGTAGATCGGGCGGTTCGTTTCAAGCTCGTAGAACCGCGCCCACGTCCCGTCTGAGCGACGAGAGTCCCTTAGCCATGCGATGGCCGCCGGGATGGGTCTCAGGCACTTCTCCTCGCCCGTTTCGAGGTAGAGGTCCATCAGCGTATTCATATTGCGGGCGGTGACTGCGGAACACACCGCAGGCGGCTCAAACCATCGCGCCCATGCCGGCTTGAGGTCGTAGTCGTACTGCTGCGCCCAGCCCGCCTGAGGGGCGGGCACCTGCGACAGGACGATGAAGTCCCCGCCGCGCTTTGCCCGCTCCAGATACCCGGCTTCGTCGTAGGTATGATAGGCGTCGAGCATCACGGCGATGCAATCATTGATGGCGTTGTCGGTGAAGGTGTACCAGCGGCTGTAGCCCTCGTCCGCCAAGGGATACCACTGCGGCCAGGCGCCGTTGGGGAACTGTGCATCCATCATGAAGCGCAGGCTGTAGCGCGCGGCTGCGTGCAGGTTGTCATCGCCTGCGGCGGTCGCCGCCGCCATGAGAAAGCGCACGGCGCTCTGCGTCGTGTTGTCGTCGAAGGTGCCCCGGTTGCGCCGGTCGTCGGCGGCCTCGCCCGCCTCCTTGTCGCGGCGATAGTACCAGTGCTCGCTCGCCTGCTCGTCGAAGTCAATCCGGTAGTCCCAGCCGCCGCACGCGAGCTGGCCCCAGGCCAGCGCCTCAGCCGCCGCGCGCGCGGCATCCAGATACAGCGTGTCCTTCGTCACCTCGTAGGCGCGCAGATATGCGAACCCAACCGCCGGCGTCCCTGGCGGCTGCACCCAGATCTGGGTCGGCGTCGCCTTGCCTTCGCCTTCGCGCTGCGTCAGGTCCTCGGAATACGACCACAGATAGCCCCCGTGCGTCGCGACTTCGGCCGTGAAATAACGAACGGCGCGGCGCATCGCCTCGCGCGCGGCGTTAACCAACTCCTCCTGCGCCGGTTCGGCCGCGTAACTGATACGCCCAGCCACAAGACAGGCCGCGCCGAATGCCGCCAGCGAAGCGAGTCGAAGCCTGAGCATTCTCCCAACCTCCTCGTGCACGCCGCACCCCAGCAAAAGGCGACCGGCCGCCGACCCTCGTGGGGCCCGCGGCCGATCCTCGATTCGCGCCCGGCCTCTCAACGCACTAGCTTACTGAGATGGCCTCGACCGGGCACTCCTCCGCCGCCTGCTTGGCGCAGCCCAGGTCCTCTCCATCGGGGTTCGGATTCGCCACTTTCGCGACCCCTTCGTCCTCGTCCAGTTTGAAGACGTTGGGGCAGCTCTCCTCGCACAAGCCGCAGCCTGTGCACACGTCGGCATCAACCTGAACAGCCATCGAAATGCATTCCTCCTTGTCTTCGACTGATGGAGTCTCGGCTATCGGAGAATGATCCGAGGCTCCTCGGGAGCAGGATTCGTAGGCGCGATCCCTCGGTCCGCGCGTCGTGCGGCAACGCACGAACCCCGCTCGGTGCTCGAAACGCAGTGCCTATGATATGGCGCGATTCCTGGCCTGTCAAGGGTTTGGAGGTGGCGGCGAGGCTCCTTCGCCGAGCGCAGGAGAAGGCTCGGTGGGCTCGGATAATCCCTCCCTATCTACCGCTCCGACCCATCGGGGCGGTGCCAGGACGTTTGCACCGGGGAGGCGCTCGTGCTCCATTGCAGGCATCGGTCGGGGACCGTCCACATTGATTAGACGTCATTTCGGCGGATAGTTCGGGGAGGGATGCGCTCGGCAGGCGCCGAAACAAATGCGTGCCGCTGCGACCCCGCCGCGGCGCGCGCTCATGATGTCGGTGCCTCGGCCGCGCGCTGCGGCCAGCCCCCTTTGCCAGAGGAGATGCTATAGTGTCCGATTCCAAGAAATGGCAGAAACCGGATCCGGAGGTCGTGTACTTCGTCCCCGGGTTTCACTCCGATGCCGTGTGGCTCGAGGACCAGCGAGATTACGCCGTGTCGCTGCTCGGCGATGTGCGGCAAAACCTGGAGATCTGTCGCAGCGATCCCGGCTATGGGGTGTTCTTTCACGAGTTGTCGTACCTCAAGCCGTACTACGATACCCACCCCGAGGAGCGCGACCTCATCCGCGACCTCATCCGGGCGGGACGGATCGGCACCGGCGGATCGTACAATGAGCCCACGGAGAAGCTCATTAGTGCCGAGGGGATCATCCGCAACATCGTCTACGGGCGCTTGTATCACGAGCGCGTGCTGGGCGATCAGCCGACGGTCTATGCCCCGTGGGATGTCTTTGGCCACTGCGCCCAGTTGTCTCAGATACTGGCGAAATCGCGGTTCGCCGGGTGCATCTGGTCGAAGCACATCTACGGCTTTCACCCGGTCTTCTGGCACCAGGCGCCCGACGG
>CP070648.1:4101211-4118361 GCA_020354555.1 Armatimonadota bacterium | reverse complement strand
GGGATCACTGAGGGGTGGGGCGGCGCGCCGCCAGTGGGCTCTGCGACGGATGTGCGACCTTCGCGGCAGGATGCCACGGGCGGCACCCAGGCCGCGCTGTCGTTCCCGGAAATCCAGCCCACCGCGCCGCGGCCTCAGCCTGCCGCAGGCACACTCGCCATCAACCCGCTCGGCCAACTGCGCGCAACGTACATTGTCGCCGAAGGCCCCGGCGGGCTGATGATCGTTGACCAGCACCGCGCGCACGAGCGCGTGCTCTACGATGATCTGGAATCCGCCAACGAGGGCGCGACGCCTCCCGTGCAGCGGCTCGTGATGCCGGCCACGGTGCATCTCGGACGGCGTGAAGCGGAACTGCTCGAACGCAACCTCGATGCCTTCACCGGCATTGGTGTGGAGGTCGAGCCGTTCGGGTCGGACACGTTCGTGGTGCGGGGGATGCCCGCGATCATGGCCAAGCTCGATCCGGAGGAGCTACTGCGCGACCTGCTTGAGGAACTGAGCGCGCAGCCGACCGGAGGTGAGATCAGCCTGCCGCGGGAGGCGATTCTCGCGGCGGCCGCGTGCCATTCGGCGATCAAGGCGGGCACGCCGCTCGCGCCGCAGGAGATGGTGGAGTTGCTCGACCGATTGGCGCGGTCGAGCCGGCCATACACCTGCCCGCACGGCCAGCCGATCATTATGTCTATCACGAACTTCGAGTTGGATCGCCGGTTCCAGCGGTGATCCGCTCGCGGCACTATCATGTCGGTTACGAACTCCTCACCGCATCGCCCTTGGCACGCTGACGCGGCGACGCCGCTGGTCATAATCGTCGGCCCCACCGCGGTCGGGAAGACGGCCGTCGCGGTGGAGTGCTGCCTGCGGCTCGGAGGCGAAGTGGTGTCGGCCGATTCCATGCAGGTCTATCGTCATATGGACATCGGCACCGCGAAACCCACGGCGGAGGAGCGCCGCGGGGTTGCTCACCACTGTATCGACATCGCCGAGCCGGACGAGGAGTACTCCGTCGCGCGATACAAGCGGGATGCGGAGTGCGCGATCGCCGACATTCATGCGCGGGCGAGGCTGCCGGTACTGTGCGGGGGCACGGGGCTGTACGTCAGGGCCGTGCTCTACGGCCTCGACCTGCCCATTGCCGCTGCGGATTGGGATTTGCGGAAGCGGCTCGAGGATGAAGCGGCGCGCCGCGGCGCGCAGGAACTGCATGACCGCCTGGGGGAGGTGGATCCGGCGGCGGCGGCACGCATCCACCCCAACAACGTGAGACGCGTGGTGCGCGCGCTGGAGGTGTATCTGCTGACGGGTCGGCCGCTGTCGAGCCATCATCGCCTTGACCACCAACCGAGCCGTCAGTATAATGTGGTGGCGTTTGGGCTCAACGTGCCTCGCAGTGACCTGTATCGGAGGATAGACGCGCGGGTCGATGGCATGATGCAGCGCGGCCTGCTCGAAGAGGCGCGCCGGCTTCTCGACCGCGGCTATTCCGAGAGCCTGATCTCCATGAAGGGGCTTGGCTACCGGCAGTTGGCGGCGCACTTGGGCGGCGAAACGGATCTCGACACCGCCGTGCATCTGATCAAGCGCGATACGCGACACTACGCGCGGCGGCAGTTGACGTGGTTTCGCGCGGAGTCGCTGCTGCAATGGCTCGACGTGTCCGCCGCGGGCGGCGCGGGGGCGGCTGCCGACGTCATCTGCGACGCCCAGCGCAGCACGTCCTCGTGACCAGTTGAGATGCCGAGAAGCGCGGTCAATCTCCAAGACTTCTTTCTGAATTTCCTTCGGCGTCGCGAGCTTGAGGTGGTGGTGACACTCGTCACCGGCGCGGAGGTGCGCGGGGTGGTCAAGGGATTCGACAACTTCACCGTGGTCATTGAAGCCGAGGGCATGCCGCACCTAGTGTACAAACACGCGATCGCGGCGATGCGGCCCGTGGAGCCGATTCCGGACATCTGCGGCCAGGCGCTGCGGCATCGTCAGGAGCAGCAAGGCGGCGAGGGTGAGCCGCAAGGTTAGCGCGATGTACTTCAGCAAGATGCACGGGCTGGGCAATGATTACGTCATCATTGACGGCATCAATCAGGACATAGCGGAGCAGCGTCTGCCGCGGCTGGCGCGCGAGATGTCGGACCGGCATTTCGGCATCGGCTCGGACGGCATCATCGTCGTGCTGCCGTCGAAGTCGGCCCATTTCCGGATGCGCATTTTCAACCCCGACGGCAGCGAGGCGGAGATGTGCGGCAACGGGGTTCGCTGCTTTGCCAAGTACGCGCACGATCGCAAGCTGACGCGGCGGCGGGAACTGGAGATCGAAACCCTGGCCGGGATCATCCGGCCGCAACTGCAGATTCGATCGGGCAAAGTGCAGGCGATCAAAGTGGACATGGGGCAGCCGCGCCTTGAGCGCAGGGAGATCCCGATGAAAGGCAAGGCCGGCCGCGTCATCAACGAGCGCCTGCGCGTACTCGGGGAGCGCCTGGAGGTCACCTGCGTTTCGATGGGTAACCCCCACTGCGTCATATTCGTTAGTGACGTGGACAAGCACCCGGTGGAGCGGATCGGCCCGGCGGTGGAGACCCACGACCTGTTCCCGCGGCGGACGAACGTCGAGTTCGTGCAGGTGGTGAATCCGGCGGAACTGCGCATGCGGGTGTGGGAGCGCGGCGCGGGGGAGACGCTGGCGTGCGGCACCGGCGCGTCGGCCTCGCTGGTCGCGGCGCATCTCACGGGCCGCGCGGGGCGCAAGGCGGTGCTGCATCTGCGCGGGGGCGAGCTCAGGGTGTCGTGGAATCCCGATGACGACCACGTCTTCATCACCGGTCCTGCCGAGGAGGTCTTTACCGGCGAGTGGCTGCGGGGATAGGCCGCCGATCAGCGCGAATCGCGCCGATTCGGATGTCCGCCTGAGTCGGCGCGTCTGCGCGCGTGCTGGAAACGCAGGGCCTGCGCCAGGTGCGGCAAAGGATCCTGCCGTGGTCGCAGGCAGACCTACGAGCCCTATCCATACCCATTCCCATCTGTGTACTCCGTGGACCAAGGAGAGTGTGAATTGCAGATCGCTCAGCGAGTGTTAACGACACCGCCGTATCCCTTTGCCGAACTGGCACGCATCAAGCGCGAGATGCTCGCCAAGGGGGCTGATCTGATTGACCTCGGCATCGGCGATCCGGACCGGCCGACGCCGCCCCACGTGGTCGAGGCGCTGTGCCGCGCGGCGCGCGATGCGCGCACGCACCAGTACGACGAGACGGGGAACGGCCTGCCGGCATTCCGCGAGGCGATCGCGCAGTGGTACGGGAATCGCTTCGGCGTCAGCCTCGATCCGGACCAGGAGATCCTGCGATTGATCGGATCGAAAGAGGGCCTGGCGCACATGTTCTGGTCGGTGCTGAACCCCGGGGACGTAGCGCTGCTGCCCGACCCAGCGTACCCCGTATATAAGGTGAACACGAACTTCGCGGGCGGCGAGCCGTACATGATGCCGCTGCTCAAGGAGAACGCGTACCTGCCCGATCTGGACGCGATACCGAAGGACATCGCGCAGCGGGCGAAGATCATGATGCTGTGCTACCCGAACATGCCGACGGCGGCGGTGGCGGAGCGCGATTTCTACGAGCGCGTGGTGGACTTCGCGCGCAAGAACGAAGTGCTCGTGTGCCTCGACATGGCGTATTCCGAGATCGCGTTCGACGGTTACGAGACGCAGAGCGTGCTTCAGTTGCCGGGCGCGAAGGAGGTCGCGGTCGAGTTCCACTCGCTGTCGAAGACGTACAACATGACGGGTTGGCGTATCGGGTACGCGGTCGGCAGCCCGCAGGCCCTTGGCGCGCTGGGCAAACTGAAGTCCAATCTCGACTCCGGCGCGTTTCTCGCGATCCAGGAGGCGGCGGCGGCGGCGCTGAGCGGCCCGCAGGACTGCGTGGCGGAGATGCGGGCGATATACGAGCGGCGGCGCGACCTGCTGGTCGAAGGGCTGCATGGGCTGGGATGGCCAGTGGAGAAAGCGAAGGCGACCTTCTACGTGTGGACGCCGACACCCGAGGGGTACACGTCCGCCCAGTTCGCCGAGCTTTTGCTGTCGCAGACG
Organism: Armatimonadota bacterium; assembly: GCA_020354555.1. Lineage (NCBI taxonomy): Bacteria > Bacillati > Armatimonadota > Armatimonadota bacterium. Next base: position 4,114,271 of record CP070648.1, on the reverse strand, counting down.
CAGGTGCTGCTCACCCCGGGCAGCGCGTACGGCGATGAAGGCGAGGGTTTCGTGCGCATGGCGCTGACGGTACAGGCAGCGGACCCGGAGGCGCGAATCGCCGAGATGCTGGAGCGCATTGCGAGCAAACTCGACCTCAAGTGGGGTGGCAAAGGACGGGCATGAGGGCACAGCGGCTGCCCGAAGCGGCACGGCCCGAACCGCAGCGAGCGATGCTGGCGGCGCTGGAGATGCCGGGCCGAGATTGGGAGGAATCGCTTGCGGAGTTAGCGCTGCTCGCGGAGTCGGCGGGCGCAGAGGTGGTGGGCGCGATCACGCAGCGGCGCGACACGCCGGATCCGGCGACGTTTCTCGGCAAAGGCAAGGCCGAGGAAGTGCGCGATGAGGCGGCGGGGGAGCGCGCTGACATTGTCGTGGTGGACGATGAGCTGCGCCCCGTGCAGCAGCGCAACCTGGAACAGATCATCCGCCTCCCGGTTCTCGACCGCACCGCGATCATCCTCGACATCTTCGCGCGGCGCGCGCGGTCCAACGAGGGCAAGATCCAGGTCGAGCTGGCGCAGTACACGTACCTGCTGCCGCGCCTCACCGGGCGCGGGACGATGCTGTCCCGCCTCGGCGGCGGCAGGGGCGTAGCCAGCGGGGCCGGCGCGGGCATCGGGGCGCGCGGCCCGGGCGAAACCAAGCTGGAGATGGACCGTCGGCGCATCCGGCGGCGCATCACCGCGCTGCGCAAGCAGGTGCGCCGCATCTCCCAGCAGCGCCGGGGGCAGCGCCGCGCCCGCAGTGAATCGCTGCTGCCGGTCGGCGCGATCGTGGGCTATACCAACGCTGGCAAGTCAACCTTGCTCAACGCGCTGAGCGGGGCCGACATCTACGCCGACGATCGCCTCTTCGCCACCCTCGATCCGACGGTGCGTCGCGTCGAGTGCGACGGCATGACCGTATTGCTCGCAGACACGGTAGGATTCATCCGCAACCTGCCGCACCAACTGATCGCCGCCTTCCACGCGACGCTGGAGGAGGTCGTCGAAGCGCACTTCCTGATACACGTCGTGGACGCCGCGAGCGAAATGATCGAGGAACACCACGCGGCAGTGCTGCGAACGCTGGCCGAACTCGGAGCGGTGGACCGGGATCGCCTAGTGGTGCTCAACAAAGCCGATCTCGTGGCCGACCGCACCATGCTGGAGAACATCGCGCGGCGCTACGATCCCGCGGTTATCATCTCAGCGACCACTGGGGAGGGCCTTGGGGATCTCCGCACCGCGCTCGCGGATCTCGCGCGCCGTCAGATGCTGGAGGTCGAGGCGTTGCTGCCTCACGATCGCGGCGACCTGCTGGCGCTCGCCTATGACCACGGCGAGGTACGGTCGGTTGAACATCGCCCGGAAGGCGTGATGGTGAGCGCTCGCGTTCCGCCCGATGTGGCGGCTCGGCTCGAGGATCACGCGACCGAACCGGAAACGCCGCCTGACCACGGCGAGGCCGAGTGGTTCGCGGACAACGAAGAGCAGGAATAGCCGCCGATTCACGCGGGTCGTCCGCGCGCCCCAGGCCGCAGTCTCGCTTCATCGCATCGCTGACGAAGTCACGTCGGTTAGCGCCCATTCGCGGCAAGCGACGATAGGAGCGGTATGCCCGTCAACCTGGCCTATCGCGATTTCCTCAAGGCACTCGACGCCATCGAGGGCGGGGCGGATCCGTGGGACGCCTACCAGCACTACTACGCACGGCGTCATCGCGCGCTGCTGGAGGCCTACTGGCGACAGTGCTGGGGCAGCGACGAGGCGCGCGAGAGAGAGTTGGTGCGCGAGATGCGCCCGCAGGACTATCGCGCGCTGCGAGAGAGCCTTGCCGTCTCGAATATCGAGGTGCTGGCTCGCGAGGCGCTGGAGCGGTGCGCGCCGTTGGTGAACCTGCCGGAGCCCCAGGCCGACCTGTTAGTGGGCCGGTTCAGCCCCGACGCTTTCCTGTTTCGCGTCGGAGGACAATGGCATATCGGCGTCGGGCTGGAGCGATTCGCGCAGTTCTCCTCGCTGCCGCTGCTGATCGCGCACGAGTATGGTCACTACGCGAGGCGGATGCTGGCGCCGGAGCCGCGAACCGTCGGCGACCGGGTCATCGCTGAGGGGGCATCGGTGGCGTTCGCCGAGGCGGCATATCCCGAGCGCCGTCTTACTCGTCATCTCCGCATGACACCGCGGCGCGTTCACGAGATTCGGGAGTTGGAGCCGCGGCTGTGGGCGGCGCTGGCGCCGTGTCTCGACGCCGAGGATGTGGAGGCCTTTGCGGGTGTCCTGTACAGCGGGCGCCGGTGGCAAGGCTTTCCGCCGCGGTTCGGCTGCTGTCTCGGCTACTGGGCGGTGCGCCACTTCGCGCACGCTCGCGGCGAATCGGTGGTCAGCCGCGCGGTGCTCGCGGCGGAGTCGGCGACGATTCTCGATCCTTACATGGCCCGGCTGCGCCGCGCCGGGCAGTCCTGACCGAGCGATGACAGAGAGCCGCTCGCAGACGTGTGCCGCCCATATGAATGTCCGGCGTTCGCAGCTTGCCGCAGCCGCGCGGTGGACAGCAAGCGGGGGCATATGTTAGAATCAAGCGGCGGTGGCGGGTGGCGCAATGGTAGCGCGAGGGACTTTGGATCCCTAGGCTGCAGGTTCGAGTCCTGCCCCGCCAGCCACGGACGTCGGGTTCGCCAGGCGGAACACTCCTTATCCGGTCGCAGTCTACGCAGCATGTCAAGCAAGAACATCGCAGCAGCGATCCTGGCCGCCGGCCTGGGTAAGCGTATGGGCAGCGAGATGCCGAAGGCCCTGGTACGCCTGGGAGGGCACCCGATCGCGCAGCACGTGCTGGACGCGGTGTTGGCGACCGGGATTGACAATATCGTTGTGGTCGTGGGGCGGCAGGGCGATCTCGTTCGTCAGGCGCTGGGCAACGGGGTGCGGTACGCGGTGCAGGCGTGTCAACGCGGCACGGGGGACGCGCTGATGTGCTCTCGGGAAGCGCTCGCAGATTTCAGCGGGTATCTGATTACGCTGTATTGCGACGTGCCGTTCGTGCCGCCGGATCTGCTGCGGCGGCTGGTGGAGGAATGCGCGGCGCGGGATGCGGCGGCGGCGATGGTGACGGTGGAACTCGATGACCCCGGCGCTTACGGGCGGATTATCCGCGACGAGAGCGACGCGGTTCTCGGCATCAAGGAGGCCGCCGGGGCGAGCCCTGAAGAGCTGAGGATCAGGGAGGTCAATGCGGGCATTTACTGCTTCCGCGCGCCGCTGATCTTCGACATCGCGGCCGAGATCAAGCCCGACCCGGTCAAAGGCGAACTGTACCTGACCGATGCGATCGGCCTGCTGGCGGCCAAGGGCTACACGATCGCGGTGGCTAAGGTGAACGACCCCGCGGTGGTGATGGGGATCAACACGCCGGCCGAGCTGGCGGAGGCGGCGCGCACCTTGCGCCGGATGCGTTCGTAGAGCGGAGCGCACCGCGCGCTGCACCTGCTCTTAGAGGATTGCGTCCTGGTAACGAAAGCGCCGGGCGTGGGCAACTACGATATGCGAATCCTGACTGGCAACGCGAACTGCGAACTCGCTGCCGATATCGCCGCGCACCTGGGCATCCCGCTGAGCGACGTGGAGGTGGGCCGCTTCAGCGATGGCGAGATCCGGGTCAAGATCAACGAGAGCATGCGCGGGGCGGACGTCTTCGTCGTGCAGCCGACGTGCCCGCCGAGCAGCGAGAACATCATGGAACTCCTGATCATCATTGACGCGCTCAAGCGCGCGTCGCCCCGGCGCATCGTCGCGGTCATCCCGTACTACGGCTATGCGCGCCAGGAGAAGAAGGCTTCGGGGCGAGAGCCGATCACGGCGCGGCTGATGGCGGATCTGCTCACCGTCGCCGGGGCCAATCGCATCCTCGCGCTCGACATGCACGTGCCGTCGATCCAGGGGTTCTTCAATCTGCCGGTGGATCATCTGAACGCGGGCCCGTTGCTCGCCGAATACTGGGCGGCGCACGGGTTTGCCGACGCGAATACCGTCGTCGTGTCGCCGGATGTGGGCGGCGTAGGCACCGCGCGCGCGGTGGCGGATCACCTGCAGGCGAGCCTCGCCATCATCGCCAAGCGACGGCCGCAACCGAACCAGGCCGAGGCGATGGAGGTCATCGGGGATCTCAACGGCAAGCGAGCCATTTTCTTCGACGATATGATAGACACCGCGCGGTCGCTGGTGCACGGCGCAAAGGCGGTCGCCGAGCGCGGGGCGGCGGAGATATACGCGTGCGCGACCCACGGCATATTTTCCGAGGACGCGATATCGCGTATTGGCGGCTCTCTGATCCGCCAAGTAGTGGTGACCGATACGATCCCGCTGCCGGCGGAGCGGCGCATTGACAAGATCCACGTGCTGTCGGTGGCTCCCCTGCTGGCGGAGGCGATTCGCCGGGTGCACGAGGATGCGTCGGTCAGTTCCTTGTTCGATCGTCTGTGGATTGAGGACAAGCGGTAAACGGCGCGGCACGGCGCCGCGCAGGCAGTTCCGAATAACGCGAGCTGATGGTCGGGGCGGACGCCGGCTTGCCGCGTGCTGGAGGGCATAATGGAACAGCGAGAACTCACGGTTGAAACGCGCGCCGGATCGGGTACCAGCGCGGCGCGGCGGCTGCGCCGCCAGGGCCTGGTGCCCGCGGTGCTATACGGGCGAGGGATGGAGCCGGTGCCGCTCTCGGTCAACGCGAGCCTACTGCGAGAGCTGGTGCACGCCGGCGGGCACAATGTGGTCGTGCGTCTCAACATAAAGGACGGCAACGCGGAGCCGCCCACGGTGATGCTCAAGGAAATCCAAAGGCATCCGCTGAGCGGCATCGTGCTCAACGTGGACTTCCAGAAGATATCGCTGACGGAGCAGATCACCGCGGAGGTGCCGATCATCCTGATCGGCGAAGCGCCCGGCGTGAAGCAGGGCGGCGTGCTCGATCACGTTCTGCGCGAGGTCGAAGTGGAGTGCCTGCCGACGGACATCCCGCACAGCATCGAGCTCAACGTATCACAACTCGATATCGGTCATGCACTCCACGTGAGCGATCTCGCGGCGCCCCCGGGTGTTACCATCACCGCAGAGCCGACGGAGGTCGTGGTCGCGGTGACGCGCGTGTTCGAGGAGGTCGCAGCGCCCGCGCCTGAGGAAGCCGCAGAGGTCGAGGAGGGGGCGGAGCCTGCGGAAGAAGGGGCCGAGCCGACTGAGGCTGAAGAAGAAGGCGAGGCAGCCGAGGAGACGCAGGAGTCCTGACGGCGGCGCCGCCCGCGGACGTCCGAGTACAGGTGATCCCGCCCTGCGCGGCACGCCGACGAGTGGTGCGGCGCAGGCAGGTGCGCGCGTCGGCAGAGAGGAACTGAATGACGCGGGGCGCCCTGCGCGGGCGCCCCGCGGCGTCAACTGTGGAGTCTTCGCGATTGGGCGCGCGGCCCAGTGTGTCGCCCTTCGACGCGTTCGATGAACTCAGGGTAAGCACCCTCAGGGTGAGGTCGAGTGCTGGTCCTGAGCGAAGTCGAAGGGCAGCCGAGGGGCCGCCCCAAAGCCCCGATGCGTCGGGGGCACCGAGACTGTCCCGTGCTTGCGCTCTGCGGGATTGCGGAGTGAGGCCAAGCCTCACCCAGGACTCGTGAGCGTGATTCCCTGATCTGCGGGCCTTTGAGAGGGCCGAATCGTGGCACAGACGAAGCGGGACGACATGCAGGCAGCTGTGTTTCTCGCGCCGGGCCGCTGGGAATTGCAGACGCGGGCGCGCCCTGAGCCCGGCCCCGGTGAGGCGCTGATACGCGTGGCGGCATGCGGCCTCTGCGGCACGGACCTGCACATCTATCACGGCCGCTTTCCGGCGGAGTTTCCGGTCATCCCCGGCCACGAGTTCTCGGGCGAGGTGCTGGCAGTCGGGCGGGGCGTCGAGCACGTCGCCGCTGGCGATCGGGTCTCGGTTGACCCGGTGATCCCCGACGGCATTTGCGATCCGTGCCGGCGCAACCTGCGCCATCTCTGCGTCAACCTGCGCGCGCCGGGGATTGACCTCGACGGCGGTTTCGCCACGCAGTGCGTTCTGCCCGGCACGCAACTCCTCGCCATCCCCGATGACCTGAGCTACGAGGACGCGGCGCTGCTGGAGCCGCTGGCGTGCGTTCTGCACGGGCTCGACCTCGTTGATATCCGTCCGGGCGACCGGGCGGCGATCATCGGCGCGGGATGGATCGGCCTTCTCATGCTCCAATGCGTGCGCCTGCGGGGCGCGGCGCACATAACCGTCTCCGAGCCGGTGGCGTTCAAGCGGGAACGAGCGCAGGCGCTGGGCGCCGACGTGGTCGTGAACCCGCGGGAAAGCTCGATCGCCGAGGCCGTGGCGGAAAGCTCCGCGGGCGGCGTGGACATTGCCATCGAGTGCGTCGGGTCCGCGAACACGGCGCGCGAGGCGACCGAGCTGGTGCGAGAGGGCGGCACCGTGCTGTTCTTTGGCGTCGCCCCGCCCGATGCCGAGATCGTCGTCAAACCCTATGACATCTATCGCCGCGAGCTGAAGGTCGTCGGCTCCTTCAGCACGCCGCACAAGCATTCTCAGGCGCTGCGGCTCGCGGCCGGCAGCAGGATCGAACTGGCGTCTCTGGTGACGCACCGCTTCGGCGTGGGCGAGCTTGACGCAGCCATGAGCTGCCTGGAGAGCGGCGAGGCCATCAAGGCTCTCATCATACCATAGGTTCCGAACGTCGGCGACCCGCTCCCAAGACGGAAGTCGTCATCCCATCGCCGGCTTCATCCTGAGCCCTATGGGAACAGCGGTCGGCGCTCGCGCAACAGACGTAATGGCGTGAGGGTTCGACCGTTTCACGGGGACGGTCCCGCGTGGTGCAGCGGGCGCGGGGCCCAGCCAATACGGAAGGGAGGATATCTTGACAACGGTTCGTGCAGTATTCGTGGTCGTATGTGTTTCCGCACTGTTGACAGCGACGAGCGCGCTCGGCGCCGAGGATGAGAAGGCCAAGTTCAGCACGGAGGCCGTGACCGTTGACGGGCACGAGGTGACGATCGTCCGCGACAGCTACGGCGTCCCTCACGTGTTCGCGGACGCCGACGAGGCACTGTACTACGGCAACGGCTACGCGGTGGCGCAAGACCGCCTGCTACAACTCGAGAAGTACCGGCGCACCGCGACCGGGAACATGGCCGAGCTGATGGGCGAGAAGTTCGTCGAGAGCGACCGCCAGACGCGGCTTCTGGGGTACACGACGGACGAGCTTCAGCGACAAGTTGATAACCTCTCGCCTCTCTACAAGCTGCAGGTCGAGGCGTACACGCGCGGCGTCAACGCGTGGTTCGACAAGGTGCGCGCGGAGGGCCGCGTGCCGAAGGAATTCACGGAGGCAGGCGTGGAACTCGAGCCGTGGCGCACGACGGATACGGCGGCGATCGGGGCGTGGATGGCGCGGCGGTTCGGCGGCGGCGGGGCCGAGGAGTTGAAGAACCTGCGGCTGCTGGGAGTGCTGCGCGAGCGCTTCGGGGACGACGCGCTCAAGGTTTTCGACGACGTGCTGTGGCTCAACGATCCCGGCGCTCCGACGACCGTCTGGCGGGGCGAGGGCAACCCCAGCCCGGCGACAAAGCGGCACGACGGGGGCGTGAATCTGGCCTGGCTGCCGGGGAATGCGAGCGACCTGGCTGCGCGCCGCGCTGTGGCGGAGGCGGAACTGAGCCCCCCGATGCGCGAGCGCCTTGCCGCCGCCGGCATCCCGACCAAGTGGGGCAGCAACGCGTGGGTCATTTCGGCCGGCATGTCGGCGAGCGGGAATCCCCTGCTCTACGGCGGGCCGCAGATGGGGTTCTCGACGCCGCAGATCGCGCACGAGGTGCACTTGGTCGGCCCCGAGGTCAACGTCATCGGCATGGGTTTTGCCGGCGTGCCGGGAGTCCTGATCGGCCATAACGAACACCTGGCGTGGACGACGACTTCCGCCGTCGGCGACTACTCCGACGTGTTCGCCGAGAAGCTCAATCCCGACAACAAGTATCAATACATGCACAACGGCGAGTACACGGACATGGAGAAGCGGGTCGAGACGATCCGCGTGGCGGGGGGCGACCCGGTGGAGATGGAGATCTACCGGACGGTTCACGGGCCGGTGCTCGAATGGGATGAGGAAGCCGGCATCGCATACGCGGTCGCGGCCAACTTCTGGATGCGCGAGGTGAAGACGCTGGAGGCGACGGGCGGGTTCAACCGCGCGGACAACATCGAGGAGTTCGCACAACGCGCCGAGCACGTGACGACTTCTCACAACTGGTTCTGCGCGACGCAGGACGGCGACATCGGCTTCTGGTTCACGGGCAAGCTGCCGGTGCGCTCGCCCGAGGTTGACCGGCGCCTGCCGACGCCCGGCACCGGGGAGTACGACTGGAAGGGCGACGTCCCGTTTTCCGAGATGCCGCAGGTGATCAATCCCGAGCACGGCTATCTCGTGAACTGGAACAACAAGCCGGCGCCGTGGTTGGACAACGGCGACGAATGCACGTGGGGGCCGTTCTGGCCGATCAGCGAGATCGGCGCCGAGATCGAAGAGATGGCGCCGCTGAGCATCGCCGAGACGGCTCAGCTCGGGCTGCACGCGGGGACTCGGACGCTGATCGGGGCGCCGTTCCTGCCGATGATCCTTGGAGCGGCGGAACGCACGGATGCCGACAAGGACCCGCGCCTGCACGAGGCGCTCGAGTACCTGCGCGCGTGGAATCTCTTCCAGTGGCAGGGCGATGTGGCGACGACGATTCTCGAGACGTGGATGGGGCTCGCCGCGGTAACTGTACTCGTGGACGATTTCGGCCCATTGATGCCGACGACCATGGCGCTCGATGGCGAAGGGGGCGGGGGCGGCGGGCCGCAGATCAACCTGCTGGCCGCGGTATCGCTGCTGGTGCGCACGCTGCAGGGAGAACAGGCGACTCTGCCGCTCAAGTATGACTACCTCGGCGGCAAGGATCGAGACGAGGTGATCGTCGGCGCGCTGAGGTCGGCGGTGAACGTGCTCGAGGCCACCCGCGGGAAGCAAATGGGCAAGTGGAGCCGCGAGCCGCAGTGGATCGAGTTGGATCCGCTGCCTGCGATCCCCAACGTGTCGCGCGGCACCTACATCCAGGTCGTGGAGGCGGCGCGCCCGGACATCAACGGCATGAACATCCTGCCGCCCGGCCAAAGCGAGGGCCCGGACTCGCCGCACTACAGTGACCAGCGCGAGTTAGCAGGGTACTGGCTCTTCAAGCCGATGCTGTACAAGCGGGAAGACCTGTTGCCGTAGAGGTTGCGCAGGTCGGAAGAAGCGGAGGGAGGACGAGATGCCGCGCGCGGCATCGCACCGGGCTTCTCGTCCTACCCACGCCTCCGCAATGGCAAGAGCGGAAGGGGCGCTCCGGCGCGGCTCTCCCCGGACCGTGGCGCGACGGCCTACTGCGCGAACGGCGCGTCCTCTTTCTCGGGTTTCTCCTCGGCCCGCCGCGTGGGGAAGGACGGGATGATGTCACGGGACATGGTGGCGACGACCTTCATGCGCGGCGATGGGCGCGTGTCCCCCGGCGGCGGCGTGCGTTCCTCCCAGGTGAGGTGAAGGTCGAGGCGAGTCAACTCCTCCGGGCCGACCCAAGTGGCGAGCAATGTCGCACGTTTGCCACTATCCGTGCTTGAGACTTCCCACTCCGGGGCGGCGGGCGCGTCGAGGCGCGACCATCGCTGCTCCTTCATTCGATCGTCGTAATACGCAAACACGTCGAGCGCAGGATAGTCGAGCGGCACGAAGTACGTCGCCGATTTCCAGCCGCGGTCGGGAAGCGCGCGGACGTCGGCATCGAGTGCGTCGGGGTGCATCGGCAGCACGGGCATCGCCTCGCGGCGCTGCTGCGTGCTCTGAAAGCGCGAGAGGACGACAAGGACCACGAGCCATGCGACCAGGAGCACAATGATCGCGGCCTTGAATCCGGGAGGCGTTCCTCGCTTGCCCTCAGGCATCCTGCTCCTGCTTCACCGGCGGGCGCACCAGGCTGTGCGCGCCGGAGTAGATGAAGTACGCGGCCAGCCCAATCAGGAACACGCCGCACGCCCCAACCAGCCACCGGTAGGTGAGCGGCGATAGGAACGCCCGACCGTAGGCGATGCCCAACGCGACCAGGCAGTACCATACGACGTCGGAACTGATGTGGCCGACGAAGAGCGTGCCCAGGCCGGCGGCGCCGTATTGCTTGGCGCGCGCGATGAGCGCCATGCCGAGCGTCGCCCACCACAAGGTCCAGTATGGATTCGACAGGCTGGTCAGCAGTCCCCGTGCCGCCTCCCATGCGGCGACGCCGAGCCGCCACGGCTGACCTTCGACCGACGCGCCGGGCGCGCCGAGGAAGGAAAGCTGCGCGGGGTCGAGCGGCGCGAGCATGCCCCACGCCATCCATACCATGACGCCGCCGCCGATCAGTCCAAGCGCCGCGAACACGTAGCGGTTGCGCAGCGCCACGCCCAGGCCGACGGCGAGCGCGATGATGACCGCCAACTCGAGCAGCCCGTGGCCGACCATGAGCAGCGGCCCGGCCCAGAAGCCATTGCGCGCCGCATCAGCGACGGTCACCGACAGGAGCGGCCCCGGCATGAGCGCGCCGGAGAATCCCGTGCCGAACGCGTACACCAGCAGCGCCAACAGCGGCCAGCGGGCCGGCTTAGCCATGAACCATCTCCACGTTTGCCCTGGGCACGAGGGCGCGGCGGCCGTCGCCCAGGTCCACCTCCACGACGCGCACGTTCGCCTCGGTTTCGATACGCTGAAGCTCAGGAGGCAGGCTCGTCACCGTCGCCAGCCGCCCGAAGTAGGGCTCCCGTATCAGGCGCACCTGCGCGCCGACCGCAAGCTGCCCCGCGCGGCCCGCGTCATAGGCTGCCGCGCGCGCCGGCGCCGGCGCACTGCTACGCGCGGCCGAATCATCCTCCCCGAGCGGGATGATGATCTCGGGCCTGATGACCCCGGCCCGTATCTGCGTCGCGCCGTCAACAGAGGCGCTGCCGCCGGCCAGTGACGCGAGCAGATCGAAGGTCGCCCCCGCCATCGGCACACGCCCAAAACCCTCGGTGATGATTAGCGTGAACGGCACCCGCTCCTGCCCGGTCACGGCGACGCCTATGTCATAGCCGACGAAGGCACGGAGGTCGGTGTCGGCGATGCCGCCGATGACGACGCCGGCGGCCCCGGCGCCCGCGGCGGCCGCGAGGGATTCGCCGTCGGCCGTCGCGCCGCCGACGAGCACGGCGCCGCGAGCATCCGAGCCGGCCAGACCGACGTCAAGCGGATGCTCCGGGCCGCGCGCGGCCATGCGCAGTACGCCGCGGCGCTCGCCGCCGACGCCGAAGATGCCCTGGATCAGCGCCGCCCTGCTCTCGATGACCGCGCCTCGCCCCTCGATGACTTGGGTAACGCGCCCACTGATGTGAGCGATCGTCTCCAGCGGCACCGGCTCCTCGCGAATTGCGACATAGCCGGATACCGGACTGATGTGCTCGATCACGCCCCGCACCGGCGACTCGCTGACATTGTGAAAGAGCCCGAAGAACGCGCGTGTCTCGGCGATGACCTCCCCGGCTGCGACCGCGTTGCCTTCCGATTTGAGCATCACCGAGGTCAGGTCGGCGGGCTCGACGCCGAGGCGCTCCGAGACTTTGACGGAGGTCAGATTCCCCGGCCGCTGGGCTCGCGCGATGGGGGCTTCCGCGTCGACGAGTTGCCCCTGCGCGACGAGCACCTCCCCCGGTATCGGCAGCAGGCGCTCTTCGCGCACGACGGTGTCGGCGGCGATGGTCAGGCCTGGCGTGTAGGCGGTCGGCACCGCTACTGCTCCTCCGTGCCGGCGCGGCGCGGGATCTCCGGGTCGGCTCCTGTCTCCCGCAGCCACCGGCGCATCATGTCCGCGCGTTCTGTGGACGGGATTTGCAGAGGCCGGCCGCGCGCATCAATGATGATCCCGACTACGCCTCCGCGCACCCGCGCGGTCAGCGGCTTTCCGCCGCCCGCACCGACGTCGAGGCCGCGCGCGGGTTGGATCGTAATCTGCGCCTCCTCCCCTGCTCCCAGCGGCAGCACGCGGATTTCCCCGGACTTCACGGTCGAGTCGCCCTGCGGGCCGCTGAGGGACACCGCGTCGGCTCCGGGTTTAGACGTCCCGACCGGGGCGACGACGGTGCCCAGGGGTATCAAGCAATCGCGGCGGAAGACTTCGTGCGCGACCTCGGGCATGACCTGCGCGAGAACGCCGAGCTGAGGCATCATAAAGATGCTGTCCACGGCCAGTTCGGTGACGCCCTCGGGGAGAAACGCGTCAATCATCATCAGCGCCGCCTGCTCTCGCCGGGGCGCGTGAGAGAGGACGCCGCCACTGCCGATGATGAGGCCCAAGCTCATCATGTTGACGAGGCTGTCGCCGCCGCTGTCCTGAGAGAAGACCTCGCCGACGCTGCGCGTCCGCTGCACGCCCCTGAGCCCGACCGCGAGTTGGCGATGCTGGGCGAAGGCCAGTCGCAGCGCCTCCCGCGCCACCGCCTGCTCGATCAGCAGATCCTCAACAGTGTGCGGGATGGTGGTCGGGCGGATCATCTTGTTGCGCAAGCGGTTGCGCAGATCCCCTTCGTCCACCGCAAACGGCATCCAGCGCGCGATCCCCTCGATGCCCGCCTCGGCGATGACGTTGGAAACGCTGTAGCTCATCCCGAGGTTGGCGCTCACGGTGCGGTTGAACTGACCACCGAAGACCGAGAAGACATCCGTCGTCGCGCCGCCGATGTCAACGGCGAAAACATTGAGGCTCTCCATCGCTGCGGCAATCTTCACCATCTCGCCGACGGCTGCAGGGGTGGCCATGACGGGCGCGTTGGTCCAACCGAGGAGTTTGTCATAGCCGGGGGCCTGGGCCATAACGTGTTCGAGGAACAACTGGTGGATCGCCTCGCGAGCGGGTTCGAGGTTCTCGCGTTCGAGGACGGGGCGCAGGTTCTC
>CP070648.1:4091279-4101111 GCA_020354555.1 Armatimonadota bacterium | reverse complement strand
GCGGGCACGCTCGGCACCGCCTTCTACTTGATACCGTGGATCGGAACTCGCGCCATACTCTACCTGCTGGGTGGCCTGCTGATTCTGAGCGCCCTGATTGCAGCCGCCGGGCCCAGGCTCCCGCGGATCATCGCCGCTGCGATCGCGTGCTTCGTCGTGCTGCAAGCATCCCCTCCCGGATGTGCCGAGCAGCGCGTACTCCTGGAGCGGGACAGCCCGTACCATCGGCTTTTCGTAACCGAGGATCAGAACTACCGGTGGCTGCGGGCGGATAATTGGTGCCACACCCAGATGCAACGCCGCGATCCGCACGGGCGCGGGCTGTCCTATACCGACTACACCGATATCGCCTTCCTGTTCAACCCGAAGATACGCAGCGTGCTCGTGATCGGGCTCGGCGGAGGGACGATCCCCAAGCGCTTTGTCAGGGACTATCCGCAGGTCAAGGTGGACGCAGTCGAGATCGATCCTGACGTAATTAAGATTGCCGCCCGCTACTTCGACGTTCATCCTGGCCCCCGGCTCGCCATCCACCAGTCCGATGGCCGCATGTTCCTGCGGCGCAGCAAGCAGAGCTGGGACCTGATCGTCCTCGACGCGTACTACGCGGAGACCGCGCCCTTCTTCCTTGCCACGCGGGAGTTCTTCGAGATCGCGCGCCGCCGTCTGACTCCCGGCGGCGTGATGGTGAATAACGTCATCGGGGCAACCAGGGGACCGACCAGCCGGTTCTTCCGCTCTGTCTACCGGACGATGAAGGAGACGTTTCCCCAAGTGCATGCGTTCCAAGTGCCGGACACAGGATTTCGCTCGATGAACATCGAGGTCTTCGCGCTGAACTCGAAAGACCCGATCGGTCTGGAAACCTTGCGGACGCGTGCCGCGGCAATGCAGGGAAGCGCAATCAAGGACGATGAACTGACCCTACGGCTGAAGAATTACGTAGGGCATGTAGTCCCCATCGGCGACGTGCCCACGCTCACAGATGACTATGCCCCGGTCGACGGGCTGATTCATTTCAGGTAGGATCTGTGGCCGGCAGGCCCGGTTGAGACCCCCACGGACCAGATGCGAGAACGGCTCCGGCTCTCTGTGGAATAGCCGATACCCCATAGCGCGCCACTCGTTATGCATCATCTAGGCCGGACTCGTGCCTGGGTATTAAGTGAGCGACCGCGCGCGCGGCGGCGTGCCCCACTCAGCTCGTGAAGGTGAACCGCCCGAGCTTGACTGCCGGGACGACGCAGCGGTCGGCGAGCACCACCTCGCTGCCGATGAGCTGCGTCGTCGCCAGCGCCTCGAGGATGCTCTGGGTGAAGCGCAGGTTCTTCACCGGCTGGCCCAGCTTGCCGTTCTCGATCAGGAACGTCCCGTCGCGCGTCATGCCGGTGATGACGGTTTCCTTGGGCTGGACGATGTTGGTGTAGTGGAAGCGCGTGACGAGCAGCCCGCTGCGGGTGGCGCGGATCATCTCCTCGCGCGACGCGGTGCCGGCGCCGAGAAACAGATTCATCGGCATCGGGCCGTAGGTATTCGGCGCGGGCAAGGCGTGGCCGGTTGACTGCTTGCCCTCTTTGTTCGCGTAGTACGAATCATAGACCGCTGCGTTGGCGACGCCGTCCTTGATCAGATCCACCCGCTGCTTGGGCACGCCCTCGAAATCGAACGGCATGGGCAGGCCGCGCGCATCCGTGCCGTCGTCCCAGATTGAGATCTGTTCCCCCGTGATGCGGGAGCCGAAGCGGTCGCACATGAACGAGCGCCCCTCCTCCACTGCGTTCGCCCCGAAGCCGAGGTAGGCCAGGAACTGGAGCAAGTCAGCGACCGCCGGCGGCTCGAGGATGACCTCGTACTCGCCGGGGTCGATGGACGCCGATCGGCGGCCGAGGATGCACTTCTCGATCGCGGTCCACGCGAGCGCCTTGTGATCGAGGCGGGAGATGTCCACGCCCATCCAATGCGCGTACCCGCTTGACGTCTCGTCGGACACGATGACGTTGAGCAGGACGGTGGTCGCGGGGTGATACGCGCGAATGCCGAGCGAATTGCCGACGATGAGTTCCGCCGATTCGACCGAGAGCACGCCGGACACGGCGCAGTTCTCCTGCTTGCCCATGGAGACGATTTCGGCGACCATGGCGGCGCGCGCCTCGGGGGTCGAGGCGTCGGTCGCGACGCTGAAGGCGCGCACCGGTGATATCGGCTGCTGCTTCGGCAGAGAGACGAACTCCTTGTTCTCGGTCTGCAGCCGCGCGAGTTCCGCCGACCGTTCGGCGGTGGCGCGCAGCTGCCCCGACTCGACGCGATTCGTGGCCGCGGAGCCGACGCGCTTGCCGATTACCGACCGGATCGACGCTCTCGCCGCAGTCTCCGCGATGTTCTGGTGGATCATCGAGTTGGCGAAGCGCGTGACGCCCACGACCTCCGCCATGATGACGACCTCGGTCTGGTCGGCGGACGAATGGCCGAGGGTCTCCTCCAGCAGTTGCAGCGCGCGATCTTTTCCCAGCATGGTACGGTGCGCTCCTCAGTGAGATGGGCGTGAGGCGGCCCGGTGGTGCAGCGTGATGCTACTTCTCCACCATGCCCACGCGCACGCCGCCGAAGCGTGTCGGCGGCGCCCCGTGGCCGACGTGCATGAGCTGCACCGGTTCGCCCTTGGCGCAGTTCGTGACGCCCCACATGCGCCAGGATTCCTCGTTGCCCACTGCGTTGCACGAGCCCCAGAACTCGGGGGTGATGCCCTGATACGTGGCGTCGCGGATGATGCCGCCGAGCGATCCGTCCTTGATCTCCCACGCGATCTCCGTCGCGAACTGGAAGTTGAGGCGCAGGTCGTCAATCGACCAGCTCTTGGTGGTCTGCAAGAACAGCCCGCGCTTGGTGTCCTTGATCATCTCCTCGAGGTCCCAGTCGCCCGCTTCGAGGTTGATGTTGGTCATGCGAATCAGGGGCAGGCGGTTGGCGCCATCCGCGCGCATCGTGCCAGAGCTGTGCAGCCCGACGCGCGGCGCGGTCTCGCGCGAGCTGAGGTAGCCGCAGAACACGCCCTCCTTGACCAGATAGGTGCGCTGCGCGGGGACGCCTTCGTCGTCCCAGCCGAAGGTGCCCAGCGCGCCCGGGATGGTCGCGTCAGCGGTGATGTTGACCAGGCTCGAACCGTAGCGGAGGCCGCCGAGCTTGTCCGGGGTGAGGAACGACGTGCCGGCGTAGCTCGCCTCGGTGCCGAACACGCGATCGAGTTCCGTCGGATGCCCGCACGACTCGTGGATCTGCAACGCCATCTGCGAGCTGTCAATGATGATCGGCAGGCGCTCGCGGGGGCACGGCGGAGCGGACAGCAGGCTCACCGCCTGCGGCCCGATGACCTCGGCGCCGCCCTTGAGATCCATGCCTTCAACGACCTCCCACCCGCCCGCGGCGTGGAAGCCGTCGAGAGAGGACGGATAGGAGCGTTCCTGCACGCGCTCGCCGTCAACCGCGGTCGCGCTGATGAGTCCTCCCGACTCGATCTTGCGCTGGTGAATGTCGTCGCCCTCGGAACTCGCGAAGTCCTTCTCCTCGTCGTAGAACGCAAGGTTGCCGGAGGAAACGCTGATCTCCTTGTGCTGGCGCAGGGTGCGGTCGGCGTCGAGGAGCAGACTGATCTTGTCCTCGAGGGGCACGTCGAACGGGTCAATTTCGAACTGCGATTCCCAGGAGTCGCGCACCGGCTTGCGGGGGTCGAGGGCCGCGGGCTGCTCGCCGGACACGGACGCCGAGGCCTTGGCGATGCGCACCGCCAGCTCCGCCGTGCGCTCGATGCTGCCGCGCTCGAGATCCGCGGTGGCGGCGAAGCCCCACCCGCCGTTGGCGATGACGCGAACGCCCGCCGCGAGTTCCTCGGAACTCTCCAGGGCGTCCACGACGCTGTTCTTCACGTGTACCGATTCGCGGCGCCGCTTTGCAACGCGGCAGTCGGCGTACGACGCGCCGGCGCGAATCGCGCGGTCAACTGCGAATCTTGCCAGATCGTTCACTTTCACCCCCCTGGGGGCAACAAGTTACCCGTAGAGTCTCGTGTGTTACCGTAGCACCGGTAATACACGTGGACTCTTCCGGACGAGGTTCGTTTGGGAGGTTCCGCGCCGTCCCTTGCGTCCTCCCCCGATACACGAACCTCGACAGATGTTAGCCCAAATCAGGCCTGGGCAAACCCGCGCTCACCCAAGGGGCGCACATCCGCCGGCGAGCACAGGGCCGGCCAACACTCCAAACCACGCGTGACAATATATCACGGATCGCCCGATGCGGCAAGCGAATGACGACTCAGGCTGCCAGCCGACGCCCAACGCGGCGCCCCCAGGGGCAGGGGCGAACGCCCCCGACGGCGCAAGAACATCCGATGGCGACAATGAGCCGATCGCGGCTTTGACGATTCCGAGGAACCGTCACTCAGGAGGAGACGCCACATGCAGCGCTACATCTCGTCCCTGCTCATTGCGGCGGCGGTCACGGCGGCGGTCGCTGTTGCAGCGCCCGCCTCAGCCCTCCAGAATCTGTTTGCCAATCCATCGTTTGACGTTGACGAGGACGCAGACGGCCTGGCCGACGGCTGGATTCGCGAAATCCACACCAAGGAGGACGCGCAGGGCGCCCTCGCCATTGACCCGACCGTCCGCCGCGACGGCGCCGCGAGCCAGCGCATCGAACATGCCTCCGACAACGCCGCGTGGGTGCGCGTGAGCCAGCAGCCGATCCCGGCGCGGCCCGGCGCGACGTATCGCTTCAGCGCTTGGCTGCGCGGCGACTGCCCGGTCAGCATCATCGTTTACGAGTTCCGCAAGAGCGGGCTCGACTATCTCAGCAGCACGCTGTTTCACGAGACAGCGCCCGCGGAGTGGGAGCAGCGCACCGCGACGTTCAGCGCCACGCCCGACGCGGACTTCTTCAAGGTGTCGCTCATCACTGCGGGCAAAGGCACGGCGTGGTTCGATGACGCGTCGCTGGTGCAGATCGCCGAGATGCCATACCTGCGGGTGGCGCACGTCGCGACACCACCGCGGATTGACGGCCGCCTTGACGATCAGGCATGGCACGGGGCGCAGGCCGCCGCCGATTTCATGATCCTCGGCGGACAAGGGGAACTCGCGCCGGTCGCGACGACCGCGATGGCGGCGTTCGACGACGACGCGCTCTACGTCGCCTTCAGGTGCGCGGAACCCGACGTCTCGAACCTCAGGCTCAGCGCATCATCCATCTGGGGCGACGATCGCGTCGAGGTCTTCTTGGCGCGTGAGGGCACGCCTGGGTACACCCACCTCGGCGTCACGCCCAAGGGCCTCAAGGGCCAGGAACGCGTGCTCGACACGCGGTGGAACACGTCGTGGTATGCGCCGCCGAGCGCGCGCCCGGAAATGGCCGAGTGGCAGGCAGCGGCATCAGTCGGGGAGAGCGAGTGGACGGCGGAGATGCGCGTGCCCTTCGCGGCGCTGGGCGGGGCGCTGCGGCCCGCCGAGAATTGGAGCGCCAACTTCTGCCGCACGCGATTGGCCGGGGGCGAGGAGGAATACTCCACGTGGTCCTATGTTCCCGGCGATCGCTTCGCGCGGCTGGATCGCTTCGGCGGCCTGGTGTTGGCCATGCCGCCGGCCGGGCCGCCGCGCATGGTGCGGCGCGATGCTCGCTGGATGCCGCCCCTACCCATCGTGATCCCCCGACCGGTCAGCCTGCGCTGGGGCGAGGGCCTCTTCCGGCCGGGAGCGAGGACGCGCATCGTCATCGCGCATCAATCCCAGCGCGTCGGCGCGGACATGCTCGCCGCGGATCTCGCCGGGCGCTTCGGCCTTCGTGCGCGCGTCATCGTCTCCAACCGCACGCCGCGCCGCGACGCCGTTCAGATCCGGGTCGCTGCCGCCGGCGCCGGCAACCAACCGGAGTCCTATCAGCTTCGCGTGACGCCCGACCTGGTGACCATCACCGGCGCCGATGATCGCGGCGCGTTCTACGGCATCCAGACGCTGCGTCAACTGCTCCAGGCCGACGGCGCGGGCCAGGCCTTCGTCCGCGCCTGCGAGGTCTTGGATCGCCCGTCATTGCCCTGGCGCGGATGGCACAGGTCCTCGCCCTCCGCCGCCGATCTCGACCTGTACCGCGAGGTCGTGGACCTGCTCGCCCTGCTCAAGTTCAACACCATCGTCTGGGAGGTGGACGGCAATCTCCGGTACGCGAGCCGCCCGGACATCGGCCCCGCCAGCGCTCCCACGCCCAAGCAGCTCGCGGCGCTCGTCGCGTATGCGAAGGAGCGCCACTTCGAGGTCATCCCGCAGCTCGCCACGTTCGCGCATTTCGGCTACGTGCTGGGCAACCCCAACTACCGGCACCTCGCGGAGAGCCAGGAGACGACCAAGGGCTTCCGCAGCCTGTTCAACTACTGCCCGTCGAACCCGGAGACCTACGAGGTCGCCTTCGATCTCATGGACGAGCTGATCGACGTCTTCCAGCCCAGCTACTTCCATATCGGCCACGACGAGGCGAGCTTCGACGACATCGGCGTCTGCGAGCGCTGCCGCGATACCGACCCGTGGGTGCTCTGGGCGCGCGACATCAACACGCTTCACGCACATCTCGCCGAGCGCGGCATCCGCACCATGATGTGGGGCGACCAGTTCCTCGAGGAGCACAACGGCGACGTCCCGTTTTACACCGCCCGCGCCACCGACATGGTGCCCAAGGACATCATGATCTGCGACTGGCATTACAACGCGAATCACGACTACGACCGGACGCTCGGCTACTTCGCCGAGCACGGCTTCGAGACACTCGGCTCGCCGTGGTTCGACCTCAGAAACGTCTACGATTTCGCGGGCGCGGTCGAGCAGCAGCGCGCGCTCGGCTTCCTCGGCACGACGTGGTCGGGCGTGCGCGGGGCGGTGGAGCGCCTGCCTCACATCTCGGCGGCGTGGATGATCGGCGCGGACAACGCGTGGTCAACCGGGCGGCCGCCGCTCGAGGACATCGCCTATGACCCGATACCGACGTTCAACGGCCTGCTGCGACTGCCGCAAAGCCGGCGGGGTGACCGGTTCGAAGTCGTTGATATCGCGCCGTACTGCAACGAGAGCCTGGCTGGCTCCGACCGGGGCGAAGGCTGGATGGGCGATGGCGCGGATTACGACCTGCGCGCGCTGCGAGCTGGTGTCGAGTGGATCGGGGGTTGCCCGTTCCTCATCCTGCCGCACGATAGTCCCGCGGATCGCTCGTGCGTCATGCTCTGCGATGAAACCGAACGCGGCAAGTACTATCCGAACGCGGTGCGCGCGATCACCGTGGGCCGGCGGGCGGACGCCCTGATGTTCCTGCACACCTCCGCGGTTCCCGCGCAGCGGATGCGGCATCTCTACGACCGCCAGGGCGTGAACCCGACCGATGTCGGGCACTACATCGTGCGCTATGCGGACGGCGGCGAGGAGAGGATTCCGCTGGTCTATCAGAGCACGATTGCCGATTTCAACTCCCAGGTCGGCTTCGTGCAAGCGCGGGCGCTGTGGCGGGGGCGAACGGCTTCCGGCGCGCTGGCGACGCTGGGCGTCCTGCGCTGGGACAACCCGCGCCCTGAGGTCGAGATCGAGTCCCTCGACTTCGTGTCCGCCGAACGCCAGGTGCGCCCAGCCCTGCTGGCGGTGACGCTCGCGCCGGCGGGGAAGTAGAGGCGCACGGGGTTTCTGCGGCCCCAGGCGCGTGGTTGAGCACGCCTCTCCGTCGCAGGGAAAGGCTAACAGGAGAGGGTGTGACGCGCCCTGGTGCGCAACCAGCGCTGGACGCATTAGGCGCAGTCAAGTGCAGCTCCACGGCGCCGGAAGGCCCATCGTCTGCCCGCCCGGGTCGTCAATCTCGCACTCCACATCGCGGAGCGCGTTGCCGTGCAGCACGACCCCTTGCGCAGACGGGTCGATGTGAATCCCCCCTCCGGCCTCCCCTCGCTCGAAGCGATTACCCTCGGCCGGCAACTCCCTAGGCGTGCCGCGCACCTCGATGCGAGCTGTTGAGCAGGCGGTTGCGCCCTCATCGCCCGCGCCAGCGCGTGTTGATAGCGAAAAACGGCCTCTCCTATGGAATATAGGATGCGGCGTCAAGGGGCACGGAATGCAGCCAGGCGGCCGGGACGCTGGTGAGGCTGCCCCGAAAGCCGGAGGGCTAAGGACATGGGGACCCCACGGGACTCCGCCGCCGGTGATCTCCCTCGTGGCGGGGTGAAAGACTACGCTCCCGACAAGGCGCGGAAGCAGCTGCTCTGGCTCGCGTTTGGATTGATCGCGATGCTCGGAGTAGCCTTCGTCGTCCTCGTCGCATATGGCGAGGATTCGCTCGCCGCCGACTACAACGAACTCCTGCTGCTGATCGGGCTCCTCGCCTTCCTGACCTGCACGGTCGCTTACTTCGCCGACAAAGAACGGCAGCACCGCATCGAGAACCGCAGCCTCATCCAGCAATTGCACGACACGGCACAAGCCCTCGATGCGCGCGTCACCCGCCTCAACAAGCTGTGCCAAACCAGCACGGAACTCACCGGGCAGCTCGACGTCGAGCGCATCTCCGAACTCGTCGTCGAGGCACTCGTGGGGCAGGTGCAGGCCGATGCTGCGTCCCTCGTCTTGCTCGACAAATCCGGCGGGCAGTATCTCTGCGCGCACAGCAAGGGCCCGCTCGCCGAGCTTGGCTCGGGTAACGATATGCCAATGGCTATCGCCAGAGCGGCCGCCGATGAGGGCGGCCCGGCCATGAGATCGGTGGAGGGTTCCCCGGATCTCGCCGAGCAGCTTGAGACGTGGGCCAAGGTTCGTGCGTCCATCTCCGCGCCGGTGAAGGTTTCCGAGATCGTGGGCGGCGCGCTCGCGGCAATGCGCGCGGATGACTTCAGCACCGAGGACCTCAACCTCCTGACCACTCTCGCGAACATGGCGAGCAAAGCCATCGAAAGCGCGGAACTGCACGAGGAACTCCGCCACTCCTACTTCAGAACCCTGCACGTGCTGGCGTTGTCCCTCGCCGCGCGCGATCCCTACAGTGCCGCGCACGGCGAGGCGGTCACCTGGCTGGCATGTCGCCTGGCCAAAGCCATGAGCCTCGACGGCGAGGCCGGCGAGGCGCTGCGGGCATACGGCCCGCTGCACGACCTCGGCAAGATCGGCATCGCCGATTCAGTCCTGCTCAAGCAAGGCCCGCTGACCGATGAGGAACTCGAGATCTGCCGTCAGCACCCCGTCATCGGCGAGCAGATCATCCGCCCGCTCAACCCAGGCGCCGCCGTCCTGTCCATGATTCGCAACCACCACGAGCGCTGGGACGGCGGCGGCTATCCGGACGCGCTGAACGGCGAACAGATCCCCATGCTGGCGCGCATCGTGGCGGTGGCCGACGCCTTCCACGCCATGATATCGCATCGGCCATATCGGCCGGGGATCGTCGTGTTCGAGGCGGTGCAGGAAATCAGGTCTCTCGCCTCCGCCCAGTTCGATCCGGCGGTCGTCCGCGCCGTGGTTCAGCTCTGGGAAAGCGGCGAAGTGGCGAAGTTCAACATGCGGCCGGGAGACGCGGCTGATTCCGTGGACCTCCTCGACCGCAGCGTGTCAGTCCCAGCACCGCCGCCACTGACTGACTAGGATCGAGTCGCCGCCCGTTCCGCGCGGCCGTCCGGTTCACTCAGCCGCCGCGACGAAGACCAGCGCCGACAGGCGATCCGCAGGGAATCGAACGCGCAGCCCCTGTTGCATCAGCGCGCGCCCCGCAGTCCGCTCCCGCGTGTCTGCGTCGACGTCCTCAACCACGTACCCCGCGTCCGGCTGCAATCCGT
>CP070648.1:4080309-4091179 GCA_020354555.1 Armatimonadota bacterium | reverse complement strand
GGTATGGAATCCCGAGCGTTGGCATCGGCTCTACAACCGGATCGATAGCTTTCGTGCATCACGTCAGCCTGCATTACGCCAGCCTGTGCCCGCCCCCAGGCTTGACGTCTATATAGGCGGCGGCGCTATCGTATGGGATAGGGTTGAGGTCCCGGGACAGCTGGTGGTGATCGACAAGCGTGAGGAATCAGCTCCGGTCCAGCCAGTTGGCGGAGGATTGGTTCGTGGCGACATCTTCGATATGTGCACTGGGAAGCCGATCCCGGGAGCGCACATCGCACTTGTTGGGGTCGAAGGGCAAGCGGATCGTCAGAACGCAATCCACGGCACAGCGGATGACCTGGGTGCATTCCAGATCGAGAAGATACCGGCAGGCCGCTATGAGATAACCGTGAGGGCGGACGGCTACGCGTCGCGACGACTCGGTCCCTATGGGAATAAGGGCAGTACGTATCACACGTTGGTGACGCACCTCGCGCGTGAATCGAGTATCAAGGGTGTCGTGACCGATGTGGAAGGCAACGGTATCAGCGGCGTTGAGGTCCACGCGACGGACATTTTCGGCATAGATGGGCAAGATTATCCGTCCGTTGATGCCCACCCGGCAATAACCGATGCCCAAGGGCGCTTTGAGGTCCGTTCTCTGCCCGTCGGTTTCGTTCAGCTCAGGTGCCGCGCAGCGTCGATGCACCTTGCCACGTCCACGTGCGAGATCTGTGAGGTGCCTGGCGAGCGGCTGAAACTCACCATGGAGGGCACAGGCAGGATTCGCGGAAAGGTGGTTGACAAGTACGGGGATGTTCCACCCGGCGAGCTGCACGTTCACGTTCGTCCGGTCGGTGAGCTACTAATCGGCACATGGGGCGGTTCCGCTAGATGCGAAGAAGACGGCAGCTTTGACTTCGCCGAGGTGCCGCCAGGCAGGTATCTGGTCGGTACGAACTTCATGCTACTTCACGAGGACCGCGATCCCAACGCGAAACCAGTGTCCATAGAACCGGGCACAACGGTCGAGCTTGAGATCGTCCACGATGTCCCTGTCAAACCGCACTGAGACGCATCTGGGCTTGCATCCGATACAGTCACCCCCAGCCTTATCCGGCTCCTCCCGCCCGATATCTCCTCCGCCCACGGGGAAGCGATGCTGGCGCAAAGAAAAGCGCTGCTGATGGGGAGGGTTGTGGCGCGGCATTCGCTTGCATGAACGATCGCTGGAGGCCTGCAGCACTCTGCCGCCGGAAAGCCTGGACGCCTTTCTCCTTTCATGCTGTCTGAGGAGCGACAACGTGGAGTTGTCCGCACGTGTTGCTGCTGACCGCCACTCCTCGTATGGGGCGTGATTACCCCTACTTCGGATCGTGGCGGCTGCCGGGGCCGAATCTGTTGACAACGACAACCGTTGAGGCCTTCAGCGCGCGCCCGCCAAATTGCCTACGAGGGAACCCGTCTAGGCCCGGCGAAAAGCCTACCGGTTACTCTCATGAGTGTGGAGAGCGGACAGCATGTACGATTGGGTGCCAGTCCTCGCCTTGTTCCTCGTGTGTTCTTGCTTGCTCGGCGGGAGCTTCTTCAACTCGCTGCACGCCAAGGGAGTCTTTATTACGCACCAGAGGATTGAAACTCTCAGAAGAAGGGTCAATAGCAGGACGGAGCCTACGTGCTCGGCGTGGGTCGAGGCGTTGAAAGCCGCCGAAGTCGCGCTCGGCCGCGAGCCCCAAGCCCCGAGGCAGTGGTATGTTCCCGGGGCCTATGTCAATTCAGAGGGTCACAATCGGGCGAAGAACCCCTTGCGCGACGACGCCAACGCCGCCTACGCACTTGCTCTGGCTTACCGCATCACGGCAGGTGAGAAATACGCTGCGGCTGCGGTGCGCTTGCTGAATGCCTGGGCAACTGAGACGCAGGAATTCAGTACGGAGGCCGATTCCTGCCTGTGCTTCAGCTATCACTTCCCTGCCTTCATCTTCGCCGCGGATCTTCTCCGGCGCTCCCCGAGCTGGTTGGGGCCTCAGCAAGACGTCTTTCGGAAGTACATCCGTGAGAAGGCACTCCCGATGAATACGATGGCGAGAGCCAACAACTGGGGCAACTGGGGGCTTCTCCTGCACCTTTCCTGCGCAGCCTCTCTGGATGACCTGCCGTTGTTTGAGAAAGGGGTCGAGCGCTGGAAGCAATTGATCGATTCCCAGATCGCGGATGACGGCCATCTAGTCCACGAGGTCAACCGGGGCAGCCCAGGCCGGGAAGGCGACCACGGCATCTGGTACTCCCACTTCTCGCTCATGCCGCAAACCATCGCTGCGGAAATCGCCCGAGTCAACGGAGTGGACCTGTACGACTACCAATCGCCCCGGGGGCGCTCTTTGCGAATGGCTTACGAGTGGCTGGGCCCGTTCGTCCGCGAGCCACAGCGTTTCCCCTATGTCCAGGGAGGCGACACCAGTCGGTTGGCCGGGGTCAACTATGTGGCCTACTGGGAGATTCTGAACAATCGGTGGCCCAATGCTGATGCGGCCCAGCTCATCAGAAGACTCCGGCCCCTCACCGCCGGGCACTCCGCTCCTTTCCTGACCTTCACTCATGGCGACCTGCCGGTTGACTCTGAGGCAACTGAGTGAACTTCGGCCACAGCGCCCCTGTCAAATCGCAATGAGACACCTTTGGACTTGCCTCTGCGGGGAACGTCGCCGACCATCACCATCCGCCGCTTCTCCCGCCCGATTCTCCTCCGCCCGCAGGGAAGCGATGCTGGCGCGGAGAAGACCTCTTCAGGTACGGACCTTATGTGGCACGGCGCGAGCGCTCCCGACGGCTCGCGCGGACGAAACAAGATGCAAGAGCAGCGACACCAAGAGTGTACCTTAATTCACCCCCTGATTTGTCCCACGTTTGCTGAGGACCGACACTACTCGTCCGATCAAGAGAATCGCGGAGCATTTCTGTGATCGCTCGCCGGAAGGCATTTTGCAGTTGGAGGCGGAGCAGGTGCGGACACCGGGCCGAGGATAGCGGAAAGCAGGCTGCTTTTACTCTCTCCTTGGTTCACCTTCACTGACCGCCTGCAACTCTAAACTCACAGGCAGCGCGAGGCATGGGCCACGTTGTGCTTACAACACTACTGTTTCTCTGGCTGACGGCGGCATGCCTGACCGCGCTCTCGTTCGCCGCACGCGTGCGGGTGTTCGCTGTGTCCCGGGCTATCGTTGTGTGCGTGCCGGGCTGTCTGCTGGCAACTGGAGCGCTAGCCTGGTACGCTAACCAAAGACCTGAGAATGAAACTCCGCTACTCCTGCCCGCCAGCCTCGTAGTGCTCTCGAGTGCGGTTGCCGTTCTGGCCTGCAGGTGCGCATACCGTTCCGAAGGCCGGGAACCGCGGATGCGGAGACTCATTCATCGGCGCGGCGCGGTCGGCGATCCCCTGATCGCCCTGACATTCGATGACGGTCCCTCGAGAGAATGGACGCCTGCCATCCTGGATACTCTGCAACTGCATGACGTTGCGGCGACCTTCTTCGTCGTCGGGGAACAGGCGCGGAAGCACCCGGACCTTTTGCTGCGCGCGGCAGCGCAGGGGCACTGCATCGGCTCCCACGCTGACCGCCACACTAACCTGACCCTGCTGACAACCGACGGCGTTCTGCAACAGGTGGACGCCGCAACCAAGGCGGCTACCAGCGCGACTGGCCGCGCAACCAGGCTGTTCCGTCCCCCCTATGGGTCGTATGACCGCAGGCTAATCGAGCTTCTGGACCGTCGCGGCCTTACAATGGTGCTGTGGTCGGTCGACGCCATGGACTGGTGGCTGCGAGACGCCGATCGGATCGCGAGAAGGGTGACGCCGCGGCTATTCCCGGGTTGCATCATTCTCCTTCACGACGCTCGCGGCGACAGATTGAGAGTCGGCTCGAGCGACCGTGCGGCGACGGTCGAGGCGCTACCACAACTGATAGCGGGGGCGCGGGCCCGTGGATACCGCTTCGTCACAATTAAGGAGATGCTCTCGGCTGAAGGCTGATGAGTGCTGGGAAAGCGCGATAGCCGCGACCGAGACAGACGCGCGCCGCCCCGGCCGGTGTACTGACCGAACGGACCGATCACTATGAGCCGAGGTTATGGCGCAAGGGCGCGCTTGAGGCTAGCGAGGTGCAGGGAGTCCGCTCGCTGCCTTCGTGCAACGCCGAGAGACGACTTCTCACAGGATAAGTAATGGTCCTACGGTGAGAGACCAGTGCATCGACTTCTGTAGATCGGGGCGAGCTCGCTGCGGAGGATATCAACGCCGCCTGCGGGGAAGACATGAGGTTCCGGGCGACGAATCGTATCCACTGCGACGCGCTTGGTTTGGGCGCATGAGTTGAGGCAGACCGCAGGCACCACGGCAGGTTGGGTGCGCGAGGGTGCAGGGTATGAGCAACCACAACGGCAAACGTGCTGTGGTCATCGGAAGCGGCTTCGGCGGCCTTTCAGTGGCTGCGTTCCTGGCGCGAGACGGCTGGAACGTTACCGTCCTGGAGAAGAATGACCTTCCCGGAGGACGGGCCCAATCTTGGGAGCAGGAAGGGTTCCGTTTCGACATGGGGCCGTCCTGGTACCTCATGCCAGACGTCTTCGAGAGGTTCTTCGCTCAGTTCGGCAGGGCATCGTCAGACTACTACTCACTCAAGCGCCTCGATCCTTCCTACCGTATCTTCTTTGCCCCCGATGACTACATCGACATTTCAAGCGATTTGAGCGAGAACCTACGGCAGTTCGAGGCGATGGAGGCTGGCGCCGGCGATGCCATGCGTCGCTACCTTGAGGTCGCCAAGCACGAGTATGAGGTGTCCCTCAACGAGTTCGTCTATCGCGACTTCAGCCGCATCTCGGACTTCCTCAACCGCCGCACTCTGCTGGAGGGCCGCAAGCTTCACGTCTTCGAAAACCTCGAGAAGTACACCGCACGGTACTTCTCAAGCCAAAGGCTTCGCAAGATCCTGGAGTACAGCATGGTCTTCCTCGGTGGGTCGCCGCAGAACACGCCCGCGCTCTACTCGATGCTTGCGCATGTCGATTTCAACCTAGGCGTATGGTATCCGAGCGGCGGCATCGCGGCAGTCGTACACGGCCTGAGAGCACTGGCCGCAGAGCACGGCGCGGCCTTTCAGTTCGGCCGTGCGGCCACCTCTATCGGTGTTCGCGGCAACCGGGCGGTGTCTGTGGCCGCCGGCGCAGATGAGGTCCCGGCAGACCTGGTCGTCGTCAACGCCGACTACGCCTATGCCGAGACGAGTCTGCTCGAGCGGCGCTACCGGACCTACCCGGAGCGATACTGGCAACGCCGCACCTTTGCTCCCTCGGCTTTCATGATGTATCTGGGCATCAGGAAACGACTGCCGCGACTACAACACCACACGCTCCTTTTCGAGCACGATTGGGTCGAGCACTTCAACAGCATCTTCCAGGCGCCAGGTTGGCCCGAACGCCCGTCATACTACTTCTGCTGCCCTTCACGAACGGACGATGCGGTCGCCCCGCCGGGATGCGAGAACGTGGTAGCGCTCATCCCGGTAGCCACCGGTCTGGATGACCCTGACGATGTGCGCGACGCGTACGCCACGCGCGTGCTCGAGCAGATCGAGAGGCTGACGGGGGAGTCGCTGCGGCAGAATGTGGCGGTCTGCAGGGTGTTCAGCCAGCGCGACTTCGTCGCCGAATTCAACGCCTATCAAGGGACCGCGCTTGGTCTCAGCCATACCCTCATGCAGACGGCGCTGTTCCGGCCTGCCCACAGAAGCAAGCGGATCGCGAATCTCTACTACACCGGGCAGTACACGCATCCGGGCATAGGCCTGGCGATGGCCTTGGTGTCGTCGGAGATCGTGGCGAAGCGCGTCGGGGGCGCGTCCCGATGACCGAGAGCAGCTTCACACAGGTCTTCAAGCGGGGCAGCACGACTTTTTTCAACACCAGCCTGTTCTTCCCTGCGGAACTGCGTGAGAAGGTCACCCGGCTGTACGCCTTCGTGCGGGAAGCGGACGACTATGTCGACAGCACGCCGCAGGACGTCCGCGGGTTCATGGCATTCAGGCAATCGTATGCAGCGGCACGCACCGGCGCCGAGCAGGTGCCTGCCGTTGTCCGGTCTTTCGTCGCCCTGGAACGGGAGTACGGATTCGATCCGCAGTGGGCGCAGACGTTCCTGGATACCATGCAGCTCGACCTCACAAAGGACCGCTATGAGACGCTTGAGGAGACGCTATCATACGTCTATGGATCGGCGGAGGTCGTCGGCCTCATGATGGCGAGTCTCATGGAGCTGCCACATGCCGCCCTTGAGCACGCGCAACTACTTGGCCGCGCGTTCCAGTACATCAACTTCATTCGGGACGTCCGTGAGGATACCGAACTAGGTCGGCAGTACCTGCCAGCTGCCGAGATGCATGAGCACGGCTTGCGCGAGTTGAGTGCAGCTGAGGCGGTGGCGCACCCGTCCGAGTTCGCCGACTACATCGGCGTGCAGCTCGTACGCTACCGCGCTTGGCGAGGTCAGGCCGAGCGCGGGTACACGCACATCCCGCCGCAGTATCTGATCGCCATCAGTGCCGCCGCCGACATCCATGATTATACCGCGGCAGTAATCGCGCGCGACCCGTTGGTGGTTTTCCGGCGCAAAGTCAAGCCGCGCAAGGCGACAGTCTTCCTCGCGGCTCTGCGGAACGCTCTTCGGCTAAGAGGTGGGCGGTGAGCGCTGTTAGGCCGACGATCCTTGGGTCAGCGGCACTAGTCCTGGAGGTTTCGCGGCCCAAGTTCTGGCTATACCTTGCAGGCACCTATCTAGTCGGTTGCGCTGCTGGCAGCGCACGCCCCGCGGACCTCGTGACGCTGCGCTTCTGGGTCTGTCTCGGCTACTTCCTAATTCCCGCGAACGTGCTGCTCTACGGCGTCAACGATCTGGCGGACGGAACCGCAGATAGGATAAACCCGCGCAAGCGAGGTAGCGAGCACGTCCTGGAGGTCTACGAAGAGCGCGTCGTCCTGCGCGCGGTGCTCGCGGCGTTGTTCCTTGCCTTGCCGGTGTTGGCCGTCCTGAGCGGCC
The DNA here is from genome assembly GCA_020354555.1 of Armatimonadota bacterium. Taxonomy (NCBI): domain Bacteria; kingdom Bacillati; phylum Armatimonadota; species Armatimonadota bacterium. The sequence goes on along the minus strand of CP070648.1, from coordinate 4,084,104 downwards.
ACGTCGAGCAGGCCCTGCTGGGCGGGTTCATCGCACTGGCCATCCTATATAGCGTGCCGCCTGTCCGTCTGAAAGCCGCGCCCGTGCTTGATGCCGCATCCAACGTCCTGTACGCCCTGCCCCTCTTCCTGGGCTTTCATCAGTTTGCGGGCGAGCTGCCGAACACAGAGGTGATTGCCATCTCGTTCCTCTGGACCGCCGCCATGCACATCTTTTCAGCAGCGCTTGACATCGACACCGACCGGCGGAGTGGCCTGCGCACCACTGCGAGCGCGCTTGGTTATCGCGGCTCGCTCCTGGTCTGCGCGGCGCTCTGGATTGCTGTCTTCGTCCTCGTCGCCGGATATCGCATTCTCCATCCTTGGGGCCTGGCGGCGATCTGCTATCCCCTGATACCCTTGCTCCTCATGGTGCGCCCAGCTGCCGCGGGTCTCCAAGCCTATCGGCTGTTCCCCGCGCTGAACGCCATTGCGGGAATGGCTGCTTTCTTTGTCGCGGTGCTTCGCACGTGAAACAACCTAGCATTACCGTCATTATCCCGGTACTCAACGAAGAAGCCGTTCTCGGCAACCTGCTGAGATGCCTCGAGCAACAGACTCTGCGCGCCACGGAGACCGTGATCGTTGACGGCGGCTCCTGCGACCGCACGGTTGCGGTTGCCTCCTGCTGGCGAGATGTCAGGGTACTGCATTCCGCCCCTCCGGTCGGGCGGCAGCGCCAGGCAGGCCTGGACGCTGCGCGCGGCGACATCTGCGTCTTCGTGGATGCAGACACAGTGCTTGCGCCCGACTTTCTTGATCGCTCAGTATCGGAAATGCGACAGCGGAGGCTGAGCGTCGCCTGCCCGCGATATGTGCCCGCCGCAAGCTCACGCACGGTGCGCGCGACCTTTGTATGGTTCAACACACTGTTCATGCTCCTGCAGTCCGTGCTGCCGAGTGGCGGGGGAGCCTGCATTATTGCCATGACCAGCGTCGCGAGGCACGCAGGTGGTTTCAGGCCGGACCTCATCTACGATGACGTCGAGTTCATCCGACGCGCGGCAAGGCAATCTCGCTTCGGCATACTTTCGACCAGCGCCGAAGTGTCGGCGCGAAGGTTCGGACGCGACGGGGTCCTGAGAACTGCCGGCACGTATGCGGCGCTGTCCCTCTTCTTCACCGTTGGCGCCTTCAAGCTTGCCCAGATCGTTCCCTACCGCTTCTCACCGTACCCTAGCGAGGCGGACGAACAAGTTGTGTTGGTGGACACCGCGGGCGCTGCAGTCGGCACCGCGGCGAAGAGCGCGGTGCACACGGCGGTCACCCCGCTTCATCGCGGTTTTTCCGTCTTCGTATTCGACCGGTCTGGAAGACTCCTGTTGCAGCAGAGAAGTGCCGACAAGGTGACATGGCCTTTGGAGTGGTCGAACAGCTGCTGCGGACATCCGCTGCCTGGCGAGTCGACCGAGGCAGCCGCCCAACGGCGCCTTCGCGTCGAGCTGGGCCTGAAAGACGTGCGAACTTGGGAGGCGCTGCCGGACTACCGTTACAGCGCGCGCCACAACGGTATCTTGGAAAGGGAAGTCTGCCCGGTTCTGGTGGGCATTACAGCAAGCAGGCCGGCGCCTAATCCGAGTGAAGTCGCCGCGGCCGAGTGGATCGGCTGGAACGACATGGTCGCGTTGGTGCTGAGCAGGAATCGTCGGTTCACCCCTTGGTGCGAGGAAGAGGTGCGCCTGCTCAAAGAGCGCTATGGGAACCCGGTCGATGGCGCGATCTCGCAGGGACAGGACTGAATGCCGGAGCGAAAGGGGCTGGCGAGGGTTGCCCAGCCTCGGCCGCCTAATCGGTCCCGTGACCGCCTCGATTACTGCAGCTAGCGCCTCGGCGGACCGCCAGGCCGCGTTCCCGTGCGGCAACCAGAGGCCGGGGCTTCCGCGCTGGCGCGCAACCAGCCATGGCCGATGGCATCGGCGTTTGCTAGCTCAGTTCCGCGCGCTCCGGGACTACCTTCAGGAGCACATACTCCGGGTCTTCCTCGGCTCGGAAGTAGGTGCGCCAGGAGTCGTCCCAGAGCTGGTGTTTCACCGCGGCGTCCGTGATCAGCTCGGCGCTGCCGAATACGCGGCATTGCCGCCCATCGGCCCAGACCGCGAGGCATACCCGCGGATTCCGACGAACCTGCCCGACCTTGCTTGATGAGAGCGCCGTCGCGTACCAGATGCTTCCCTCATCGTCGATGCGCGCGATTTGCATTGCCCGGACCCAAGGGGCCCCGTTGTCGACGGTGGCCAGGTATGTCTCCGGATGCTTCATCAGAAATTCGATCGCTTCGCTCATGCTCACCTCCTGCATGGTCTTTCCCTCGCGTGCGTCCCATCTACGCGTCCTGGGGCTTCACTCGCGAAGCGGACGCATCCTCGGGCTGAGCCGGGCCGGGTTCTGCCGTGCCCCGAGAATCTAGGAACAGCGAACGCAGATGGCGACATTGCCGCACCAAGGGCCTCGGGCGGCTTCCCCACGGCGGCGGTCCGACACAGTACGCAGACTGTCTGACCACCTCGCCCGGCAACCTGCACGCACGCTATCGTGGCCATTTCGCGGGCGGCTTCAGTACGGCGTCGATGAGATGCATTGGATTGCGTCATTGTACCAAAAGGAAGCGAATGGCCAAAACTCGCGATGTTCATCTAATCGCACATGGCCGGCATCGGCGTCACGCAAGGCGCGACCAGTTGTAGCGGTTAGGCGGCTATGAGACCGGCATTCACGGACGGTTTCGGCGAGCGAAGGAGATCCCAGAGGTCGAGACTGGCGCGGGCAGAATGCCTGACAGAGGACGGGGGTCGCTACGCGCGGTAGCACCGACCGGTTGGTGACGTAGAGCAGCCTAAAGCCCCGCTCTGCTGGTGCCGCACCGACAGAGGCTCAGGTCACACGCGGCAGGCGATACGCGGTGACGTGCACCTCAGAGAAGAGACGTTGCTCGATGTGTACCGGGACTTCCTTGTGCGAGCGCCCCGGCGCCATCCATGGTCGCCCGCACCATGCGGAGTCTGGAGTCGCACCTTCAAGCCTCATGTGTGGCCGCCACTCGTTGTAGTAGGTGGCGAAATCGTCGAGCAGCTGTGCCAGATGATCCATGCCCCGGATGAGCGCCACGCGGCGGAGCCATTTCTGCTTCAGCGTGCGTATCACGCGCTCCGTGACTGAGATCGAGCCGTGACGGCCCAGTGCCCCAAAACGATGCTGCACTCCACACTGCCCGAGTATGGCCGCGAAGTCCTCACTCGTGAAACAGGCGTCCTGGTCAGTGATAACATGCCGCGGCTACGCATGAGAGCTGAAGGCAACGTTTATGGCTGTAGCAACCCATACACCGGTCGCACGAGTGGCCGCAGTGACCGTGACCACTTTGCGTGAGAAATGGTCTATCGCCACCAGCACCGAGGTCGGCCACAAGCCCCAGCGATACACGCGCGTGATATCCATAGACCACACATGGTTGGGATAGCGGGCGACGATCTCTCTGGGAGCGGGCCCGCCACGTGTCCGCTGCACGACAGGTGTAGCCGCCGGCGTCGACTTGAGCCTCGGTCGTAGCAGGATGTCGCGCACCGTCGAGGCTGACCTTGCCCCCTAGAACGAGTCCAGGTCCAATGTTAGTATTGAGGGCCGGGGGGTGCTCCCCGTTTTTGATCCACCTGCAATGAGACTGTTTCATGCTACCAGGCATAGTTCCTGCCCCGCCGGCACGGGCGCGGGAGACCTGGCTGGCCGTTTCCGGGCGAAGGCTTCCGGCGGCAGGTTTCCG
>CP070648.1:4058635-4080209 GCA_020354555.1 Armatimonadota bacterium | reverse complement strand
TCGCGACGACCAAGCGCATGATGGACCTCGCGGCGCGGGTGGGCGTTACCGTCATGACGTCGCACATCGGCGTGATCCCTGAAGACCCCGCCGCCTCGGAGTATCGCACCGCCGCCGAGGCGCTGGAGGACATCGGTGCCCACGGCGACGGGATCGGGGTCGTCTTCGCCAGCGAGACGGGGCCGGAGTCGGGAGCGGCGCTCGGCGCGTTCCTGCGCGGCCTGCGGACGAAGTCCATCAAGGTCAACTACGACCCGGCGAATCTGGTAATGAACGGCTTCGACCCGGTGGAGGGCGTGTACGACCTTGCCGGGCTGATCGCGCACACGCATGCCAAGGACGGCGTCGGCCCCGGGCCGAACTGCGGCGAGGTGCCGCTAGGCGAAGGCGACGTGCCGTGGCCGGAGTATCTCCGCGCGCTCAAGGAGACGGGCTACGAGGGCTATCTCACCATCGAGCGCGAGGTGGGAGACAACCCGGCGGCCGACATCGCCACCGCGGCGAAGTTCCTGCGCGAGCAACTGGCGGGGCTGTAGCTCACACCTGCGGGTGCGCAAGACGACAGCTTCGCACGGCGCCACTATGGCGTGCGGCGATTCATCGCCGCTTTGGTGCCGGCAGGTCCGCTGCGGCCTGGAAGAGCGGGACTGAAAGTCCCGCACGCCAAAAGGCGCGGCGGCGCGCGGCTTCACTGTGCACGTGTGCCGTGGAATGAATCAGCGGCATGCATCCCTTGTTTGTGCCCTGGTTTGTTGGCGCCGGAGAACAGGAATACCCACCGCATTCGCCCAAATGCGAACTCAGCATTTGTCCCATTCCAGCCGACGATGCACTCACAGGTTGTCTAGAGTAGCGCTGACAACCAGACGTGTTCACGCTCGTCGCCTGCGGACCGAGCCGGGCCGCGGAAGGCCTGCGTGTGTGTCTCTCCGCGGTGGAGGTGGAATGTGCGAATGAGCCAAGAGCCAGCCAGCCAAGCAGACCCGACGAAGCCGCGTCTCGACCAAGCGAAGTGCTCTCACAGGAAACGGCGGCTTACGCTCGCGCTTGCGCTACTCCTCGCTCTGCTTATTTCGCGCTCGGACGCGGTCCGCGCGAAGGACGACCACGTTCCAGAGGTCTCCTCAACCTTTCAACACACCGGAACGGTCTGGGCGGTTGCCTTCTCGCCCGACGGCAAGACGCTGGCCGCCGGCGCCGGCGCCGTCGGTGGTCCTAGCGAGGTATGGCTGTGGGATCTCGCCAGCAGGAAGCGACTGCTGGCGCTCAAGCATGGTGCCGGCATGGGGGCTGTGGCGTTCTCCCACGGTGGGTCGAGACTGGCGTGCGGCTACGATGACGGCCAGGTGTTCCTGTGGGCTGTGCCTGCCGGTGCGAAGGAAGCGGTGCTTGCCAGCGAGGAAGCAGTCAAGTCACTCTCCTTCTCGCCCGACGACCGGCTGTTGGCGGTTGCCGACGCCGACGGCAAAGTCACGATATGGGATGTGAAGCGGGCCACATTGAGAAGGAGGCTGAAGGCGAGCAACGATTACGCGTTCGCTGTCGCGTTCTCCCCGGACGGCAGGACTCTAGCCACAGGCGGCGATTATAATGGGAGCGTGAAGCTCTGGGACACGCCCACCTGGCAGGTCGCGCGCACGCTTGTCGGGCATAGCGGGGCCGTTGACGCACTCGCATTCTCGCCAGATGGCAGATGGTTGGCGAGCGGGAGTTGGGACGATACCGCGAAGCTATGGGACCCGGCGACGGGTGACCTCGTGGCGACGATGGGAGGCCACTCCTTCAACGTGTGGGATGTGGGATTCTCTCCCGATGGCAGACTCTTGGCGACCGCGAGCGAAGAGGTCGTAATGTGGCGGGTCCCCCGCGGCGTCAGGATGCTCTTGCTTCCCGACGAGGATACCATGACCGTAGCCTTCTCGCCGGACGGCTACACACTTGCGACCGCAAACGACCTTGACGTGCATCTGTGGGACATACGGCGAAGATAGGGACGCCCGGCAAGAAAGGGACAGTGCTTCGCCGTGCCCGCCTCGCCTATTGCGCTTGCAGCGACTCGACAGAGCGAAGACGCTCGTTCGCCTCCTGGCACTCGGGCGCCAACTTCACCGCCTCACGCAGCAGCGTCAGGCCGGCCTCGAACGCCTCGCGATCCACAATCTTCGGGTGGGCCTCGTCTGTCTGGTCCAATGCGCGCGGGATGTACGCGTTGGCCGCCGATCGCCGGACCGAGGCGCCGTCCGGCTCTGCTCGCACAGCGTCCAGCCATGCCTGGATGGACCGATCCCACAATGCATTGCCCTTCTTTGTGTCCCCTGCGGAGATCGCCAGTTGCGCCTCCATGAACAACGCGCCCGCCAGGCCCGTGAGCGTGCCGGGCGATATGTAACCCAGCCGCACCGCCGCCTCGTATTCCTCGCGACCAGCGGCAATAGCATCCTCACGCGACATCCCCTCGGTCGCAAGCCCCGCTCCCTGGAGGTAGAGTACGCCTAGTTGGGCGTGAGGCAGGGCAAAGTGCGGATCCAGGGCGGTTGCCAGCCTCAGACTCGACATCGCATATTCGCGACCGACGTAAAGGCTTTTGAAGGCATCCTCTGCTAACCGCGCGGAGGAGTCCTTCGACTCAACCGGGTCAGATGCGTCGCTCAGCTCGGCTGCTTTCTTCAGAAAGTCGACCGTTGCCCATCTCAGGAAGAACAACGCCTCCAGGTAGGCTTCCGCCGCTTTGAGCGACTGCGTACCCAACGCAGGCCGAGGTTCATCAGCCGCGCGCGCCGACGTCAGGGATCGTCTCAACTCCCAAGCCGCTTCGGCGGGCACAGTGATCACCGCCTTCTCGACCGGCGCGGTCAGCCGCACCTCCTTCACGGTTTCCCCGGACGCGGCGGCGAGTCTGATCGTTACCTCCAAGCCGCCGCTCGCCTTCGCGATTGACCCCGTGAGGAACATCTCGGGAGCGGCAGGATGGTCCAGCGGATTCGGCTGCGCCAGGTACGAGGCGACAAACTCATCAAGATACTTGCGAACGTCGTCGGGCGGTGGCGTCGCGCGGAGATCCTTCTCGGTGCCCATCATCCGATACACCCAGAACTTCGCGTGGGGCTGCGGGCCGCAGTCGGTGCCCGGCCCGCGCGCGACACCTGGCAACTGCCACACGCATTCGGCGAGCGCTTCGGGCAGGAAATGCTCGAACGAGTTGAACCTGTCCTCACCCGTCTCGTTCTTGAAATCCTGGATGGCGAGCGCTTGCGGCGCGGCGCATACGTGCCCACAGGCGAACAGCGCAAAGGCGCCGGCGATTAAGCAGGCCAACGCGAATAGTCGGCGCGGTGGTCGGTTCATGATTCCCCCTTCTCCAGCGACCCGGCGTCAGGTCGAGGATGCGCGTGCTCCAGTCCGCGGCCGAGCCTCCGTCGCCGTTCCCGCTGTGGAGCCCCAGGTGACGACCGCCCTGCTGTCGCGCATCCGGGTTCCCAGCCGAGGGCGGCTGGGCCAGATCGCCCTACTTCTGCGCATCCAGTTCCGTCCTAAACGTCTCGCACGCCTCCCGGCCGAACAGCGCGAAGGTGATCTCGCGCACTGAGGTGTCGCCGTCGAGATGGGCGCGGGCTTCGCTGATCATGATCCGCGCGGCCTCGTCCATCGGGAACCCGCCCACGCCGGTCCCCAGCGCGGGAAAGGCTATGCTTCCGATCCCCAATTCCTTGGCGCGCTGCAGCGCGCTGCGCATAGCGGCGCGGATCTTATCCCCGTCGGTCTGGAGATCCTGGCCCATGACTGCGGCGTGAATCACGTGACGCGCCGGCAGCGATCCAGCGCGGGTGACGACCGATTCGCCCACCGGCACCGGCCCCTTGCGCACGGCCTCGGCCTCGATCTCCTTGCCCCCTTGGCGCTTGATCGCCCCCGCCACGCCGCCGCCCAGCCAGAAGTGGTTATTGGCGGCGTTGACTATCGCGTCAACGGCAAGCGTCGTGATATCGGCTTCGATGACTTTGATCTCGCCCATGCCTACCCTCCCCGGGGGACAGTTACCTGTTTCCAGAGCTTCGATCACAACCTTGCTGCGACTGCGAATCGACCCACCGTTGATCCAGACGCCGGAAAGAGGTAACTGTCCCTCCGGCGAGCATCAGGCGCCGACCGCGAAGCGCGCGGCGGCATAGCCGACGACCTCGCCCTTGTCGCCCGTGATGTCGCCCGATGTGTAGTACGCCAGGAGTCGCGCGTCCCGCGCGTCCGCGGCGGTTGCGGCTTCCATCATCGTCGCCACCGCGAGCACGCCGCACATCGACACACGGCGCGCATCCACCGCGCTCAGCATCCCTGTCGTATCCAACGCGAGCGCCTTGTCGAGCACCGCGCGGTCCTTCTCGCTCGCGGTGTCGTGCGACTCGAAGTGCGTCATGTCGGTGCTGGCGACAATTACCGCGCGGCGATCCTGCGTCGCCTCGACGAGCGCCTGCGCCAGATTGTCCAAGCGCAGCGCCTCCGCCGACTGCACGGCCGCCGCGCTCACCGAGCGCAGCGCGATGGGAAGAACGCCCACATCGGTCCCGAACAGATACTGGATGAAGGGCAATTGCACTTCGAGGGAGTGCTCGAAGCGGTGCGCGGAGTCGTCGAGGTGCGCGCCGAGAAAGCCTGCGAGTAAGCGCTCGCGCAGATCGTCGTCGACCCGCACATCGCCCAGCGGCGTGCTCCACGCTGCGGCGGTTGGAATCGCGATCGCCTCGCCCATCCCCGTGTGGTTCGGGCCGATCATGACGATGACGTCGGGCGTCCCGTCGCGAGCGAGTTCGGACCAGCTCCACGCGGTCGCCGGGCCTGAGTACTGAAAGCCGGCATGGGGGCACACCAACCCGCGGATGCGCCCGGGGCCGTCGGGGTCCACTTCGGGCATCGTGCCCGGGCCGAGTTCGTGGGTGAAGCAGTCCTCGATCTGCGCGCGCAGCGCGCGCGCGTCGCCGTGGTAGAAAGTGCCCGCCACTGCGGGACGTCGGATGGAGTCCATATCGCCTCCCCCTGACGTCGTTGGCCTTCGCGCCGCTATTATAGCACACCGGCGCGGGGGGACAGTTACCTTTCCCGAACGTCCGCTGCCGCGAATGCGTGTGCTGCGCGGTCGGCGCCGCAACTCCCGCACACACGCGCCCGCGCCTGCAGAAAAGGTAACTGTCCCCTACTGCGGCACGACCTCTAAGACGTCGAACCACGCCGTGCCAGGGCTGATCAACTCCAGCGTCGGTGGTGTCCGCGCGTCATTTTCGGCGACGCCGGCGAACTCATACCTCGCCCATTCCGTCCCTAACTCGAACGTCTGCGGCTCGGCCGCAATGCCGCGCAGGCCGAGGGCGAACCGCAGCCCCGCCGTCTGCGCTTTGGCCCACACCGACACCACGTACTCCCGACCGCTCTCCAGCACAACCGGGAACGGCACGACGGTGACGCCGCCTCCCTCGGTCGGCGTGCGCAAGCGCAGCGAATGCGCGCCGTGGTACGCCACCCGCGAGTCAACGAACAGCGACGCGCCGGGGTCCGAACCGACCGTGACGTAACATCCGTCCGGCGTCCCGACGTTCGCGCTGTCCTCGAAGCTCGGGTTGACCGTCAGGTTGCCGGGTGCGACTGCGATGGCCTCCGCCGGGGCCTCGACCTCGACGCGGTACACCCGCGTGCCGAAGCCGTCTATCATGTCGTGGAGTCCGCCGTCGGTGACCGCGACGCGGCGCCCCTCGAACAGCACCTCCGCCTCGCCGCTCAAGTCCTCTTCGATGGCGAGCGCGGCCGTGACCGGCTCGACCGCCGCATTGACGGCGATCACATAGACCGAACCTCGCCACCGCCACGCTGCGACGTGAACGCTTTCGACTTCGGTGGTGACCGCTGGCGCCGGCTCAGTCGAGAGCAGGACCGGCGTCAGTTCCTGCGCCTCCAGCGCCAGGCGCCGGCATTCGCTCCACAGGCTGGGCGAGATCGGGTTGCCGATCGGCGGGCGGCGGATGAAGTACTGGATGCCCGTCGCACCGTGCACCAGCGCCAGGTACGTCATCGCGCGCTCCTCCCGCGCGGTCGGCTCGCGCCGCCACCCCTCCCCGCCGCCGAACGCCTGAGGCACGATCCACAGCGGCATGCCGTAGCCCACCGCGCGGTTGAGTTGGTCGGCCCATTCGGCGACGACCGTCACCGACCCGTGCGGTATCGGGTACGGATCGGCCATCATGATGTCCATCCCGCTGACGTACTCCGGCGCCCGCGCCGGGATGCAGAAGACCATCGTGATGGGATGATACGGGTCGAGTTCCTTGACGAAGTTGTACGCCTCGATGAGGCGCTCGGGCGGGATCCCCTGGCCATCCGGCTCGTCGCACAAGTACCAGGCCAAGAGCGCGGGGTGATCTCGATACGCCTCGACCTCGCGCCGCAGCGCTTCCCACTTCTCCGGCGACGGTTCGGCCTGCGCGATCGCCCGAATGTCGTAGTGCACCTTCATGCCGACCTCGGCGCAGCGGTCGAGGTACGCGCGCACTTGCGCCGGGTCGCGCGCCGCGTTCTGATAGGCGGCGATCATGTTGAAGCCCTGCGGCGCCTCCGCCGCCGGCAGCTCACCCGGCGGGAAGATGCAGTAGAACCCGAACGGGAACCATGGCAGGCCGTCAACGATGAGCCCGCGGTTCTCGTAGTCTATTCCAACCTCGTTGGCCTTGGGCGGGCCTGTGCGCAGCACGGTCTCCGCGATTGCGACGACCTCCTCGCCGCGGCGCAGTTCGCCGGTGAACTGATTCACGCCGTTCGGTAACCGCGCGAGGTTCACCTCCACCCGGTTCCGCGCGCCGCCGCGCACATCTGCTTCGATACGCAGGCCGTTGTCCGCGCTCGCGATGAAACGGAGCGTCTCGCCCGCCAGCCCGTCGGACACACCTACCAGAAGGCAGCCGGTTTCCTCGGAGGTGTAGATCGAGCGCCCGGGCAGGAGCGTCATCACCGGCAGCACCTGGGCCGTCAACTCCTTGGTTGCGAACAGCTCGGCGCGGCCCGGGCGGGCGCTGACGATCACGCGATAGGCATAGGCGCCCGGTGTCACTGCCGGCAGGGAAAGGGCGACCGGCGTGTCTCTGTCCCGGTGCAACCGGACGTTGGTTGTGGCCTCCAGCCGCTCACCGCGCGGTGATGTCGCCGACAGCGTGACGCTCACCCGCTCGGCGGCCGCGGACTCCGCGCGCGCGGCAAAGGACGCCGCCAGCCGCCCGTCGCCGACCTCCGCCGGCAGATGGAACGCCGACAGCCGCAGCCCGGACTGCGCCACGACCGCCGGCGACAGGCGCACCTCGATGGCGAAGCTCCGCTCCTCGCCTTTGGGCAGATCCTCGTCTAGGCCGAGCCAGAAGTGGCCCCAGCGGTTATCGTAGTCGTAGAGCGTGATCGGCTTGCTGGCGGCGATCTCGACGCGGCCGAACAGGGAGCTGATCGTGATGTCGCTCGCGCCGGTGAACGGGTGGGGCTGCGCGGGATCGAACGAGAGCGGTATGATTCCATCCGCGCGCTGCGCTGCGGCGTCGCTCTCAAATGCGGCGCCCGCAAACCAGTGCTCGGTCGGGCGCGAGAAGCCGAGCTGCAGGGCGGCGTCGTCCCAGGCGTCCTGGACGTACTCGCACTCGAAGCGGAACCGGTCCCCCGGCCCGGCGACGATTCTCTCGGTCCAGCGAAAGCCGGGAACGGCGTGCTCGATGGTGAGCACGTGCGCCGCGCCCCGCCGCGCCAATCGCGCCCGGCCGCGATCGCGGCTACTGTCGAAGTGCGCCTTCTTCCAGTCGCGCGTGTGCAGCGTGAACTCCTGCGGGTAGGCCGAGAACACGCGCATGCCGTCGCGTTCGACATCAAGCCCCTGCTGCGCGCGCCACACCAGGCGGCAGCGATCGAGCTTCAGCTCGACGCGCTCCGGGCCCCGTTCGCCTCCGCGTATCTGCTCCGCGCCGGCCGGGATCGCCATCATGAGACCGAGCGCTCCAACGGCAAGTACGAATCCTGGGGTGATCGCACACATTCAGGTCTGCCTCCGTGTCGTGGTGGGCTGCGGCCGGGTGGCGGAACTCAAACGCCTCCCGCCGTTCTTCGCCCCCGGACGCGCTATTATAGCGCGTCCGGCGCCGCTTGCGGCGCGTCACGCATGGGGAGACGGATGCGGGCCCACAGAGACGATGGGGTGTTTCGCGTGCAGCCAGAGCAGTCACGCCCGTGTGCGTGGCTGGGGAGCGCGCACGGCTCACGCCGGGGAGAGGTCCCTCGCGATGAGGCGGGCGATTCCGACAAAGCGGGCTGCCGCGGGCGGCGACTACTTCAACAGCACGGCGGCCATCTCGGAGATGCGGCCGACGGGCTGGAGGCAATCCGCGATAGAGCGGCAATAGCCGCCGTGCGTATCGCGCTCACTGAGATCGGCGCGCTTGAACCCGCGCACCAGGGTGCTGCTGGCGTCCACCAGCAGGCGCACCACGGGCCGCGCCGGATCGCGCTCGCTGCCGCCGGCGACGACTGCCCACTCGCCGGTGTCGAGCTTGACGACGGCGCCGACGGGATAAAGGCGCAGCATTGAGGCGAAGCGCCGCAGCAGGCGCGGCTCGAATTGGCTGTAGCCGGAGTAGAGCATCCAACCCACGGCTTGCTCCGGGCGCACTGCCGCCCGGTACGGCCGCACGGTGGTCAGTGAATCGTAGCAGTCCACGATGGTGACGATGTGGCTATAGAAGTTGAGCGACTTCGGGCGCGCGACTTTGGGGTAGCCGCTGCGATCGTGCTTGACGTGATGCTCGAACGCGACGACGGAGGCGAGGTCGGGCACGCCCGGGGTCGTCGCCAGCACTTTGGCGCCGACCAGCGGGTGGGTGTGCATCACCATCCACTCCTCTTCGGTGAGCGGCCCCGGCTTGCGCACCACCTCCAGCGGCACGAACACTTTGCCGATGTCGTGCAGGATGCCCGCCATGCCCAACTCGATCATCTGCTTCTCGTTGAGCCCCAAGGTGCAACCGAAGACCATGGACACGATGCACACATTAACCGAGTGCTCGTAGAGGTACTCGTCGTAGCTCTTGATCGCCGCCAGGCTCACCAGCCCCGAGGAGTCGTAAAGCAGCGACGCCAGCATCTCATCCACCACGGCCCGCACCGCCGGCGCGTCAACTGCCTGTCCGCGCTCAACCGCGTTCATCGCGCGGCGAACGGTGTCGACCGCGTCCTGATAGATCGCCAGCGCCTCGCGCTCTTGCTTGTCCTCGAGCTGATCGGAGCGCCGCGGTTCGAGCGCGATGTGCGCGACCTCGTGAGCATCCAGCGCGCCCTTGGCGCCGCCCTGGAGGTCGAGCGCCCGCGGATCCGTAATCAGCACCTCCGCCAGCACCGCTATCTCACGCCGCTCGACTCCGGGCAGGAACGTGATGCGCCCAACTTCGCGCGCAGTCAGCTCCTCCGCAAGCGGCACGAGCGTCCCCACGTAATCGGGCAGAGGCAAGTCGTCGAACAGGAACTGGTCGGTCTGGACGTTGATCTGAAGCTCCGCGCGGTCAGCCAGCACGGAGTTGAGGCGATCCGTCGCCTCTTGGAGGCACGCCTCGGCGACCGAGTGCTGAAGCCCGTAGAAAGTGGCGTTGCGCATCGCCGTGGCGACCGACGTCAGCGCCTCTTCGACTTGCGCCGACAGTTCCACCGGCGCCGTGGTCGTGTCATCTGCATCGGTGATGGTCATGTCGAATACCGGGTCCCCGCCGACAGTGGTCTTCTTTCCGCTCATCCCTTCGGCTTTGCTCCTTCGACCGCGCGGCGCGTGCCGCGCTCAGCCCGACTCACTGCGCGCCGTCGGGTTGGTTGGCCTGCAATTCCTCGAACATCTGCAAGCAGGCGGAGCGCACTGCAGGACGCTTGTCGTGGGTATAGCCCGCGAGCACGTCGAGGCACTCCGGCGTACCGATGCGCTTGAGCGCCGCTGCGGCAGCGAGTCTGATCTCATCCATCTTCGCCGCCCCGAACAGCCCGCGTCGCTTGAGCGCCTCCGACAGCGTCTGGATCGCCTGCCCGCCGCCGATCTTGCCCATAGCGCAGACGGCCTCGAGCTGATCTCCCACCGGGCGCCCGAACAGCCCCGGGCTGCGCAGCGCGATGCGCGACAGCTCGGCCACTGCGTCCGCGCTCTTGAGGTCGCCGAGGGCGGCAATCGCCGCCCGCCTAATGGATGGGTTGTGGTCCGACAGCGCCGGGTGCAGCAACCGCGCCGCATCCGATGAACCGGTCTTGCCCAGGGCTTGCACGGCGGCGAGGCGCACCAGCACGTCGCGCGCGCTCAGCGCCTTGCCCAATCCCTTGAGCGCCGCCGGTGTCCCAATGCGCGGCAGCACCCGCACCACTGCTTGCCCAACCTGTGTATATCCAGTGTCCAACGCGCGGCACAGCTCGGGCACCGCCGTTTCCCCCAGCCGTACCAGCGCCTGCTCCACCGCCGCGTCCGCGCCCGGCGCCAGCGGCTCCCCCATCAACTGCGTCAGCATCGGAGCCGCGGCCTCCCCGAGGAACACCAGCAGCTCCGTCGCTGTTACGACCTGCTCCGGCATCGCCGTGCGTACGACTTGGCTCACAAGATGCAGGATCGCACCCGTGCCGATCGCCTCCAGCGCGGCCTTCGCCCGCAGCCGCTGCCACGCCGGGTATTGGTTGGTTTCGTTGGCATGGCGCGCGAAGCACGCGAGCGCCGCAAGCGCCGCCGCGCGCTGCCCGCCGTCCATCAACTCCCTCGTCTTGCGCTCCAATTCGGTGGCCACCTTGGAGTAGCCGTCGAGCTTGTTCTCTTTCTCCAGGATCTCGAGCAGCGTCGCCACCGCATCCGCCAAAGTGGTCTGGCCGCGCGCCGACTGGAGCATGTCCGTCATCTCCTCCCACGGCGACGACGGCTGGAGTTTCATCGCAGCCATGCCGTTGAGGAGCATCGCCAGGCGACTCGCCGGCACCCCCGCATCGGCGCCGATTAACCCGAGCGCTTGGCTGCCGCGCTCCAAACCGACCACGGCGTCGGCCAGCTCCCGCGGCAGGTTGCGCGCCTCCGCCAGCGCGGCGTTGAGGTCCGCGAGCAACGAGGGCAAGCGCTCATTGGCCGGCGATGTCACGACCTCGTCCGGGCTCGGCGGCCCTTCACCCAGACTGTTGGCGTGGAAGCTGAAGATGCGCGGCCGCACCGCGGGCGGCAACTTGGATACCCCTTGGCGCACGCTGCCTTTCACCGCCTCCCACTCGGTGACCGACCGCGCGAGCACCAACCGCTCGATCCTCTGCACCATCTGCCCGACGAATGCCGCGCGCCCGCTCTCCGCCGCCTGCACCCCTGCTTGCGACAGGCATTCCGTCAGCAACCGCACCACGAGACTCGGGTCGGCGAGCAGGGTCAGGAGCTTGCGGTACTGCTCGTCGTCAATATCATCGCCGTCACTACACAGCAGTTTGGCCAACTCGACAATGATGCTGTCCCACTGCGTATCCGGATCCAGCGGGGCCATCTGCTCCTGCTGTTCGGTCTCCGGGGCGTCCTCGACGTAGTGGATTTCCTCCGCCTCGATGCGCGTCACGCCGGCGGTGGCCAGGATGTGTTTGACTCCGCCCTTGGCGCGCAGGCGAGTCGCGGGAAGCTCCATCACCGACAACAGCACCGCCAGCTCAGTCGGATCAACACCCGCTTTGAACGTGACGCTGAGGATCCCCCGCTGTCGCAGCCGCTTCGCCAGTGCCTGGGTGTCGGCGGTCTGACGGTACGCCTTGCCGTCAATCAGCAGCCCGACCTCGGTGGCGGTGATGGTGAGTGTGCCGCGCTCCCGAAGTGCCATTTCCAGCGCGAGGCCGGCCTCGTCTCGCGCAGCCGCGGCAATCGGATGGTCGTCTTGGTACAGGCCCACGGCCCGCCGCGCGGCCACCAGGCGGTCGAACACTGCCGCCAAGTCGCTGGCGATCGGGGCCACAGCCTGGAGCAGAAGCTCTTGCGCCTCAGCGGTCTCGCTGGTCATGCTCATAGCCCCACCACGACAGGCCACCGCCACCACCCGCCGGTGGCCGCAGCCCATGATTTGATGCTGCACGGTTATTCCACATTTGGCCGCGGTTTGTGCGCTCGGCGAATGCCGTCTACACGCGGCCCCCGTCCAGATCTCGTCGCGTCGCGACGATGCGCAGATCATGCCGGCCCGGCGCGGGTGCTCAGCTCAGCGGCCTTCTCATGCGCCGGGAACACGCGGCGCCGCGCGACTGGTCGCCCTGTCGCGCCAGCCATCACGGCGGGGGAGGAACGGCGCCGCGCCCAGAGAATAAGTCGGCGCAACAGCCCATGCGCATGTGATCGCGGGCATCGCAGGCCAAGTCCCGGTGGCCGAGCGCCGTCAGCGCACCTGATGCGGTCACGGATGTTCGCGTCAACGCGCTGTCATTCCGCCCACGTGAGCGACTGGTAACCCGTCTGATGCACGACAGAATCCTCATCGAGGTCGAACGCCTGCCGGAGGGCGAGGGACTGCCGCTGCCGACCTACCAGACCGCGGGATCGTCCGGTATGGATCTGCACGCCGCCGTCGCGGACGAGCAGGTCATCGCGCCCGGAGCGCGGGCGCTTATTCCGACCGGCATACGGATTGCCGTCCCGGCGGGCTGGGAAGCGCAGGTGCGCCCGCGCAGCGGGCTCACCTTGCACCATGGCATCACCGTGCTCAACACGCCGGGGACGATTGATGCGGATTACCGCGGGCCCGTCGGCGTCATCCTGTTCAACGCCGGCGACGAGCCATTCGTCGTGCGCCGCGGCGACCGCATCGCGCAGATCGTCATCGCTCCCGTGTGCCGGGCGGAGGTGAGAGAAATCCCGGCGCTCGACGACACCGAGCGCTCCGCAGGCGGCTTCGGCCACACGGGGTCATGAACCGTGGAGTCATGGGGATTGCCGCAGCGCCGGTAGGATCCGCAGACGCTTCCAGACGAGGTCCCTGTGGAGGGTCAGGCCGTCCTCGGCGTCGGTCCCTAATGCACGGAACTCGTGGAATGTGGCGGCAGGCGGCCATGTGGGCTCTCGCCTGCGTCTGCTTCTGCGCCACGGGCCGCGCCGACCAGAGCAATGTCACGGCGACACACCCCGCCGCGGGGCGCTAGCGCAGCAGTCTCGGGCAGCACCTGGGGCGAAGCGATTCACGGAGGAGTCACCAATGAGACTCGAAGAGAAATTCCGCCGGGCCGGCCGCGACGGCAAGCAGTATCGCGGCATCCCGTTCTGGTCGTGGAACGATGATCTCGACCCCGACGAGCTGCGCCGCCAGATCCGCGAGATGAAAGACGCGGGCCTCGGCGGGCACTTCATGCACGCCCGCGAGGGCCTGGTCACGCCGTACCTCTCCGAGCGCTGGATGGAGTGTATCGAGGCCGCGGTGGACGAGAGCCGCAAGGTCGGCACGGACGCCTGGCTCTACGACGAAGACAAATGGCCGAGCGGCTCGGTCGGCTCCGTCATCCCCGACATGGGCCCGGAATGGCGCCAGAAGACCGTCGTGTTGGCGGAGGTTGACCCCGATGTGTATCAGCCGCAGCGGCACCCGCTGGCTACGTTCATCGGGCAGCGCCGCGGCAAGGAGGTCGCGAACCTGCGCCGCCTGCCCGACCACCACCTGCCGTCCGACGTCGGCGACGCGACCGTGTTTCACCTCTACATGGCGACGCACGGGTTCGTCGACCTGCTCAAGCCGACAGTGGTCGAGAAGTTCATCGAGTTGACCCACGAGGCGTACAAGCGACGTGTCGGCGACGAGTTCGCGAAAACCATCCCCGGCATCTTCACCGACGAGCCGAACTACCGCCACGTGCCGTGGACCGAGGATCTGCCGCGCATCTTCGAGGAGCGCAACGGCTACGACCTGCTCGACAACCTGCTGTCGCTATTCTATGAGTGCGGAGATTTCCACCGCGTCCGCTACGATTTCTGGAGCACGGTGACGGATCAGTACGTCGAGAACTTCTCGAAGCGCATCTACGACTGGTGCGAGCAGAACAACCTGGCACTCACCGGCCACCAACTGTACGAGGATAACCTCGCGGTTCAGATCCGCCACATCGGCGGCGCCATGCCGCACTACGAGTACATGCAGGTGCCGGGGATTGACCACCTCGGGCGCCACATTGTTGACCCGCTGCTCAACAAGCAGGTGTCCAGTGTCGCCCACCAGTTCGGCGGGCGCCGCGTCCTGTCCGAGACCTACGGCACCGCGGGTTGGAACCTGACCTTCGAGGACCAGAAATGGATCGGCGACTGGCAATACGCGCAGGGCGTGGATTGGCTGTGCCATCATCTGGAGTTATACTCCCTGCGCGGGCGCCGCAAGCGGGATTACCCGCCCTCCATGTATTACCAGCAGCCGTGGTGGGCGCACAACCGCGTCATCGCCGACTACTTCGCCCGCCTCGGCGCGGCGCTCACCAGCGGCCGGCATAAGTGCGACCTCCTGCTGCTGCATCCCATGGGCAGCGCGTGGGCGATTCACGATCCCCTGGACGACCAACCCGTGATGCGCCTCAACGAGCAGTTCTCGCGCCTCAGCACCTTCCTGCTCGACATCCACCGCGACTACGACTACGGCGACGAGAAGATCGTCGAGCGCCATGGCTCGATCGAGAGCGGCAGCCTGCGCGTCGGCACGTCCCGCTACAAGGTGGTCATCGTGCCGCCGAGCGTGACGATGCGCGCCAAGGTGCTCGACTTGCTGCTGCGCTTCGCGGACGCCGGCGGACGGATCGTCTGCGTCGAGCCGCTGCCGGTGCTGGAGCAGGGCGCGGAATCCGACCGCCCGGCCAATGAACTGCGCCGCGTCGCGACCATCATCGCCAATGACCGCGACGAGCTGCGCCTCACCCTGGACGGCATCCTCGAGCCCGAGATCGTGGTCCTCGAGCACGACTCGGCGCTCGAGCGCGCCCTGCACGTGCTCGGGCGCCACGAGGAGGACGCGCATTCCATCTGCTACCAGCAGCGCGATGTGGGCGACCGGCAGGTTTTCTTCCTCGCCAACACCGACAACAAGCGCGAGGTGCACGCCGAGGTGCGCCTGCGCGGCAGGGGTCTCCTCGAGGACTGGGATCTGCAAAGCGGCAAGGTCACGCTGCTGCCGTCGGTCTACGCCCAGGGGTACACGGCGGCGCGCATCATCTTCGCGCCCGCGGGCTCGCGGCTGCTCGCGCTCAATCGCGCGCAGGACCCGGTCGCGGGACCCGCCCCGGTGCTGCGCCAGGTGCGCCGCATTCCGTTCGATGACCGCTGGCAAGTCGAGCCGCGCGATCACAACGCGCTCACCCTGGACTACTGCGCCTTCCGCATGGGCAACGGCGAATGGCGCGATGAGGTGCCGACGATCTGGCTCAGCCAATCGCTCCACGGTCTGCGCGAGCCGACACCGCTCGCGCTGCGCTTCACCTGCCCCGTCGAGTTCGACCCCGGCCGTAAGCGGGAGGTCTTCCTGCTCGTCGAGCAGCCCGAGATCTACACCATCACCGTCAACGGCCGCGACGTGCCCGCGCCGGACGGCTGGTGGTGCGACATCTCGTTCCGCCGGATAGACATCGCCGGCTTGCTGCTCAAGGGCATGAACGAGATCGAGCTGACGACGACGGCGAAACCCGGCCTCGAGGTCGAGAGCGTCTACCTCATCGGTGACTTCGGCGTCACGCGCCGCAACGCGCGGTGGGATGGCGGCCCGCCCCGGTTCGCGCTCACCGAGGCGCAGACCGAAGTCCACACCGGCGACCTCGGCCCGCAGGGCTACCGGTTCTTCCGCGGCTCAATCGCATATCGCCAGGAACTGCGCGCGCCGCTGGCGGAAGGAGAGTGCGCCTTCCTACGCCTCGAGGGCATGGAGGCGGTTCTCGCAAAGGTGACGGTCAACGGGCGGGAGGCGGGGTACATTCCCTGGCGGCCGCATGAGATCGAGGTCACCGGCTTGCTCAACAGGCGGCGGGTCAACGTATTCGAGATCGAGCTGTTCGGGAGCTGCCGCAACCTGCTCGGGCCGCACCACAACGTCAACGCCAACCCGATCGGCATCGGCCCGCGCAGCTTCTCCGGCGGCGCGAGCTGGCGCGAGGACCCGCGCAGCGCCGACGACATCTGGCGCGACCGCTACTCCTTCGTCCCGTTCGGCATCACCAAAGGCGCCCACATCGCGGTCGTGGTGGAGGCGCCCGCGTGAGGAGACGAAGCGAGTAGCTTACACGCGGCGGCGTGTCCGGGAGGGGGACGCTCGCTGCAGCTCGGCCCAAGGCGGACATGTCTTAGGGCCGCGGGCGACGCGTATCCTCTGCGCCTCTGCGGTTTTCCGATCCAGGCCGACGCGCGGGTCAGTCATTCCCTCTCGGGCAGGAAATCCCCGCCGCAGGCGGGAACCGCAATCTCCAAAGGAGCAGGCCACAATGCAACGACGTCTCCTGATACCGAGAACCCGCTCGCGATCGCTGGGGTGCATCATCGCTGTAATGCTGCTCCTCGGACGCGGCGGCGTGGCGCTCGCGGATCTCCCGCCGCGCGACGCCCTCGGCCGCACCGACAAGCTGCGCGTCCTGGTGGACAAGGTCCTGATGCGCGCCAACGACTGGGTCATGACCGAGGACAACGTGCGCGAGATCGCCGACGCCGACTTTAACGTCGTGTGCCCGCGCATCGGCGGCGAGGATATGGAGCGCGTGCGCCGCGTCGCCGAGCTGGCACAGCAGCACGGCATGTACTACATGGCATGGATGCGCGGGACGTTATCCACCAAGACCGGCACCAAGCTGGTGTGGGCCGACGGCCTCGAGCAAGACCTCTACAGCCCCAACTCCGACGAGCTGTGGCAGTGGATGACGGAGAACATCGTCGGCCAGGCGCGGGTCAGCGCCGAGGTGCCGGCCGTCGTCGGCGTCTTCCTCGACTTCGAGAACTACGCGCAAGGCCGCGGCGGTAACTGCTACGATCTCTCTTACGACGAGAAGATCATGCGCGAGTTCGCGCGCGCCCGGGGCATGGAGATGCCGGACCTCGCGCCCTCCGAGCGCTACCCCTGGCTCGAGAGCCGCACCCTGGTGGACGAGTTTGCCGAGTTCCAGATTGCATCGTGGCGCGCCCGCTGCCGCGCGCTGCGCGAGCAGGTGCATGCTATCAACCCGCGCTTCCAATTCATCGTCTATCCCGCGCCCGGGACGCTGTTCATTAGGGAGGCGGTGTGGCGCGAGTGGACGACCGAGCGCGCGCCGCTCATACTCGCCGACGCCGTCACCTACGGCCGGTCGGGCGGCAAGCTGCTGTCCGAGCAAGCGGCGCTCAAGGCCAACCGCGCGCGGCTGCAGGCGAACATCGCCTCGGTGCGGAGAGCTGAGGTGCCGTTTCGGTACATGGGCGGCATTGACCCCATCGTGTGGGGTGCCGACCCGGAGTTCTCGGGCAAGAACGCGGTGATGATCTCCGACCTCTCCGACGGCTACTGGATCTTCTACGAGGGGCCGACATATGGCAAAGAAGATAACGCGGCCTACTGGCGCTGGTTCACGTGGGCGAACCAGGCGATCGCGGCCGCCGACTGGCAGCAGCAGCATGCCGCGCGCGAGACGCCCGACCCCTACGGCGTTGACCTCAGCCCGGGCTTCGACTATGACGAGGCGCTTGCGGCGGTCCGCCAGAGCCTGCCGCTCGACGGCTCCAAGGAGCGCCGCGTGTTGATGGTGCAGGAGGCCTACTCGCGCTCGCGCCAGTTCTGGGAGAAGAACGACGCCGTCGCCCTGCCGATGCGGTGGCGCTTCCGCGCCGACCCGGATCTGACCGGCATGTCCCAGGGCTGGTACCGCCCGGATTTCGACGATTTGGCCTGGGAGACGGTCGTCACCACGAGCCAGTGGCATCAGCAGGGCCGCGAGGGACTGACCGGCTCGGGCTGGGCAAGGGTGAGGTTCGATGTCCCCGCATTGTTCCGCGGCCGCACGGTGATGCTCTACTTCGGCGCGGTGGACGAGCGCGGGACGATCTTCGTCAACGGCGAGTATGTGTACAGCCATCCCGAGAGGGAAACACCCAACTCGTGGATGACGCCGTTCGACGTGGATGTGACCGACGTCATCCGCCCCGGCGAGGTCAACACGCTCGCCGTGCTCGCCGATGCCGAGACCACGCTCGGCGGCGTGTGGCGGCCGGTGGTGCTGTACTCACCCAAGCCGGGCGCGTGAGCGGTGATATCCAATGATCCTCGCGATGCTCCTCGTCGTGCTCGTATTCGGCTGTCTCTGCCTGCCGGCGCAAGCGGCGCCGTCCGGCGATTCGCCCGCCTTCTCTCTTCGCGGCGCGATCATCGGCGGGCTGCCGATGTACGCCGGCGGCGGCGCGACCGGCTACTACTGGGACAGCTTCAAGGCGCAGTGGGAGGGAGTTGACGAGACTTTCGATCACCCTTTCTGCCGCCTCGACTACTGGCGCGAGCGCCTTGGCCGCCTCGCCGGCGAGGGCTACAATGCGATCCTCTTCCTGCACCCGCACCCGTTCCCGGGTCTCGTCGAGATCCCCGAGTTCCCCGAAGCCGCCACGCTCACGCCCGAGCAATTGCAGCGCAACAAGGCCTGGTTCCACGGCCTGATTGACGAAGCCGAGGCGCGCGGCATCAGGATCTACATCCTGACCTGGAGCATCTTCCTGCCCGGCCCGTTCGCGCGCGCCCACAACCTGCCCTACCACGGCCAGGTGTTCGAATACGCCGGCGCCGACACGCCCGAATCGCGCGCCTACACCGCCGCAGCGTACCGCGCGTTTTTCCGCGAGTACCCGCAGGTCGGCCTCGCGCCCACGGTCGGCGAAAACCCGGTGCCCTGTGTGGACTTCACGCGCGCGGCGTTGTGCGACACCGTCGCGGCGATGGATCCGCAGCCGCACATCATCCTGCGCGACCAAGGCATCTACCCCCACGAGTTCGACCTCCTCTCGCGCGGGCTGGCTAACTGGCAGCCGATGTGCAAGCTCCAGGAGGAGCAGTTCTTCGTTCCCGAAGCGAGCACGCGCATCACGCTGTTCCAGAATCACACCGGCAGGCCCGCCGCCGTCATTTCGGCTCAGACACCACACTGGCTGTTCTTCGGCAGCTATTCGTTCGTCCGAGGCGTCTGTCAGGGGCTCAAGGATAAAGGCGCAGGCGGGCTGTTCATGGATACCGGCGACGGCGGTATCAACTGGATCACCGAGGCTGCATTCGGCCGGTATCTCAACGATCCCGACCGGGCGCAGGACGAGGAACAGTCGCACTGGATCGCGCGCGTACGGGAGCGCTACGGCGGTGACGTGAATGCCGAGGGCTTCCTGGCCGCCGCCGAGGAGTCGAGCGGGATCATCCCCGCTATCGGCTGCCAGCTCTACTACCGCAACAACAACTACAAGCCCCAGGTCGGCCTGCCGCTCATCTCCTACCTCGGCATGCCGAGCATCAGCAGCTTCCGCCACACCGGCATTGATCGCCCGGAGCTGGAGCAGGCATTCTCCTGGGGCATCCCGCGCAAAAAGCGGTGGAGCCGGGATTGGATCACCGTTCCCGAATACGTTGACGACCCGCATCTCGCCGATGCCGCGACCGACGTCGGCCCGCTCGAAACCGCTGAGGACGTGGAGCGCCGCGCCCAGCGGACGGAGAACCTCGTGCGCCGGCTGCGCGCACAGCAGCCCGAGCGCGGCGCCGACGAGTTTCGCCGCATCTGCGATCTGATGCAACTCGCGGCGGAACTGGGCCGGCACCACGGCGCGCGTCTGCGCGCGGCGGTGGCGTATCAGGAATGGCTCGCCGGCAAGCGCGGTGCGGCGTCCGCAACGGCCGCCGTGATGCCGCTCATCATTGCGTCGCTCGAGCGCTACGAGCGCGCAATAGAGATCATGGAGCGCGTCTACGGCGAGGGCGCGCCGGGCGGCGTCATCCGCATCGCGACGGTCAACATGCAGCCGCCGTGGACGCGCCCGGGGATGCAGTCATTCGAGGGGCAGAGTGAGGGCGGCATGCGCGAGATGCTGCGCCTGCTGCGCGTCGAGCAATCCCTGCTCGCGGATTGCCTTGCGCGCGACGAGAAGCATGTGCCGCAGTGGGATGAGATCGCCGCGGCGGACGCCGCAGAATAAGCACGCCGACTTCAGTTGGCGACGGCCGGGCTGATCGGGCCGGCCGCAGCTTCCGTTGTCTGCCTGACACGGAACGACCATCATCGCTGACGCGTCCTAGTACCGAAGGCAATGCTCTCTGCCGGAGGCGGACAGGAGGGAGTCATGGGCATTGGCCGTGCAATGTTGAATCCCGCTTCATGTCTCCTGCTTGTTTCCCTGCTGATCTCATCGTCGCGAGCAGCGCCGCCCGCGCTTGACCTCACCGCGCGATTGGGGGACCGGGAGGTGGACCTCACCCCCGTGCGGATTCGGCTCGACATCGTCCCGTTCAACAGCGAAGACAAGCCGGAAGCGGGGGGCCTCTTCTCGACCTACCGGCAGGTTGTCAATGAGTTCCGCTGGCCCGACGGCATGGCGGTGTATGCAGGACGCTCTCGCGAGGGCGCCGACGTGGACCGGCTCGCCGGACTGCTGCCTTCGCTCGACCTTATTACGTGGAAGGCGAAATGCCGCGATGATGCGATGTACGCCGGGTTGGAGCTTGCGCTCCAGCAGGGACACATCGTGCCGCCGGGCAAGGCGCGGTTGCTGGAGATCATGCTGGAGCGGCTGCTCCGGCTTCGCCAACGCACCCCAGGTGCTGCGGCCGACGCGGCGTGTGCCTACATCGCAGCGGGCATCATGGCGGGCGATGGAGATCCTGCGGTGCCGGCTGAGATCGGCGCGATGGCTCGGCGCATGCTGGACGCTCTCCGCAGTCAACCGGTGTGGGTGAAGCCGAACGGCTTCTACACCTGGACTCCCGAGCTTCGCCGCCTTTTCTCCCAGGATCGGTTGTTCCAGATGTGGCCCGCCAGGCTCGATCCTTACACCTCAGCGCTGACGGCGGATGACGCAAGGATTGCACTGATCCTGGCGCAATCCCTACGCCCCATCGGGAACACAGGACCTGACTTGCGAGACGCCTATCGCCGCACGGTCGAGTTCTACCGCGCGATGACGAACCCGAACAGGCACGCCTCGCTGGTCGAAGTGCAGCGTGCCGCCCGCGAGGCGGGAAGCACATTACGTCCCGAGGCGGATGCGGAGCGCGCGGCGGCTCAGTTGAGCCGCGCGGGATGGGACGGCATCGCGCTGTTTCCGCATTCGCTCTCCCGCGAGTCGCGAGTCGTGGCGGAACTGGGCGGCGACCCCGCGGCTCCAACAATGGGGGGTTTCATGGCCAGCATCGAGAACGGCGAGGTCTCGCTGCAGCCGACTGATGACTCCGGCCACTACGACCGCCAGCAGTACGCGCTGGAGACGCTCCTGTTCCCCGGACGCGCGGAGGAGAGTCACAAGGTTGTCGAGGCCCCCGAGTACCGCCAGCGCTTGCGCGAGGCCTTCGCCGCGCTGGTGACGTCATTCCGCGAGACACACATC
>CP070648.1:4043703-4058535 GCA_020354555.1 Armatimonadota bacterium | reverse complement strand
CCAGCCGCAGGCCCGCTTCCACCGCCGCGAGCGCCTCGTCGTGCTGCTCGGATTGGATCAACGCATAGGCCACGTTAGCCTGGACGGGGGGCGATGCCGGCAGCGCCTGGGCGGCTCGCCGAAGCAACTCGAGAGCCCGTGGGTGGTCCTCCCTGTGTGCGGCGATGATGCCCGTGTTGTGCGCCACCACGGGGTCGTCTTCGGTCAGTTCGTAGGCGGTCTCCATATGTTGGGTCGCCGCCGGACGTTGGCCCGCAACCCACTCGAGCAGGGCGAGACGATGGTGGGCCTCGGCGTCGCTCGGGTCGTCTTCAATCGCCCTGCGCTGCGCCGCGATGAGGCGGCGAGCATTGGATCGAGCAATGCGCGAAACGAGCACGAGGTGCACGGTGAAGATGCCGCGCAGGAAAAGGCGCCACGCGGCCTGCGGCATGTATCCGATGAGCAATCCGGCTACCAAGCAGATAGCCGTGAAGACGATGGCGGCGCCCGCGGCAGGGGCCTGCGTGCCCGGCACGGCCAGAAAGGCATAGGCGTAACCGGCGCCGCCGCCGAGCAGCCCGAGGATCACGGTGCGCCAGATGCGCCGACGCTGCGAAGCCGTCGTGCGCCGCGGCCGCCGCCGCTGCGCCGTCTCGAACACCAGCCCGCATCGTCCGCATGCACGGCGGTCGGAAGGATTGACCGCGCCGCACCGCTGACAGATCACGGATAGTCTCCTCCCGCCGCATCCATGAAGGGTTGTCGCGGCGGTCAGGAGCCCTCGGGTTCGGCCTGCGTCACCGACTCAGGCTCCCGCAGTTCCCCTTCTTCGAGGGGACGAGTGTTTCGGCATTTCGGGTACGCCGAGCACCCCGCAAAGGCCCCGCGCCGTCCTTTGCGCGTGACCATCGGTTCGCCGCAGAGTTCACAGCTCTCGCCGGTCGGAATCGGCTCTTCCCGCGGCGCGCGCGGCGGCCGTTCCGTGTGCTTGCATTCCGGATACCCCGTGCAACCCAGGAACGGCCCCCTGCGGCTGCGCCGCAGCACCAGCGGCCGGCCGCACTCCGGGCACGGTGTCTGCGGCGCGTCAGGCTCGCCCTGCTCGTCGAGCGGCCGCGTGTGCTTGCACTCCGGATATCCGGAACAGCCCAGAAATTGCCCACGCCGCCCCGTGCGCAACAGCATGGGGCGCCCGCACTCAGCGCAGACCTGATCCGTCGGCTGCGCGGCAGGCCGGGGTTTCTCATCATCCCCGAGCGATACCGAGTAACGGCACGCGGGAAAGCCGCTGCAATGGAGAAACGGCCCGCGCTTGCCGGTGCGGATTACTAGTGGCTTTCCGCACTCCGGGCATTTCTCCTCTGTTTCCCGCACCGGCATGCGCACCGGGCCCATCTTCTCCTCGGCCTGTTCCAGCGATTCCTCGAACGGGCCGTAAAACGTCCGCAGCAGCGCGACCCAGTCCTCCTCGCCCTGCTCGACGCGGTCGAGCTGCTCCTCGACACGCGCCGTGAACTCCACGTCCATGATACGGGGAAAGTGCTCCGACAACTGGTCGGTGATTACGCATCCCAAGTCCGTCGGGCGCAGATGCTTCGCATCGAGATAGATGTAGCCCCGCTCGCGAATGGTGGCGAGAATCGGCGCGTAGGTGCTCGGCCTGCCGATGCCCTTGGCCTCCAGCGCTCGCACCAGGCTTGCCTCGGTGTAGCGCGGGGGCGGCTGCGTGAACTTCTGCGTCGTCTCAATGTCGAGCAAGCGCAACGCTTGCCCCTCCTGGAGTGCCGGCAGCTTGATCTGTTCCTCTTCCTGGATCTTCTTCGTCGGCGAATAGACGCGCATGAAGCCGGGGAAAGTCACCGCCTGCCCGGTGACGCGGAACAGATACGGCCCCCCGGCGGCGTCGACGACCATGACATCCAGAGTCGCATCGGCCATCTGACTCGCCACGAATCGCGACCATATCAGCCGGTAGAGGCGGAGTTGATCGCGGTTGAGGTACTGCGCCACCGCGTCGGGGTCGAGCGCGACGGACGTCGGTCGAATGGCCTCGTGAGCCTCCTGCGCGCCCTTGCGGGCGGCGAAGTGGCGCGGCCGCTCGGGGACGTAATCGGGGCCAAGCTCCGCCGCGACGTGTTCGCGCGCCTCCGCCTGGGCCTCCGCCGCGACGCGCGTCGAGTCCGTGCGCATGTACGTTATCAATCCCACCGAGCCTTGAGCGCCGAGTTCCAATCCCTCATAGAGCTGTTGCGCGACGACCATCGTGCGCCGCGCCGACATGCCGAGCCGGTTGAACGCATCTTGCTGCAGCGTCGAGGTGATGAAGGGCGGCAGCGGGCCGCGCTTCCTCTCCGACCGCTTCACGCGCGCGACGCGGTACTCTTGCCCGCGGGCATCAGCGCAGACTTCCGCCGCCCGTTCGGCGTCGCCGACCGCGGCCTTGGCGCCGTCAATCTGCACCAGTTTCGCGCGAAACGGCTCCTCCTCGCCCGCCGGGGTCAAGTGGGCGAAGATATCCCAGTACTCCTGTGCGTCGAACGCCTCGATCTCGCGCTCGCGGTCACAGACCAGCTTGACCGCCACGGATTGCACGCGCCCCGCGCTGAGAGCCCGGCGGCGCAGCTTGCGCATCAGCAGCGGACTGAGCTTGTATCCGACCAGCCGATCCAGGACGCGCCGCGCCTGCTGCGCGTTGACCCGCCGCATGTCAATCTCGCGCGGATGCTCCAATGCCCGCTGCACCGCGCGGCGGGTGATCTCGTTGAACTCGATGCGCTTGGGATTGGCGATCTTCAGGGCCTGCGTCAGATGCCACGCGATGGCCTCACCTTCACGATCGGGGTCGGAGGCGAGGTAGACCTCATCGGCGGCCTTGACCTTGCTCCGAAGCTGGCTCAGGGTGGACTTGCGATCCGCGAGGAGTTCATATTCGGGGGCGAAATCCTTCTCGACATCCACCCCGAGCTTCTTCGGCGGGAGGTCGCGCACGTGGCCCATGGAGGCGGCTATTTCATAACCGGACCCCACAAAGGTGCTCAACGTGCGCGTCTTCGCCGGCGACTCGACGATTATGATTGGCTTTCCCATATGCTATAGCGTCTCGTGTATCACCGCAGCGCGGGTAATACACGTAGACTCTTCCGGACGAGGTTCGTTTGGGAGGTGCCCCGCTGTCTCTTGCGTCCTTCCCTAATGCACGAACCTCGCTAACTGATCCCCCAACCGCTGCCGTCGCGCCCCGGGCAACACGCTCAAGACGCCCTGCGCCCCTTGGAGCGCGCCTGCAGAATGCCACACCCGCAGCCCCCGGCAGGTCCACGACATAATACAATACAGGTTTTCCACACCCGGCGCAAGCTTCCACAGCGGTTCGAGGGAAACATATGTTTACAGGAAATGACCTTCTCCCCTCGTGTTCCACCGCGTGAAGACCGAACTGCCGACGCGTGCGACATCCCCGACGGGGGGCGATGGATGCTTGCGTGCGCTGAAGGACGACCGGGCGCACGTGCTGTTCGCACCGGCTCTGGAGAGGTCATTTGATGCAGGGCTATCCGCGCAAAGCCTGTGCGCTCCCGGCCTAGTCTCCCATCGGGACCTGGCGGAGGCTCTTCGTGACGCGGAAATGCAGCTTGGCCACCTGCCCGAGCAGGTCTTCGCCGCCTCGGCGCCACAGATCCCTCGCGGTCTCGATGACGTGCGTTGATCCCTTGGGCAGCGAGACCTTGACCTCGGCCGAGAGCGCCTCCAGGGTCTCGAGGAACACCGACCGTGCCAGGATCGAGGCCGCCGCGACGGCCGAGTCCTGCTCCGCGCGCGGGGCCTGGACCAGGGTCACCTGCCGCCCCTTGCGCATCAGCGCTTCGCGGAGCCATTGCTCGTCGCCGAACTGGTCCGACACGACCAGGGGCGCAGAAGCGCGCTCGAGCAGGTTCTCGATGGCCCGCGCGTGGCCCCACGCGAGCAGGCGATTGAGGTTGCGCAACTTCGCGTAGAGCTCATTATAGCGACTCGGTGAAATGCGCACGACGTCGTGCGCGACCTGGGCCTTCAACGTCCCCGCGACGCGCCGGACGACGCTGTCGGACATACGCTTGGAATCGCGAACGCCCATTTCACGCAGTGAATCATCCTGGTCCGGCTCAAGATAGACGGCGGCGATGACAAGGTACCCGAAGTAATCGCCCTTGCCCGCCTCGTCGGTCCCGATACGCGCGCCGCGAATCTCGGGCAGCCGGTTCGGCGCAGCGGAGCTGTGGTGGTGGCGTTGCCTCATGGGCTTGTGTGGGCGCGCGCTCGCGGTGCGAGCACCTTCAGCGCGCCGGGCAGGATTTCCATCTCGATCGGCGTGACGCCTGCGACGTCGCCGTCTATCTGAAGGGGGAGCGGCGATTCGCACTCGACCCGCAGTCTGCGCGTGCGCCACGTCACGACGCCCGGGTGCCTCATGTGGCGCCGGGTCAGCGCGCCGACCGCGTGCGCCGCCGGATCAAGCGCGCGGCGGCAGCCGAACACGACGACGTCGAGGAGGCCATCGTCCGGCCTGGCCGCCGGGGCGATCCGCCAGTGATATGTGTACTGCGCCGTGTTCGCCGCCACGACCATCAGCGCGCGCGTCACCATCTCGCCCTCGTCCCAGGACAGCCTCAGTTTCCTGGGACGGAAGCGAGGCAGCCCGGCCAGGCCCGCAAGGACGTATGCCCCGGGCCCGATCAGGCGCTTGAGGCGGAGACTGACGTGGGCCACGACATCGGCATCGAACCCGACGCCCGCCATCAGAGCGAAGTGGCGGTCGCCTGCTCGCGCGAGATCAACGGTGCGCGTCGCGCCGGCTGCGGCGATGTCGCACGCCGCGTCATATGTCAGCGGTATGCCCAACTCGCGGGCGAACGCGTTGGCCATGCCGGTGGGGACGACTCCCAGGGCAGTCGGGGTGTAGGCGAGGGCTCCGACAACCGAGTTGATGGTGCCGTCGCCGCCGGCGACGACGACCCGGTCGCAGCCGCGGGCGACCGCCGCCGCGGCGGCCTCGCCCGCGCTCACGGGCGTGCCCGAGAGCGCTAGTTCGGCCTCGACGCCGCGCGCGCTCAGCCCGGCCCCGATAGCGGACGCCAGACGCCCGGTGCGGCCGAGGCCGGAAGCGGAGTTGGCGACGAGCAGAGCGCGGCAGCGGGGCACGGTCCTCATCCTCGGTGGCGGTGTCAGCTCGCGGGCCAGCAGCGGGCTCCTTCCCGACGCCCTACGGCGCAGCCGGAGTCGGGAGCGGCGCCGCACTCGGGTGCCGCAGCATCGCGCAACCTACCGGATGCTGAACGGCTGCTCCATCATGGGCAGGCGGCGGCTCTTGCGGATCTTGTTCTCGCGCTCCAGGATGCGCCGCAGCTCGGCGTTGAGCTTGTCCGGGCTGCTCGTCTGCTCCTCCCACCACTTGACCGCCGATATGGCGACGTGGTCCTTGGGGTCAATGCGCAGACATTCCTCCCAGGTTGCGACCGCCTTGTCAACTTGCCACGTGATCTCGTAGCAGTGGGCGAGCATGTGGCGCACGTACATGGGCGCATCGGGGTGCTTGAGCGTTTCCTGCCATGCCGGAATCGCCCGCTCGTAGTCCTTCAGCTTGTCGTGATAGAGCCAGGCGAGGTCCTTGTAGAGGTCGTAGCGGTCCGGGTTGAAGCGGATGCCGCGCTCGTAGACCGCTATGCCGGTCTCCACCCATTTGGGCTTGTCTTCGTCCGGCGCGTCGGCGTAGATGTTCCACGCGCAGTGCCAGCCGAAGGTTGACCACGCGTCAATGAAATGCGGATCCAACTCGCAGATCGTCTGCAGCACCGGCACCATCCGCCACCAGCCGCTCGCTCCCATGTGCCAGTACTGGTCGGCCTTGAGCCACAGCAGGTTGGCGGCCATGGGGCGGAAGCCGCCCATCATGGCCATGATCGCGATCGTGCCCCCCTCGCGGACGTTGTAGATGGGCTGATGATACTCCTTGGGGTAGAACCGGTCATTCTCTATCCGCAGACCGATCGGGTAGAGCAGCACGAACAAGGCCAGCGCGGGGAGGATGACCCACCTGAACCGCTTGTGCGCAGGGCTACGCATCGGTTAGCAACTCTCTTTCGTGCAACAGGGCTCGGAGCGGGCGCCAGCCCCGCGCCGAGGCACCGCTACCGAGCTACATCTCTCGTTCGTAGAACAGAACCGCGGCGATGGCGATGACGACGACCGTGTAGAGCACCGCATATCCAGCCATCAAGCCGATGACTACCGTCGAGATCGGTATGCCGTCCACCACGGCGAGACGCTGGTCGAGACGCATGAAGTTCGGCAGGATCACGTTCATCGCCAGCAGCGCCCACTGGGATACGGGGTTGTCGGCGTGCTCGGCAAGCTGCTTTATGTAGATCTGACCGTACCCGACCGACCAGAACAGGAACCCGGAGACGACCGCCATCAACGATGACGCGAAGGTGCTGATCATGAGCACGAGTGCGGTCATGATCATGAGCGACAGGAACGTGCCGATCAGGGCGATGAACAACTGGGGGCTCCATATCTGCTGCTTGAGGTACAGAGCGACGACGAGAACGGCGCCCATAATGAGCAGGCACAGGGCCAGTACCACAAGCGCCCCAAGATACTTGCCCAACAGGAACTCGATGCGCCGCACCGGCTTCGCGAGCAGCGCGTAGATCGTGCGCCGCTCCACCTCGGGCTGCACCAGGCTCATGCCCATGAATATGGCGATCAGCAGGCCGAACACGGTGATGACCGTCAGGCCGAGGTCCTTGAGCATCTTGTCCTCTTCACCCGGCGTCATGTAGGTGAAGAAGAAGCCGATGACCAGGAACATGATCGCAAAGACCAAGATGACCTGGAGTATGATGCGGCTGAGCGCCTCGGAGACGGTGTTTCGGGCGATGACGAAGATGCTGCGCATTTATTCCGCCTCCTCTCGCACCATGTCCATGAATACTTGCTCGAGCGTCATGCGCGGGCGCTGCATCTCGTGCAGCGTGCCCCCGTCGCGCTGCACCAGTTCCAGCAGCTGTTGGGATTTGTCCGGCGGCGCGGTAATCCGCACCATGCCGTCGGTGGGCGCGCATGCCGCGCCCAGTTCCTCGATCCTCGCCACCGCCGGCGCCTCCAGGCCCGCAACGACGAGCACCACCTCGGAGGGCGGCGGCAGGAGTTCGTCCAGCGTGCCGCATGCCTTGAGGTTGCCCCGGTAGAGCACCCCGACGCGGTCGCACACCGCCTCCACCTCGTTGAGCAGGTGGCTGCACAACAGGATCGTCTTGCCGCGCCGATTCAACTCCACGATCAGGCTGCGGATCTGGTACGCCCCGACCGGGTCGAGGCCCGAGGTCGGCTCGTCCAGAATGAGCAATTGGGGATCGTTGAGCAGCGCCTGGGCCAGGCCAATGCGCTGGAGCATGCCGCGCGAGTAGTGCCGCAGCAACATATCGCGCCGCTCCGTCATGCCCACCAGATTGAGCAGGTCGTCAACGCGCGCCTTCTGCTCCGCGGCCTTGAGGCCGAAGAACTGCGCCATGTAGCGCAGGAGCTGCTCGCCCGTCAGGTGGTCGTAGAAATAGGGCGCCTCCGGCATATACCCGATGAGGCGCTTCCCACGCCCGTCGCCCACGTTGTAGCCGAACAGCTTGGCGTTCCCCGCCGTCGGGTAGATCAGCCCCAGCAGTAGTTTGAGGCACGTCGTCTTGCCTGACCCGTTGGGCCCCACGATACCGAACGTCTCACCCTCGTTGACGTCAAGCGTGAGATCGTTGAGGGCGCGCACGCCCGTGCCCCCGAGGAAGGAGCGATAGACCTTCGTCAGCCCGCGCACTTCGACTACCGATGCCACAGATACCTCCCACCAAGGTTGACGTCAGTCGGATGGTGAAGGCGGTGAAGAATGACGCTACCCTAAGTCCAGTATACCCATCCAGTATACCCATCCGCATGGAGCAGTGTCAAGGAATCCAAGGCATGGGGGAAGTGGGGTCCGGGGGGTAGGACGGGCGCTCTGCCGCGGTGGAAGCGACCTCGATGAAGGTGGAGAGGAGGTTGCCGGTCTGCAAGTCCCAGGGGAGGCGGAGGAAGGCGGGGGAATCGGCTAGGGGCGTTGTGCGGGATAGGTGCGCCAGGCGCTCGAACTCCGTGACGGCTTCGTCGTATTTGCCCGACGCCTGGAGGGCGACACCGATCTGGTAGTGTGCCATAGCGCCTTGCTCGCTGCTGGGGCATTCCTCGGGGATCGCGCGCAACTCGCGGAGGGCGCCTTCCATGTCCCCTCTATCCGCCAGTTCATATGCCTTGTCCATATGCGCCTGGGCGCGGGCTTCGATGGCCTTGGCGTCTTCCGCAAAGGGCCGGTTCAGGCGCTGTGGCTCATCCCTCGCGTCACGAGTGACTGCGTGGCGACCTGCGGTGGGTTCCGTCTGTGGCTCAGCGTGCGCGCCGTTGCCGCCTTGTGCCGAGGATATTGCTGCGGCAGTCACGGGGCCTGCCGCAGCGATTTGCCATTCCGGCGACTCCGTCGCGTCGCGCGGGCGTTGAAATGCCATGGCGGCCAGTATGACGATCCCGGCCGCAAGGATGATCGCTTTGCTTGCGATGCTACTCAGAGGCACAGCCGTCATGCCCGTTTGGGGGAACCTACTGGCGCGACGCCAGGCGTTTCCTTACGATTCGGTGCCGACGCGATCGACAAGCGTCCCCCTCGGGCGCCGGGTAAGCACTCGCGCCGCGAGCAACACAGCCGGCAATGCTAAAACACCGTAGGCGACTTGTAGATACAGGAGGGCCAGGGTTGCGCTACCAACTGCATCCGCCGCCGCGACAATGGTGAGCGCACCCGGCACGATACCCGCAACGAGGACGGCCACGGCCGCGACTGCACGTCTCGTGTCGAGCAGCCAGTAGTACAGAAGGCTCGCGGAGATGAGTGTAATTGTAAGCCACGCCACCTCCCTTGCACCTAGCCAAAGCTCGCCCATGGTCCCGACAATGAGCACACCCTCAACGGTGGCGATTGCCTCGATCCAGCGGCCTCTGCCAGAAGCCAGCTGTAGGGCGCCGAGAATGCACGAGAAGACCAGCACGGAGCTTACCCGAAAAGCGTTGGCCAGAGCGGGCTCGACGCGGATGTTCCATGCCCACCCATAATAAGCGGCGACATATGTCACGAACGCGAGCGGCCAGAGCCAGCGCAGTCTTTCCCGGAGAAAATAGGGACAGTCACCTATTTGAAAATAGGGACAGTCACCTATTTTCGTCCTCCGCGGCTTTTCTCGGACGGCCGACGGGCAGCGGACGAACCCGGCGGCCCAATATTCGCTCAAGCCTACTCACGAAACGGTCCGACCCGAGCGGTCGCCCCGTCCCCGTATGGGCTCGCACCTGCCGCATCCGCTCGTCGTCTTCGGGCCGCACCAGCCACTGCTTCCATCGCCGCGCGTCCCATGTCTGGCTCCACTGCTTGAGGTCGAGCAGACGACTGCGGTCAGTCCTCCCGCAATGCGCCGCCGCGCTCGACCACTCGTAGCGCCACGCGCGCGCCACCAGCCCCGCCCGCACCGGGTTACGCTCAACGTAGCACAGTGCCGCCCAACAGTGCGCCTCGTCCAGCGCGCACGAGTAGAACCGGCCGTGCCACAAATGCCCGCTGCGCCCGTGCAGCCGGTTGATGTACTGGGTGTAGATGAAATGCGTTCTCCCGATCGCCTTCGCCAGCGAGTCAGCTGCGCGCGGCGTCACCACCAGATGCAGGTGATTCGGCATCAGGCAGTAGCCGAGCACCACCAGCCCGTAGCCCCGCGCCTGTTCCTTGAGCAGCGCCAGGTAGAAGCGCCGATCATCGTCCGCGAAGAACACGTCTTGACGGTTGTTACCTCGCTGGGTGACGTGATACGGCACTCCGGGCGCGACGATTCTGGCAACTCGTGGCATGCCCACACTATACCACAACGCCGGCAAAATAGGTGACTGTCCCTAATTAACCCTAATTAACCAGCGAAATAGGTGACTGTCCCTAATTTACCCTAATTTACCCGAGGGCGTCTTCCCCTGATCTGATAGATGTCCCATAGTGACTTGACAAGCACAGCCTCTGCCGGGCCTAGACAGGAGGATTCACGGGCGTCTCAATCCACGCGTCATAGGCGGAGAGGCGCACATCGGGGTCGTCGTCCAGCATTGCGTCTCTCAACGGCTGCGACGCCCGCTTGTCCCTCAATTCCCCCAGGGCACCTGCCGCCGCGGCTCGCATACGCGGATCGGGGTCCTCCTTCAGTAGCTTAATGAGTGGTTCGACCGGCGTAGGATCCTCGAGATCGCCCAACCCATAAGCCGCGTTGATCCGGACATTGATGTCCTCATCGTGCTGGACTGTTTGCAGCAACGGCGCTGTAGCTTCTCGCGACCGGAGTTGTCCGAGCGCATGCGCCGCCTCTGCTCGCACTTGCGGACTCGGGTCGTTAAGACAAGCGTGAATCAAAGGGCGCACGCTGGCGCTGGCGTCGATCTTTGGACCGGGCCATCGCCCCTGACCGATGAAGCCCAAGGCCCACGCGGCGCGGCGTCGCACCAAGTCGTGCTCATCTTGCAGCGCGGTGACCAAGAGCGCGAGCTGTCTCGGTCGCTCTGGTCTCCCCAGAACCCGCGCCAGCTTCACGTACAGCGAGCCCAGAAGAGATGTTGGCATGGGCCACGCATGCAGTGTTCCCAGAGCGTGAACCGCTTTCATCCGCAGCCACGAATCATCGCTCTTCAGGAGCGCCATTAGCGTATCGTAGGCGCGCATCTCATCCATGAACGCCAGCGCAAAGGCGACATCGGCGCGGACATCCTCCTCCGAGTCGTCTAGCTTGCTCAACAGCCGCTGGCGCGCACTCGAATCGTTGTGCCTGGCGAGGGCTACGCCCGCCGCGACGTTGACTTCGAAGTTCGGGTGGTGGATGGCCTCCAGGAGCAACTCGACTGCCCTCGGATGTTGCACCTCTCCGAGCACAGACGCGGCCTTGGCCGCGAGGTCATAGTCTTCACCGCCAATGACCTCGGCCAGGTAATGGAGGTTGTGCAGGCCCACCTCGCGCGCTGCATCCAACGCTTCCTCAAGCACCTGATGGAAGCAGCCGGGCGCCTCCCACAGCTCGTACAGGGCGAACAGCGACTTGGGATCGCGAAGGCGTTTCAGACTGAAGGCTGCCTGCCTGCGCACCTCGTCGTTCGGATCCCGGAGCGCCGTTATGAGCACATCAACAACCCACTGATCCTCGAATTCGCCGAGCCGCCGTGCGGCCTCCCGCCGCACGAAATGCTCCGGATCCTTCATCAACTCAATGAGCTTGGGAATGGTCTGCCTTCTGTCGCAGTTCATCATATCTTTCGGTCAAGCCCGTCGGGTGCTGTCACGAGGCAGCGTATCTTCGATTTCGCACCCGTCGTCCGTCCCCCAGCCCTGCGCTG
Organism: Armatimonadota bacterium; assembly: GCA_020354555.1. NCBI lineage: Bacteria > Bacillati > Armatimonadota > Armatimonadota bacterium. The sequence goes on along the minus strand of CP070648.1, from coordinate 4,047,084 downwards.
CGCGCGTCGCACCTGGTCGCGCCATTTCCTCCCCGATCATCGTCTACTCTTCTGGATCTTCTCCCGCGCGCCTCAAGATCCAGTTCGAGTATCGTTGCTGCAGAGTATCAAGTCCCGCATCGATGGGCTGTCTGCACTTCGCCGCACCTGCCTCTACATCATCAGCAAACGTCATTCGACGAGCCGTTTCGTCGGCCGCCTCCACCAGAGTATCACCCTCCGCTACATCTCGCGCGAACTCGATGCCGACGACCGTTACTCCTATCACGTCCAAGAAGCGCTTCCCAACGCCCACAACACGTCTTGCGCTCCCCGCGATCTTCTTCATTATCCCGCGCGCGCCTCTCTTCTGCGCGACGTTCGTCGCGCGTCACTCCGCTGGGTTGAGCCGCTTGGGCCGCGTTCCCACATTTCCCGTGGGGCGCACCCGAGTTCCTAGAAACTAGGGACAGCCACCCATTTTGAGCGGTGTGATGCATGCCGCGCAACTGTGAATGTCGCTGAGCGCGGAGGTCGGAGAAGCGAAAACGGCCCGCGGGCGCGAAGGGCGCGCGGGCCGGTGGGCGGGCGGACGTGTGGCCACCCGCAGACGGGTCCTGCGGCGGTATGAGTGCGGCCTCTCGGCGGCAGGGCGCCAGCTCAGGCATGTTCCCCTCGGGACAGCAGGGAATCGCGACCGGACCGCGCACATCATAGCCACGAGGGAGACGGGTGTCAACACCACGACGGCTGCTGGACTACGTCGCCCACGGGTCTGGACAGCCGTCCAGAGCGCTGGGATAGGGGCACAGTGCGTAGGCCCTCCGGGCCGGGGTGGCGGCGAAGCCTAGCCACGTGCTGTGCCCCTACAATCGCTGGCCGACGATGGCAGCGTGCGCTGTAGGGCGGCGTCACCCAGTCCCAGAATTCGGGCGGCCACCCTTCGAGGGTCCTCAGGGCAGGCTCGGGCCGCCCCTACACTCTGTCATCCACGGCGAGGGCTTCCTGCGTTCTCTGCGGTTCAGTAAACCGGCGAGCCTGAGCTTGTCGAAGGAGCTGGCCCGCCCTAGATCATCCTCACTTGATCGGTGTGAATCCGCGTGGATCGGCGGCTAATGTTTCCCGCGCGGTTGCAGATCCCGCGGCCGGCGCAAAAGCGGCGCTCCGTTCGACTCCGCTCAGGACAGGTGAAGCGCCGCACTCCATAGGGCCGAGGCCGCACGCCGGAGGTCTTCTCTGCGTGCTCTGTGTGCTCTGCGGTTCAATTGCCGCATCGGGGCCACAACGAAGCGGCGCCCCACAGCGACGGCTATGGGAACGCGCCCGACATCCAGATGGCCGCTCACCTTACTCCCCCGACTCACCGGCCAAGGCGCAGGGTCTTGATCTCCCACGGGTTGACGTTGAGACGGATCTCGGAGCCGCCCGCGTCAATCGCGGCTCCGGTGGGCGCCTCCATGAGATTCACCTCCGCCGCGCCGGCCCAGGCGAAGCCGGGAACGATGCGCGCTCGGACCGCGGCGCCCTCGGATTCATAGAACCGCAGGATGACGTCGTCCGAGTCCTCGGCGCGCTTGAGGGCGGTGACGATGAGGCCGTCCGGCTCGACGCGCAGGAACGATTCGCTCGCCGGCAGCTCTCCCGCATGTGCCGGCTCCGCCAAGGCGATCAGGGGGTTGTTCAACTCGTAGCCGCGACGAACCGTGTCCGCCTGGCGCCAGCCGCCCGCGTGGGGATACAGGGAATACGTGAAATGGTGCTCGCCTTCATCCGGTCGGGGGTCAGGGTCGTATGAGCAGCGCAGCAAGGTTAGGCGCATCACGCCGCCCTTGACGTCGTGACCGTACTTGCTGTCGTTGAGCAGGCTGAGACCGTAGTCGGCGCCGCCGGCGGCGATGCCGGAGAGATCAATCCATTTCAGCGCCGGCACCTCGCGGCCGTCGGATGCGCGCGCGATGCTCCCGAACGGTATCTCGAAGTTTGCCTGGGCGCGGCTGAGGGCCACGGGGAAGGCGACCTTGATCATCGGAAAATCCGCCTGCGGCGTGCCGATCTCGCGCCAGTCGGCGGTGGTGATGAAGTCAATACGCTCGGCGTCCGCGTAGAGCGTGATATCGTGCGTGAACGTCGAGTCGCGCCACGTGCGCGTGACGCGAACGGCCGCGCGCGCCGGGCCGGTTTCCACGACCCGGACCTGCGCGGGCCCGTCGAGGTCCTCGGTACGGCTGATTTCCCCGATGGTCCACGCCGACATGCCGTGCGGCTTCTCGAACAGCGCCTGGAGCAGGTTGGCGCGTTCGCCCGGCGGGATCAACTCCAGGCGCCGGCGCTTGTCGTAGATGCTGGTGACGGTGCCGTTCGACAGGTCCACCTGCACGCGCCAGAATTCGTTCTCGATGCGGCCCGAATCGTCCGCCGCGGCGCCCGCTGTCGGGGCGCTCGCCGCTTGCTGCGGCTGGACATGAAACACGCGATAGCCCAGCGACGGCACCTCCGCCGCGAAGCTGACCAGGAGCAGTCCTGTCTCCGCATCGCGGCCCGCGACCTGTGCCGGCAGGTCCCTGCCGCGGTCATCGGTGACGCGCACCGCGAGCGTCCCCGAGGGGAGGTCAAGGCTAGCGGTGACCGCATCGGCCCGGTCCCACGCCACGGGATTGAATACGACGACCGCCACCCCCCGGCCGCGGGTGTCCACGCGCGCCGCCAAGGTCGCGAGCGCGCCGTACAGCGCGTCGCTGCCGAGCTTCGATGCTTCCTCGAAGAGCCCGCGCGAGTAGTCGTAGGACTCGTGGATCGCGGACCCGTCGAAGATGTCGTGGAACTGGTTGAAGCACGTGTTGCGCCAGGCAGTGACGAAATCATCGCGCGGGTAGTCGCGACCGTAAGCCGCGGCCAGCGTGGCGAACGCCTCGGCGGTCGGCAGCAGATTCTCGCTGGTGCGATTCCACAGCTTGATGTCGGCGTGGGTGGTGTAGCAGCCCTCGAACGTGGTGTTCAGCTCGTCGCGCACGACCGGGAACTCCGTGTTTTGTGATAGCACTCTGTCGAAAAAGCCCTGGGCGGTGGAGAACTTCACCCGGGGGAAGATGAGCCGGCGCTGAAGTTCCAACGCCGCCTCGATGTAGCCGCGCGTGGGCCCGCCGCCGTGGTCGCCGACGCCATAGACGTGCAGCGACTCAGAAATGTCGAAGGCGCGCTCGTATTCCAGGGGGAGATTGCCGATCGCCGGGGTCACGTCGGCATTGTACCAGCCCAGATTGTAGGCGAGCACGCGCGAGCCGTCCGGCGCTTCCCACCAGAACAGCGGTATGCCCTTGCCACAGCGACAGAAGTAATAGTAATCAATCCCGGCCTGCTTCAGGATCTGCGGCACTGTCCACGCGTGGCCGAAGGTGTCCGGCT
>CP070648.1:4029920-4043603 GCA_020354555.1 Armatimonadota bacterium | reverse complement strand
GTTCACCTCGCGCTGCTCGTATCACGCGGTTTACCAGGCCGCCAGGTTTCGTTGGGGCGCCGAAGTCCTTGCCCTCCATCGCCGCGGGCAGCGACCAGAGAATCATGTCTTGGTAGTAGTCGTTACCAAAGGTCCGCTCGCCCGTGTCCACATCGCCGCGCATGATGTTGGGCATATCCCACGTGTACCCTTGGAGGCAGACCAGGTTGTGCCACACCTTGCGTGCCAGCTCCAGACCGAAGTCGCGCTCGCCGTTGTAGATGTACGTCATGGCCAGCATCAGCGCCTCCGGCGGGAAGTAGCTGTACGTGCCGTAGCCCTTCACCTCGGCGGGAGTGCCGTCGGCGTTGGCGTAGTTGACCGCGCCGTACTTGGTCACGGCCACGTTGCAGCGCTTGATCGTGTCCAGCACGGTCCTTACCCGGGCCTTGCCCACCGTGCCGGGTAGGCCGTGGTGGTCCGTCACCCATTCGCCGTCGAGCTGGTAGCCGAAAACGAGATCCGACCTGCGCCCGGTTTCCGGCTCGAGATAGTTGAGATAATACGAGCCGGTCCACAGCCGGTTCTCCATGGCCTCCTGCGCGGCGGCGATCCAGTCCGCGCACTGCTGCACAAACTCGGCGTCGCCGACTTCCTGCGCCATGCGCTCCACGATTCGCAGTTGCGCCAGGTGAAGCCCGCCGACGTGCGCGGTCATGCCCGCCCACCCCGGCTCCGGCGCCTCGAACCACTCCGTGCCTTCGTTGCCGTCGGGCATTGCGATAATGCGCTCGCCGACCGTGTACTCCGCCGTCGTGCGGAGATTCACGGTGTAGGCCATGTTCTTCCTGAGCATCGGGAAGAACTCGCGCAGAAATCGCTTGTCCGCACTGTCGTGGCACATCAGGAAACGATCCACGAGCGCCGCCAGGGAAATCCCGTTCGTCGCCCACTGATACCCTCGCGTCGGGGACGCGAAATCAATGTATGGGGTGCGACCGGTGCAGCCGCCAAAGACCCACGGCGGCGCGCCGTCCTCATACTGGTAGCCCTTGTAGCCGCGCAGCGTCGAAAGCTCCAACTCCGGGAAGAAGTACGCGATCGGCAGGCTGCCGTAGAAGCTGCACGGGATGCACTCGATCTGTGGGCAGCCGCGCGGGCACTCGTTCATCCCGAACAGGCCGTCCTCGTCGCGGACCCAATCCGGTATCGGCGGCTCGGCTTGCGCCCAGTGGCCGTCCTCGGTGATCATGTACAGCACGTTGACGAGCGAGTCCCTCAGCCATATCGGCAGCTCCTCGTCAGTGTAAATCACTTCTTGCCACGCGAGGATGCGGCGGAGCAGCGACTCGTGATTCCGCGCAATGAGCCGCGCCGTGCGCTCTGCGCTCGGGTAGTGCTTCGCGTACATGTGGGCAAACGTCTGCGGCTCCCCGGTGTACCCCTCGGGCACCGACGTCGCGCCGTTGTACCCCACACCGTTCCATGTCGGAGCGCACCACGTCAGGACAAAGCGAATCACTTTGTTCTTGCCAGCCGGCAACGAGAAGTCCACCGCTGTCGAGGCGCCGGAATGGGAGTCAGGCGTCGGCGGCAGGGCGTCTGCTATACGTGCCCAGGCGCTGCCATCCGCGCCAAGCTCACCGCCGGTACGAAAATTCTCGCGCCCGATCACTCCCAGGGCGTAGGACGCAAGCCGGCCGTTCACCGCCACGCCGTGAAACAGCCGCTTGATCTCCTTGCGTTCGAACCGATTGGTGCCCGCCTCGTGCTCGGTAGGGCCGGGGAAGGAGAACGCGATCGTGCCTCGCTGCCGCGTGTGGCTGGTGTTGCGAATGTGCACCTCGAAAACGATGCCCGGAATCATTGAGTCAACGACAGCGCCCGGCAGGAACGGCGCCCACGCCCGCAGCCCGACACTCAGCGGCGCGTCGGTGTCGAATTCCACGTCAACGACGGGGTAGTGCCCCCAGTAATGGATCTCCTTGGGCGTGTGCACGCCGTTCAAACGAAGCTCGGTCGGGCCCGCGGCGGTGACCTCCGCCGGCGCGCGCACCTGGTATTCCCCCGCGCCCTGCTTGGCCTGGGTAGGGTCGCAGAGTACCCACGTCTCACCGCCCACGCTCATCCCGAGGATCGGCAGGTTGATCGGTCCGCGCCGTGGCACGTGCGTGTTGAAGATCGTGCAGTAGCCGAGCAGTCCGCTTGTTTCGAGGTCAATGCAGCCGGTGTCAACGCCGCCGAGAGCCATGCCGTTGGTGACGGTGTCGCCCAGACTGTACACCACGCCACAGGCGGGATTGGTGAAGCCGTCCGCCCTGAAACGACTCCATTCCCTGCTCCGCAGGTCCGTCGGAAACAGCCGGTCCGACGCGCAGGAGCCTTGCGCCGCGGCGAGCATCACGGCCATCGCTGCGAGAATCACGAACGGCAGGGATAGGGTCATGGCGATGCGATTCCTTTTGCACTGCGGGCGCGTGCGGCGCCTTCTTGCGATCCGCCTCATGCGCTGGGCGAAGCATCCGCATGAAGCGCCACCGGCATCCGCCGAAGCCAGGAAAGACTACCCCACGGCGGGCGAGCTTACCTTCCTCCTCGGCCGCATCCCGAACAGGAAGCGGGTTACGTTTGTGCGTCTGACGACAACGTCGTACAGCGCCAGGGTGACGATGAATGCGGCCGTGGTGATGACCAGGTACTTCACGGCGACGCCGGCGTGCCACCGGATCACATAGAAGCCGATGATGATGATCACCGTCTGATGCAGGACGTAGAACGGCAGCACGGCTTCGTTCGCGTAGCGCAGGAAGCCGTTGCTGAACGTCAGGTAGCGCCGTCCCGCGCCAAGGATAGCGATGAGCCAGAACCACGTGTTGAAGACGCGCAGGACGCTCGTGAGTGAATAACCGAGCGAGTATCCGCGCTGTGGGTCATAGCGAATGAGGATGAACGCGATCGCGCCGGTCGCGCATAGGCCTGCGAGCAAGGCGCCTTTCCAATGCCTGTCAACGGCTTGCCCCATGCGCGCATCCGCCGCGATGAGATAACCGTAGACGAACAGGATGAGGTACGACAGGAAGTTTGCCCAGTCGCTGATAAGGGTCTGCAGGCCAGGGTAGAGCGGTCGCAAAGCCACCTCGATAGGGATAAACGGCAAGGCGAAGACAAACAACCCGCCGGGTTTCAGCGCAAAAGAGGCGAGACGCGAGACGAGTCGCTGACCCGCCGGTCGCCGCAGATACGCAAGCAACGGCAGCGCGAGCAATGAGAACACGAAGAGATAGATCAGGAACCAGAGGTGGTGCCAACTCAAGTTCCCATCGGGGTACACGCCCTCGAAGAAGCGCGGGTAAAACTGCCAGTAGGAACCGTGGAACTGCGATTTGTCGATGCGCTCCAGATAGACCTGCGGCGGGATGATGACAAGTGTGCCGAAAACGAACGGGACGAACAGCCGCTTGAGCCGTTCGACTGCGTATTGGCCGGTCGTTCGAAAACCAAGCGCAAACCAAGCCGCGAATCCGGAGAGGAGCAGGAACAGCGGCATCATCCACGCGTCGGCAAACCTGCAGAAGACGGTCACCGGGAAGCTCAGCGCAACGTTCTTCAGGTGCCAGCCTGCGTCATCGAAGAACCGGGCGCTGTGGTAATAGAAGACGACCACCATCGCCAGCACTCTGAGCCAGTCAACGTCATAGCGTCGCTCGCGCATGCAGTCCACTCCGATTCGAGTTGAATCTGTAGTCAAACCGCGGGCTTCGAGGATGTCCGTCTGAAAACGTACGGCAAATACACCAGCGCCTGCACGACGAGCAAGGCACCGGGTACGAGCAGCGCGACGCGCATGCTCGTGGCGTCGGCGATCCAGCCCATGGCGGGCGGAAACAGAAAAGAGCCTGCGGCGATGCCGGAGATAATCAGACCGTACGCCGCGCCGAGATAGCGCCCCAGTTCCGCCGCGGCATGGGCCAGCACCATCGCGAATATCGCGGAGAACACAAGCCCCGACAGCGCGACGAGAGCGTATACCGCCCCGGCGCTGCGGCACGCGGGAATGCCCAGGGCCGCGGCCGCACCGAGGGCCGACAAGATGAGCACGAAGGTCTGCGGCCGGAACAACGACGCGCCCCACGTGCAGATCAGCCGACCCACGGTCATCGCGATCCAGAATACGGAAATCGCGTTGCTCGCGACGGATTTCGAAGCGTGTAGATCGGTCTCCATGAAGGCCGGCACCCAGCCGATGACGCCCGTTTCCGCAGCCACGTAGAGGACGACGCCCGCGAAAGCGACCCACACCACACCACGCCCGAGCAGCGCGCGCATGTCCGCCGTGCTCATCCTGGTCGTGGCCTGCACAGGCGGCTCGCGCTGTGCCGCGAGCACGATGAGCGCGGCAAGCGTGCACCCCGCAGCGATGGCGTAGGGTACTTGCCACGATACGCCGGCTTCCATGAACGCGCCGGCCATCCAGGGCCCGACCACCGCGCCGATGGCGAGAAGCGCGTGAACGTAGTTGACGGCTAGGGCAGGCCGGTCGGGATTCAGGTCGGCCATGATGGCGTTCCCCGCGACCTCGAGCAGCGCTCCGCCGACGCCAAGCACCGCCACGGCCGCCAGAGCCAATGCAAACACGGGATGCGGTCCCACAGCGGGCGCCCATGCGAACAACAGGAAGCCGCACCCGGTGAGCGCCGACCCCGCCGCGACGGTCCATTTTCTTGACACCTGCTCGTACAGGTATCCTCCGAGGAACACGCCGGGGAGGAAGCCGAGCGAGAACGCGCCGAAAGTCAGGCCGACGACCTTCAGGGCGACATCGTAGGTGGCCGCGATGGAAGTCAGGGATGGGCCGAGCAGGAAGAGGCCCACGCCGTAGGCGCCAAACACGACGGCAACTGCATGCGATAGAGCGGATAGTCTAAGTCTCACTGTGGTGTCGTGCGTTCCTTGCCGTGAATCGTTGCGATCTTGCCGCGCAGGAAAAGATCGGGATGATGGCCGTAGTACTCACCGTCCATCTCGCGGGCGTCGGCCTCGCCGCCGATGATGTAGATCTCTTCGTCGCGCGCGACCACGAAGGGGCAGTTGTTGTTGATCGGCATGAAGTCGGCGCGGCCGAAGAGATCGCTCCGCGTATCATATACGAAAACGTCGTTGAAGTAATCACCCTCGTCGGCGTACTTGTGAGGCGTGCCGTACGGGGGGCGATACGTCCCATCGGGATTGGCGACCTGCGAGTACTGGTACCCGCCGACGAGGACGATATAGCGGTCGGCGAAGACGATTCTGCCATCGGGGAAGTTGCCGCTGGCAATCGGCAAGTCGCGGATGCGCTGCCAGGTGTCGGTTGCAGGATCGTAGCGCCAATTGTCCACGACTGTGGCATAGCCGACCCCGGGAACTGAGGCGAGGCCGCCGATGACGTGGAGCTTACCGTCCACCGCCGCCATCGCGTGGCCGAGCCGCGGCGTGCCCGGGCAGTCGCTGAGTCGCCTCCAGCCCGCCTTGAGGTCTGCCGTGTCGAGCACAAGGAGCCGCGCGCCCAACCTCGGGTTGTCCCCATTCCGGTCGGCGTCGGTGCGGAAGTCCTCCGCATAGTCCGCTCCGCCGAAGATGTAGATCTTGGCGCCGATCGCGGCTATGCCCCCGGCGGTCAGCGGCCACGGCAAGCGCGGCAGCGCATCCCACTCCCAGGCCCCGCTCCGCCGACGCAAGCGGTAGCCGTCGGCATACGTGAACGGCGCGGTGTAGTTGAAGCCGCCCCAGCAATGCAGCGCACCATCCACAGCCGCCGCCATCAGTCCCTGGCGTCCGCTCGCGGGGTAGTCGGGGAGTTCGATCCATCCCCTCGCCACAGCCGCCGTGTCGAACGCCCATGCTTTCCGCAGGAAGCCGCGCGGATAGCGCCCGGGCTTCATCTGGTCGTCAGCGCCCTGGCAGAACCCGCCGACGGTGATCAGATGAGTCCCGAGGAAGCCTCCGTCGCTATCCTGAAAGCCCTGAGGCAGGTTGGGTCCGCGCTCCCAGGCTATTGCCAGCATAGGCCCGAGCAGTGCCTCCGGCTGAGGCAGGGGACTCGCCGGCGCGCACCCCCCCGGCTTGGCCGCGAGCGCCATCAGAATCCCCGCGGCAGCCATCAGCCCCGCCACCCATGCGGCATTGCCCCAGATCATCGCTGGTCTCCGGTATCGTCCATCGTGAAGCGGCAGGCGCGAGCGGGGCTCGCTCACCTCGGCGCTGCGGCGGCCTGCTCCGCAATGTCAAATGCCTGCTGCATCGGCCCCGCAACAAGCGGGTCAATGAACGGCGAGAACTCGCGTAGAATCGCCGGCAGGCGCGCTTCATACTCCGCACGCATCGCGGCAACCCGGTCGCCGTCGCCTTCCAGAGCAGCAACGTACGCGCGCGCGATGCGCGCGATGTGCTCGGCGTGTACGGCGATCAACGCAACGCTTTCGCGCACGACGGGATCCTTCTCCTTCTTCACCAGGCCCGAGAAGCGGAGTTGCGCGCGTTCGGCCAGCTTCGCTAGGCCATGCAACTTCCGGAGCGCGCCGGGGCTGTCGGGATCGAGCAGCTTGTGCTCGTAGTCGGGTCCCACGCGGAACGCCTTGTTGACCCGCGCGAAGTAGTCCTCGACCTGCCGTGCGTGGCGGCCGAATGCCGCGGACATGATCTTCTCCCGATGGCGCTGCTCTGGCAGCGCCTCGTTCCACAGCATGTCGGCCATGGCGTTCGGGCAGTGGGGGAGCGGGTAGAATGCGCGCGTGTTCTGGCAGCTCATGAACCCGTTGAGCCCCAGCGCGGCGAGGTCCTTCATGTCACGCGCCATCACTCTGCCGATGTCCTGCCCGAGCCCGTCGCGCCAGCCCGCCCACATCAGGTGGTAGTCGAACAGAAACGTGTCGGGAAGCTTCGCCTTCTTCCACGCGCGAGCGATGTCGGCCTGCGGGCGATTCGTTTTGGGCAGCGCGCACTCGTTCAGCTTAGGCCGGCCGCGGTCATACGCCTCGTCGCATTTCCGGTCATTGAGCGCGTGGCGGAAGCAGCGCGTGATGGGCGCATACATGAAGGTCACGTTATCGGTCGTAACCTGCGCCTCATCGGGCGGCCACAACAGATCCACGTACGCGAGGAAGAGCACCCGCGTGGACAGCCGCTCCTCGCGGAGCCGGCGCGCCACGGCGTCCACAAGCATGACGTACCAATCGGTCGGGGACTTCTTGCGGCAGTCGGCGCACTCGCATTTGTTGTTGTACGAATCCGAAAGCCAGAAGTGCAGGATGTCCACTTCAGGATGCCGTGCCGCGTAGGTCACCACTTCTGCGACCAGGGCCTCGAATGCCTGCGGATTCGAGTAGCACAACTCGGTGTTGATGGGCACGCTCCAGATGTCTCGCTTGCCCTTGACGTCGGCCATCCAGGACTGCTTTTCCCGCGGCGCCCTCAGATCCGACTTCTCCCAGTCGAAGCCGGGCAGGCCGAGCACGAACGCGGTCCATCCGTGGCCGACTCGGTGAAGCATCATCCCCAGTTCCTTCACCCGCGCGATGACGCGGTCGTCGAGCGCATAGCAGTCCTCGTCCGTCAACTGCGTTGCGCGCGACGTTTCGTCCATCTCCGGGCTTAGGTGATACCCACGGCGCCAGAACACGCCGGAATGTCGGAACTGCAGCTGGAAGGCGTTCATCTTCTTCTTCGCCATCCAGTCGAGCAGGCCGAGGACGTGTTCCAATCGCGGCGACCCTTCGATGCATATCCCGCGGTGGCGGTAGCTCGCCTGCTCCCGAATCGGCCGCTTTGGCAGCACCAGGCGCTTGCGGCGTGGCAGCACCTCGCCGTTCGGCCCGGGGCGCACGAACACAATCCCGAGTTCCTCCAGCAACCGGTAGGCGGCGAACAGCACGCTGCGAGGATTCGAGCCGGTGAGATACAGCCGTCCGTCCCACGGGATGATCGCCAGGGCGTCATCCAGATCGTGAGGCCGGGGAAGCCCCCGCAAGCCCAGCCCGGTCAGATGCTCCGACGTGCCGAGGACGATGTCGACGGCAGGATCCGCGGGTGATGCCCGGAGTGCGGGAAGCGCGTTTGCGCTCACGTCGGCGAGGCGCGGGAGATAGCTCGCCAACTCTCGAGCGGCGATCTCAATCGGCGCTTCGAACCCAACGGGCTGGATGGAGATCGTCTTCTTGCGCGGCATGTCTGGCTCCTCCTCCGCGTTACGCCTCGCGTTCGCCCGCGGCGCGCTCCGCGTTGCGGAAGGCGCCTCTGACCTTGTGGGCGATCATCGGGTCTATGAAGGCCCCGTACTGCTGGAGTATCTTGGGCAACCTGATCTCGTAATCCGCGCGGAGCTTCGCGATTCTCTGCTTGTTGCGGTCAAGCGCGGCCAAATGCGCGCGGGCGATGAATGCGATGTGCTCCGCGTGAACCGCCGCAAGCCCAAGGCTCTGGCGTACGACGCCGTCCTTCTCCCTCTTGCCGGCGGCGGCGAATCGCCGGCGGGCGCCCTCCGCAAGCGCGAGGATGTCGGACAGTCGTCGCCGGGCGCCGCGAGTCCCCGCGCTGACGATGCCGTGCCCGTAGTCGGGCCCGGCGCGGAACGCGCGCACCGTGGCAGCGAAGAACTCCTCGACCTCACGCGCGTGGCTGCCGAAGGCTGCGGACATGATCCTGCGCCGATGCGCAGGCACGGACTGGCGCGTGTTCCACAGCATGTCCGCCATCACGTTGGGCAAGTAGGGGAGGGGGTAGAACACGCGCACGTGATGGCAGCCCACGTAGCCGTTCAGGCCGAGTGCGTCCAGATCCCTGATATCGCGCGCCATGACCGCGCCGATGTCCTTGCCCAGGCCGTCTGACAAGCCGGCGCCGCCGAGATGGTAGTCGAAGAGGAACGTATCGCGCAGCCCGAGCTTCTTCCACATGCGCGCGAGGTCCGCGTGGCCCCGATTGGTTCGCGGCAGTCGGCATCGGTTGAGCGCCGGCCGGCTCGTATCGAAGTCCTCCGCGCATCTCGTGTCGGCGAGAGCGTGGCGGAAGCACCGCGTGATCGGCGCGAACATGAAAGCGACGTTGTCCCCGGTTATCCTCTCCCGCTCCGGCGGCCGCAGCAGATCGAGGTACGCGAGGAACAGCACGCGCGTCGAGATGCCCTCGGCTTTGAGCTTGCTGCTGACCTCGTTGACCAGCACGGCGTACCAGTCGCTGGGCGTCTTCCGCCGACACCTCGCGCACTCGCACTTGTTATTCATTGCGTCCGAAAGCCAGAAGTGAAGGATATCCACCTCGGGGTGGCGCCTGGCGTATTCGACGACCTCCGCGACCAGGGCGCGTCGCGCCTCGGGGTCGGCGTAGCACAGTTCCGTGTTGAGCGGAACGCCTTCCCACACATCGCGCTTGCCGTTGACCTGGGCGAGCCACTGCTGTTTGCCCTTGGGCGGTTTGCGCTTCGTCTTCTCCCAGTTGAGGCCGGGCAGGCCGACCGCATAGGCGGTCCACCCGTGGCCAACGCGATGCAGCAGCATGCCGAGTTCCTTGACGCGCGCGATCACCCGATCGTCGAGCGTGAGGCAGTCATCTTCCGTCAGCCGCTTTGTCCGGGCAGCCGCGCCAGCGACGAGCGCGCCGTACCCGCGGCGCCAGAACACCCCGGAATGACGAAACTGCAGCTGGAAGCCGTTCATCTTCTTCTTCGCCATCCAGTCGAGAAGATCCAGCACGTGCTCCAGGCGCGGCGCGCCCTCGATACACAGACCGCGGTGCCGGCAACTGGCGATCTCGCGGACGGGGCGTTGCGGCAGGACGAGACGCTTCTTGCGCGGCAGCACTTCGCCGTCGGGACCGGGACGCAGAAACACGGCACCGAGTTCCTCCAGCAGGCGATAGGCGGCAAACAGCACGCTGCGCGGATTCGAGCCGGTCAGGTAGAGCCTGCCATCCCGGGGGATGATTGCCAGAGCATCATCGAGATCGTGGGGCTTCGGAAGCTTGCCCAGCCCGATACCGGAGAGGTCGTCCGAGACGCCGAGGACGATATGTGGCGACCGCTCCGCCGCGACGGCCTTCAGCGCGGGCAGGACGTGCGCCTCCACGTCCGCGAGACGCGGCAGGTAGCTCGCCAGCTCGTCCGCTGCCTTCTCAACAGCAGAGTGGAACCCGATCGGCTGAACCAGAATCACCTTCTTGCGTGCCACGTTTCCCTCCGTTGCGATGGCCGGCGGCCACGGACGCACGACCTTGCCGGCACAGCGCGTTCCTTCACGGTCCCTTCTCGATCCGCGCCGCAGCTTCCCAGATCGCCGCGCAGATGAACTCGTTGTCCTCCTCCGACATACAGGGGTGCATGGGCGGACAGAATAGCCGCGCGCCGATCTCGTCGGAAAGGGGCAGCTCTTGCCCCTGCGTATGCCGCTTGATGAAGGCCACGGTCCTATGAACCGGCGGGTTGGCGACGACGCAATTGACACCGTACTCGTCTGCGAGCATGGTCAGAAGGCGATCGCGCTTCCCGCCCGCCCACTCGCGCGGCACGAGAATCGTATAGAGGTAGTACGTGTGCTCGTAGCCATCCGGTTCATAGGGCAGGGTCAGGCCCGGACAGCCGTGGAGCATCTCGCTGCGCGCCCGCGCCACCTCACGCCGCCGCGCGATCAGTCCGTCGAGGCGCGGAAGCTGGACGAGCCCGACGGCCGCCTGCACCTTCGTCATCTTGTAGTTGGAGCCCCAGCCTGCTCCCCTCGGATTGGCGCTGCCGTCGTCCAGCGCGCCGCCAAACTGACGAATCCCCTTCAGGCGCGGGATGATCCCGTCGTCGTCCGTCGTTATCGCGCCGCCCTCGCCGAGCGTCGTCATCAGCTTCTGCGTGTGAAAACTGAAGATGTTCATCCAGCCCCGCTTGCCGATCTTCGTTCCCTTGTAGCCGCCGCCGCAAGCGCGCGCCCCGTCGCCGATGACCTTGATCGGGCCGTGCTTCGGGTGGGGGTGACGCTCGGCGAGTTCGAGCAAGTCGTCCATCGGAGCCGACAGCCCGTTCATGTGCGTCGGCAGAATGGCACGCGTGCGCGGCGTGATGCGCCTCTCCACGTCGTTCGGATCCACGTTGAACGTGCGGGGATCAATCTCGCATAGAATGAGCTTCGCGCCCGCGCCGATAATGGACATTGGCGCCGCGCGGAAGTTTATTGACGGGCAAATGACCTCGTCGCCCGGTTCAAGGTCTAGGCACATCACGGCCATGTCGAGTCCGCCGCCGGCGCCGTTGATTGAGACGCAATTCGTCGTGCCGCAGTACTCCGCGAAGGCCCTCTCGAATTCCTCGATCTCCTCGCAGATGAAGCCGAATCCGACCGTGGGATCCATCGAGTCGCGGATCGCCCTCACGACGGCCTCGATCTCCTCTTCGCCGTAACAGCTGCCGAGCAATGGCTCCCCCGGCCACGCGACCGCCGGGCGTCCCCGTTTCAAGACCTCTTTGCGCCGTTTCTCGTTCATGCCGTTTCCTTCGCCGCGACGCGGAATGCCTGACCCGACATGTCCGGCGCGGCACGCTCTAGCAACTCAGCAGCTCGCTGACGTATGAGACTCCTGCGCGGACCGCCGCGCACGGGTCGTCAGGGCCCTCGTATTCGACCGATATGCAGCCGTCATAGCCGCCTTGTGCGAGAATGCGATACACCGCCTCAAGCGGCACCTCGCCGGTTCCGAGGGGCACAGAGTCCCAGCCGTCCGGCCGCAGCTTGATGTCCTTGAAATGGACGTGGCGCACCCATGGCAGCAAATCCGGCAGCGGCTTCACGCAGTCCTCGCCCGTGATGTAGAAATTCCCCGGATCGTACGTCAAACCGAAACGCGGCGAGTCAACCGCCTCCACGACCGCGCGCATATGCTCGCCGCGCGTGCAGAGCGCTTGGTCACTGCCCATCTGCTCGACCGTGAGCGCGACACCGAGGCTTTCCGCCGCGGGGATCACCGAGCGGATGCTCTCGGCGGCGCGCGTGATGGCGAGAGGACGGTCAATCCCTTCCCGCAATGCGCCCGGGACGACAAGCACCACCGGCGCGCCCAGGCCCGCTGCCTGTCGCACTTCAGCGACCAGCTCGGCAATCGCTTCGCGACGCCCTGAGGGGTCGTCCTGGATCAGGTCCGCGAACACGTCATAGCACGGCACCGTCAGGCCGTGACTGTCGAGCAGTTGATTGAGGCCATCCGCGCCCTGGTCGGCGACGAGTCGCGCGGACGGCTCGACACCGTGCGCGCCGGCATCCGCGCAGCAGGCGACAGCATCCGCTACGGACAGGTCGCCCTTAGCCAGGGCGCGCCCAAAGGACGACAGCATCACGCCAATCCTCACCGGTGACTCCTTCTGGGGCGGGGGTTGCGGTGTGTGTGGATACGGGTTACGCCCGCCCGGCGCATCGCCGCGATAGCGGAGCGACGTGTCATCGTAGATTCTGGGCCGGCACGTCGCTCGCCTCTTGGCTCGAGGCAAAGCTCGGGCAAACAAGCAAGGAAGACGTTCCCGTTTGCGCCGGGGGACCGGCCGAGCAGCGAGCGATGCGGCTGCTTACCGAACGGTGAGGAAGCGCTTCACGCCGAGGATCCTGTCGCCGGTGACGGAGACGGCGTACATACCAGGGAGCGCGTCCGCAGGCACGGTGATCGTCACGTTGCCCGGCACCGTCACGTGTCGCGGAGCGACCTGCAGCCCTGGTGCGACGATCCGCGCCCGAGTGACTGCGCCCTTCGACAGCGCCGTGACGCGAATCTGCGCGGAGTCGCCTGGCGCAAGTGCAGGCGGGTCGTCAAAGCCGACGACTGCGCCGGCGTCCCGACGGCGCAGGATGATCAACGCGAAGTTGGTGTACAGGTTCAGCAGCAAGTCAGGCCCACGGCGACGCACGCGCAGGCGCGACCAGCTGAGGGTCTCGACGTCGCACAGCATAGCGTCCTCGACGTCCGCCGCGACACCGGGCAGCGTAATCGTGTAGGCGCCACGCTGATCGGAGAGGCCGGTGTACTGCGGCCAGGCGAACGGGTCCGCGCAGGCCGGGCGCACGGCGACCACGGCCCAATACCCGCTCCCCTCAAACTGCCGCGTGACGATACTCGGGTCAGATGCGCG
The DNA here is from genome assembly GCA_020354555.1 of Armatimonadota bacterium. Classification (NCBI taxonomy): domain Bacteria; kingdom Bacillati; phylum Armatimonadota; species Armatimonadota bacterium. The sequence goes on along the minus strand of CP070648.1, from coordinate 4,030,498 downwards.
CGGGTCTTCATCCGCGACATCGCCCCACACAAGGGCATCGTGCACCGGGGAGCGGGCGCACAGCCAATTGGCTTCGAGCGCCTCGAGATCGGCTTCCCAGCAGGTCCTTCCGCCCGGCAGCCCAGAGACCGCGCCCCAGACCGGACCGCCAGGAGCATAGACATACGGCCGGTACGGGCCGACCGCGAGACGCATCGGGGGCAGGTCGCGCGGGTAGACCTGGGTCAACGCGCCGTGGAACCATTGTCCGTACCAGTCCACCGGCGCTTCGGTCGTCAGCAGCGCATTGGGGTTCGCCGACATTGCGGCGCGGCGCACCTTCGACAGCAGTTGCTTCATCCAGTCGTTATAGCCGAATGGCGTATCGTGCTCGTGCGCCGGGTTGTAGCACGGCAGGAAGTAAAAGCCGAGGGAGTCCAGCCGCACACCGTCCGCGCCCGTCTCCCGAAGCAGGCGTTCGACGGTGTGCGCGAGGTGATCCTGCCATTCCACACAGCCCGGGCACATGTGGTAGAACCCCTGTGACGTATAGTTGCCGGTGATGCCGCCATCCCTGCGCATGACGGAGCAGGGCTCGG
>CP070648.1:4019375-4029820 GCA_020354555.1 Armatimonadota bacterium | reverse complement strand
GTCTGAATCGGAAACCCGTCTAACGGCGGATTATGCGTACTGCGCGGGGAGACTGCCGGCGTCGTGTGCGTCCACACGACCGATGTCCTTACGAAGGTCGGGCTGTGGTCGTGCGACGCCGCGGGAGACCGCGACTGCAGAGACCGAAGCGAAAGGAGCACATGACTGCGGATCAGGTGCTGCGCCCCCGCACGATTCAGCGCGAAATGGAGCCGGCGAGAGGAATCGAACCCCCAACCCGCTGATTACAAATCAGCTGCTCTACCTTTGAGCTACGCCGGCAAAAGAAATGGCGGAGCCGACGGGATTTGAACCCGCGATCTCCTGCGTGACAGGCAGGTGTGTTAAACCAGGCTACACCACGGCTCCGCTGGCTCTGGCGGGAGGACTCGAACCTCCAACATCGTGGTTAACAGCCACGCGCTCTACCGGTTGAGCTACGCCAGAATAATGCTATTCGGTTGTACTCAGGCTTGCGATTGCCGAGCAGATGACTCGGATGAATCACGTCTCCACGGCGATCATTGGCTTGGCTTGCTTCCGACTCGCTGCGCTCGCGCGAGGTCGCTCAGCGTCAGGTGGTGGCCCTTCGACGCGCTCCCTGCGGTCGCTTCCTCAGGGTCACCAGCCCTGCGCCATTGGCGCAGGATTGGTGGAGCTGGGGGGACTCGAACCCCCGGCCTCAACATTGCGATTGTCGCGCTCTCCCAACTGAGCTACAGCCCCACATTAGAACGACCGAGCAGCCCGAATTCGCCAGCGCTGCGGACGGGCATCGCCGCGTCCTCACCGGCGTGTGGTGGAGGAGATGGGATTCGAATGCGCCCGAGGCGCACAAGCCCACTCCGTGGGCGCAGCTTCACCCGCCTCAGTGTGGTGGAGGAGATGGGATTCGAACCCACGACCCCTTGCATGCCATGCAAGTGCTCTCCCAACTGAGCTACTCCCCCAGATGGTCGGGACGGCCGGACTCGAACCGGCGACCTCCTGGCCCCCAGCCAGGCGCGCTGCCAAACTGCGCCACGTCCCGCTCCGACGCTATCGTCAGTCACACATCATCGCAAGCCTGATTGCCAAGGTTCTGGCAGGGGTGGCAGGATTTGAACCCGCGACCCACGGTTTTGGAGACCGTTGCTCTACCAGGCTGAGCTACACCCCTGTTATGGTGGAGCGGGCCAGAATCGAACTGGCGACACCTGGATTTTCAGTCCAGTGCTCTACCAACTGAGCTACCGCTCCGTCGATGCGTCTTCACCTCTGGTAGGGCGTACGGGAGTCGAACCCGTGATCTCTGGCTTGAAAGGCCAGCGTCCTAACCACCTAGACCAACGCCCCATCTATCACCGGTCACCCGGCCTTCCTGTCGCCGGGTAGGCCGGTTCCACGCTAGACCTGGTAGCAGGGGAGGGATTCGAACCCCCGACCAAGTGATTATGATTCACCTGCTCTACCGCTGAGCTACCCTGCCTCAACTCACAGGGGAGGCTTTCGCCTCCCCTGCCCCGTGTTTCCTCTGGTTTTCTTCTCAGGTCACGCCATCACGGCAGGGCAGGCGGTGGAGATCTGTGATTAGGTTCCCACCACGCAAATGTATCCATGGCCCAGCTAAACACCGGGTGCGCACAGACATTCAATACCGTCTCTCGTGTCCGCACTACTCTCATGATGGCCGCCGAGCCTATTATACCGCATCGTACCCAAGTGTCAATAGGGATGAGGGGCAAATCGGGTCGGCGCAGCACCCGTGGTTCCCGTGGGAACGGCTTCAAGCCCAGCAGCGCTGCATCCCTGCTGCCTGGCCGGAGGTCGCCGGTACGGGGCCAGGCGATGCGAACAACCGATGCGATGGATCAGCCGCGACATAGCCGGCGCGCTCGCCGACCGACTGGGGTGGACGCCTTCGCCGGCAGCGTCACGACCGCATCAGCGACTCCCCGAGGATGACATTGCTCCGTCGCGCATCTCGAGGAAGCACGCGCGGCAATAGACGGGCTTCTGAGTCCGCGGGACGAACGGCACGAGGGTACGGGCGCCGCATTTGGCGCATACTATGGGGTGACGAGGACGCTTCGCCGCACCTTCCGCCCTGGCCTGAGCACGAGCCTCGCGACACTCGGGGCAGCGGCTGGGAATGTGATAGCGGCCTTGCGCGGCAAAAGCCTCTCGCTCGGCGGGGGTGAAGACGAACGCCCGCTTGCACTCCTTGCAGGTCCCTCGCTTTTCCGCGCGCTCGTCCATTGCGTTCCCGGTTCCGGAGCCGACGCGGCGAGTTGAGCTATGCTAGGCTGCTAAGAGGGTTTCTATCCTGCCGTATGCACCACCATGCCGCCGTCGGCACCTCGAGCACCAGACCTTCGTCGCAGGAGTCTCGGGCGTCCTGAGATAGTGCCCGGCACTCTCGAGTGCTCCCTTGCGGATCCGACGTTAGCTTTCTGCTGTCGAGCGGCCCGACCGGCACCTTCCGCGCCGTTGCGCGAGAGACGTGCCGGATGCAACCGGGGTCTCACATAACAGCGCTCGGTTACGGTTCGCCGCCTTCTGCGGCGCGTTCGGCGGCAGCCGCTTTCTGGGCCAGAAAGCGGTGCGCGTCAGACGGGAAACACTCGCGGTCAATAAACCACTTCTGGCGCTTTCCGTTCGCGCTGCGGCGCATGTAGCGGTCAGGCTTCCACCTCGCCAAGAGGTAGCAGTCGCCATTGTTCATCAACACCAGCCGCCGCTTGAACGTCAGGCCATCGCACACGGAATCGGGCAGGTCGACGCTGGAGTCCACGATCGTGGTCTGCTTGCCAATCAGGAGCCGCGCTCGCCCCTCGATCTCGCTAGTAACGTATCCATCGACTTCTTTTTTCATCTTCTTCTCGCGAGATGTGAGGCGGGGGCATTCGAAGATGTTCATCGGATGCTGCTCGGGGATCCTGATTGGGTCTCTTCGATCCATGATGGCGCCTTTCCCGGGACGCTCGGCGGTTGCGGCATCCCTTGCTTCGCTTCCCCGTGTGTGCTTTATTCTGGACGGGGGAGCGAAAGTCCTTTTCCGGCTTAGGCGCGTGGGCGCGACAAAGCGCGACTTCTCACCGCAAGCTAGGCCGCGACCGCCTTCCCGCAGCCGCTAGTTCTCGGGCAACACCAGCCCCAGCGAGTAGTGGGTGAAATGGCGGCGGGCGGCGTCCCGCACCTCCGCAGCGGTGACCGCCCTAATCGCCCCGGCATACCGCTCATCGAACTTCCACCCGAGCCCGATCGCTTCATAGCGCGCGAGGTGAAACGCCCGGTCCCTCGCCTTCTGGTGGCTCAGGGCGTACGTGCCGACGGCGAATTCCTGCGCCCGCTCCAACTCCGCCCGCTCCACCTCTGTCCGGCGCAGCCGCTCGAATTCCGCGATCAGCGCTTCCTTCGCACTCTCGAGTTCAGCCGCGTCCGCGAACACGTACCCGGCGACGCAACCGGTGTGCGCCAAGGGGAAGTAATAGGCGTCGGCCTGGTACGCTGCGGGAGCCTTCTCCCGCAGCGCCGCGAACAAGCGAGAGCCCATGCCCCGCCCGAGCAGCGAGCGGACCACTTCCCACACCGGGTAGGTGTCGGCCGTCAGCGGCGTGACGGCGAATCCGAGCATGAGATACGCCTCGCTCACCGGCGCCTCGCGCAGGTGCATGGTGGATCGTTCGAGCGCGGGAATCGGCTGCGGATCGAGCAGCGGCACGTCGGCGCGCCCCCAGTTACCGAAATGGCGCCGGGTCGTCTCCAGCACGGCGTCGCGGGACGCGGCCCCGGCGACCGCAATAACCGTGTTATTGGGCACGTAGTACCGCCTGTGGAACTCCACGAGGTCGCTCCGGGTGATCGCCGCCAGGGAGTCCTTGGTGCCCTGCGTCGGCCGCGAGTAGGGATGGCCCTCGTACAACCCTTGACGCAGCAGGTTCTGGGCCGTCTCGAACGGATTGCTGCGCAGTGACTCCACGTAGCGCAGGGCGCTTTCGCGCCGCCCCTCGACCTCGCGTTCGGCAAACCGCGGGCGCCGCACGACTTCGGCGAGCAACTCCATCGCGCGAGGTAGATCCTGCCCCAGGCACACCAGCGACAGCCACACGTAGTCCAAGGCCGGCCCGGCGTCGAGTTCTGCTCCCAACTCATCCAGCGCCGACGCCAATTCCGCGCCGGACAGGTTCTCACTGCCGCGAACCGACGTCTGTTGGAGGAGCTGGCGCAGGCCCGCCTTGTCGGCCGGTTCGTGCAGGGCCGACGCCTTGACGAGCACCGCGACGGCGGCGATAGTGCCAGTCTCGCTCGGGCTCGCGATGACAACGAGGCCGTTGTCGAGCACATCCCTAGTGATCGCGCCGGTAGCGGCCGGCGCGCCGCCCGCGAGCAGCGCTAGCGCAGCGAGGTAGATCAGAGCCCGGGGCGGTTGGCGTCTCACTCCGCGGCTCCCCGAGCGGCGACCACGCCGGGGCCTGTGCCCGGCCCGGTTTGCGGCACGAGCGCCACCCACACCGAGCGCTTCGGGTTAAGGTATGCCCGGGCGGCCGTCTGCAGCTCCGCAGCCGTCACTGAGCGCACGCGGTCGAGATAGCCACAGGCGAATTCATAACTGGCGATCACCTCGTAGAAGCCCAGCGTGGCGGCTTGCTCCTCGAATGTCTCATTCGAGAAGACAAAGCTGTGCGCGAGACGGCGCTGCGCATTGGCCAGCTCTTCATCGCCGATGAGTTCGTTGCTCAGCCGGGTCACCTCGCGCTCGATGGCCTCACGCACGTCGTCAACGCGCTCCGGCGCGCAGGTCGCGAGCACGCCGAAAAGCCCGGGCAGCTCCTGGGTCAGGAAGTCAACCCTTACCTGATCGGCCAGATGCGTTTGGCGCAACGCCTGCGTGAGGCGCGAAGTGTAGCCTTCCCCGAGTATGGTGAGAAGCAAATCGGCCGCGCACACGTCGTCGGGTCGTGCGATACCGGGAGCGTGGAATCCCATTAGGACGGTTGCTTGCGGCGCCTCTCCCGGTTTCACGCGTTCCAGTCTCTTCCGCAGGGGTGGCACCGCTGGCGGGGGCGCTGGCTCTCCGCCTTGCTGCCAGCCCAGGAATGCGCGCGCAACGGCGGCCGCCGCTTTCTCCGGGGCAACATCGCCCACGATGACGACCGAGGCGTTATTCGGCACGTACCACTGGCCGTAGAAGGCTGTGAGCGCGTCTTTGTCCACGCGAAGGAGCGACGCACTGGTGCCGCCAATCGGCAGGGCATACGGATGATCCCCGTAAGCGAGCTTGAACGCCATGTCCCACGCGGCGGCTGCCGGCTGATCCGTCAGGTGTATCGCTTCGCGCATCAGCACGAGACGCTCGTCGAGCACTGCGGCGTCGTCAAACTGCGGGCGCACCAGCGCCTTGGCCAATGCATTGAGAGCGACATCGAGATGCTGCGAGGCGGTGACCGTCGTGTAGTGAGTGAAGTCGCGAAGCGTGCCGCCGTTCGCGATGCCTCCGAGGCCCTCGATAGTCGGGCCGAGCCGGCCGCCCCCGCCGTCGCGGGCAGCGCGGAAACTCATGTGCTCGATAAAATGGGAGACCCCGTTGTTGTCCCTGGTCTCGCAGCGGCTGCCCGCGCGGATCACCACGTTGACGGCGACCACCGGCGCCGAATGGTCCTCCTTGACGATGACGCGCAGCCCGTTGTCGAGGCGGGAGAAATGCACGGTGCTGCCGTCGAACACCTCGACCGGCGCGGCGAGGGCCACGGCGGCAAAGCCGGCGACGGCAACGAGTGCCAGGAACGTCTGCGCAGTGGCAAACGGTCCGGCTCCGGGCCTCGCACGCTGGCGGGTCATGGTCTTGCCCATTCTAACCGTCGCACGAAGGTCGGTCAACCAACGGGCAGCGGGAATGACCCAACCGGGCGCACCGCGTGTTGGTCGCGGCGACACTATGGAGTCTCGTGTATTACCGCAGCGCCGGTAATACACGCAAACTCTTGCGGACGAGGTTCGTTTGGGAGGTGCCCCGCCGTCCCTTGCGTCCGTCCCTAATACACGAACCTCAATAAGTGAGGGGCGTAGCATAGATGCGCACGTTCGTGCCTAGATCCACCCGCGCCCAACGCCACGCGGCGTTCTCCAGCCCAAAGCGGAGCCGGCGCGCCAACCTGCGCCACGTCGGCCCGACCGGGCCGCGGTGATCGCGGAAGCAGATCTCGTTAACCCCGAATTCCTGTCGCACGAGAAGCGCGGCGAGGGTCGCGGCACTGAAATGCCAGAGATGAAGTTGCCCCATGAGCGGTCGGCGACGGAGTCGGATGCGCAACGCTGATACGTCCGGCACCTCGCACAGCATGATGCCGCCCGGCCCAAGCATGGCGCGCACCTGGCGGAGGGCGGCGGTAGGATCGCGCACGTGCTCCAAGACGTGACGCATCACGACGGCGTCGAAGCGCATACCCGAAATGACGTCGTCGGCGCCGGCGCGTGCGTGCCAAATGCGGTGTGAGCCAAACTCCGCACGCAGAGCTGCGACCGCGTGCTCGCCCACTTCGGTGCCGAAGACATCCCATCCCCGTCGCTGCGCCGCGCGCAAGAGGTGCCCGCCCCCGCAGCCGACATCCAGCAGGCGGCCAGGGGCGCGCCACCGCTCGAGGTCGGCGACGTCGGCATCAGCGCGAGCATACACCTCGGCCTCACCTCGGGCGCTGCGCCCGCCGGCTCGCATGTGATCCGCGTAAGCCCGGTAATAGTCCGTCAAAGCAGCATCGGTCGGCGCCGGATCAACGCGCATCACGCGGCAGCTCGGGCAGCGTACTATGTCGAACACATTTGGGATGCCGGGGATATGATCGCGGTAGACGGGCCGACCGGATTCGCCACCACAGAGCGCGCATGCCAGAGGCGCCGTCGGGAGCAACCGACCGGGCCTGGAGGAAGAGTGGCGCTGGTGTGGCATCGGCACGGGAATCACGCGTAACAAGAGATCACCCGCCGGCGATCTGCTGGAGGACGGTCACCTGATCGCTTGCGTTCAGGGCGGTTTCGCGTCCGGCGAGAGCTTGGATGTTGCGACCGTTGACGAGGATGACCGCCTTGTCGAGCATGCCGTGACCCTCGGCGTCGCCGCGGTCGAGCTTCGCTCGGAGAACGTCGAGGGCCTCACCGACTGTCGCCGCCTCAAGCTCAATGGAATCGGCCGCGAGCACCTGGCGCAGCCGGCCGAATACTCGGATCGTCATTTCTTCTCCTTGCGCGTCGCAGCCGAAGCGGAGCCGTGCTCGCTGGAAGCGGACTGCGTTCCGCCGCCCTCACCCCGCCGACGCTCCTCGACGTACACGCTGCCCGGCAATGATTTCGCGTACGTCTTGATTTCAGCGGCGATGTCGCTCAGCTCGCGGTAGCTCCCGATCGGCCGCTTCGAAGTCAGTACGCCGGCAACGGAAAGGGTCATGATCGGATAGGTCACGGCCTCGCCCTGGCGGTCCATCACCGAAATGCCGCCTCGCGTGCGATCTTCCTCCGAGTACAGAGCGGGCGCCTCGTCGTCGAACGACCCGATGATGGACTCGGCGACGGCCGCGGCCTGGTCCGGCGTCGTCAGGACTGCGAAATCGTCGCCGCCGATATGTGCGGCCACGTCCCCCGGGTTGCCGCGCTCGCGTACGGCGGCGGTGATGATGCCGCCGAGCATGCGGATGACGGCGTCACCCTGGGCGAAGCCGTACGCGTCGTTGTAGGCCTTGAAGTTATCCAGATCGAGGTAGAGGAATGCGAAATCGGTGCGACGGCGGAGCTTCTGTTCGACGTGCGCCTGGAGCGCCCAGGTGCCGAGCAGCTTGGTGACTGGGTTGAGCGACAGCGCCTGAATCAGCGAGCTGATGAGTTGCTCGGGGCGCCGCGGGTCGAAGGCTTCAGGCAGTATGATGCCGACCCGAGTGGGCGCCTGTTCGGCGGCGGCCTCCGGCATGGGCGCGATGAGCAGCATGGTCTCACCGTCGCTCGCACGGTTGACCTCGGCGGCAAGCTCCTCCGCGAAGCCGGACGTGTCAATGACGGTGACCATGTCCGGCCGCCACCGCCGCAGGGCGGCGAGGAAGTCCGGCGGGTTGACGGGGCAGTCGGTCTCCCCCTTGAGGGCAAGGGAGAAACGCGCCAGTCTGGCCTTACCCCGCTGAAGGATCAGTATGACGAAATCCTCGATGGCCTCCGCCCCTGTGCGATCTTGTGCGCCGGCCCGCACACCGTACACCAGTCGCTGCTGCGGCGCCAGAGCCACCGGTTTCGCAGGCGTGCCGACGCCGGCGTCGCGCTAGCGCCCCTCCCCCGCTTCGCCGTGGACCTTGATGTAGTTCCCCCCGCCCCGCTTGGCCTCCCTGAGCGCACGATCGCAGGTATCAATCAGCTCTTCCGCGGTCGTCCCACCCTCCGGGTAGGCAGCGACGCCACCGCTGATCGTGACTTTGGCCCACTGGTCCGCGATCCGGAAGGGCTCCTGTTCGATTGCACGGCGCAGGTTGTCGCACGCGACGGAGGCGCCGTTGAGCGTGGTCTCGGGGAGAATGACGGCAAACTCGTCGCCGCCGTAGCGAGCGGCGAAGTCGGTGGTGCGCACGGATGCTCTGAGCCGTGCCGCAACCTGCCGCAAGAGCTCGTCGCCCATGCGGTGACCGTGGGTGTCGTTGAAGCGCTTGAGGTTATCGAGGTCGGCGAAGAGCAAGGACATAGGGCGCCCGTGCCGCTGCGCCCGCGCCATCTCCTCGTGCAAGCGCTGATGAAACTCCGCATGATTCCACAGGCCGGTGAGGCGATCGGTCATCGCCATCAGCTGCGCGCGACTGTACTGCTTGGCGTTCTCGATGGCGATCGCCGCCTGCGCCGCGATGACGACGAGCAGGTCTTCGTCGGCGTCGCGAAAGCCTTCTCCACTGCGCGACGCCAGTTCGATGACGCCGACCAATTCGCCTTTGCCAATCATCGGCGCGCCCAGGTAATGGCGGGCGTCACCCGGCGGCACCACGCCCTCGGCGGACTTCGGGGAAACGCGACCGGCTTTGATGCTGAGCACTTCCTCGTTCTTCACAATCCAGTTGGCGGCGTCGAGGTGGCCCTCCGATTCGTCGAACGTCTCGGCGCGTCCGGCCGCGGCGCGCACCTGCGCCTCCCGGTCATCTGAGACGAGGATGACGCGCGCGGCGTCGGCCCCGCACTCGGAAGCGGCGGTCTCGGCCAGTCGTGCGAGCAGCTCATCCATTTCCAGGGTTGCGTTGAGGGCGCGTGCGATCTCATAGATGGCGGAGGTGCGGCTGAGAAGCTCCTGCGCGCGCTCCCTCTCGTCGCGCTGGTAGCGCGCCTGCTTCGACAGGACGCCCAGGATCAACGCGATGACGATCGCCGATATCGAGAAGGTCGCCATCCTCAGGACGCCGGTGGACTGGATGATGACGTCCATCGGGCCGATGACGAAGCCGACCATGAGGTAGCACGCCGCCGCCAGCACGGATGCCCCCACTGCATCGCGCAGGTCGAGCCGGAAACCGGCCTGAAGCACGGGGAGATAGTAGAGAATGTAAAGCTCGCTGGCCAGCCCCCCGGTCACACGCACCAGCCAGGTAATGACCAGGATGTCGAGCACGGTCAGCATAATCGTGCGCTGACGCCGCGCGGCAGGCCCCCGCGGAGCGACAAACGTGGTGACCAGCACATAGGCAGAGCCCACCGCGAGCACCAAGTCGAGTTCGTGGAAGCCGGCGGCGCCGTGGGTCAGCTTCGTCATGAGGAACACGGCAAGCAGAACGACCGCGCGCATCACGGAGCCGACGCGCTCGCCGATTGGGATGGCCCTGGCCTGACGCATCTGATTCGCTGCCACTCGCTGCCCCCGTTGGCACTGCCCCCCGCCGAGGCCGCCGCTTGCGGCCACGTGAACCACGGGCCATTGCGGCGATGGTGCCACTGGGACGTGTTCGCCGCGGGATTGACCTTTCCTCCCTCAAGGGAACGCAGGAGTCGCGCGGGAAACGCAGAAAGCCCCTTCTGGAACAGCATTTGAGGGGGTATCCGGCAATGAATGTTTGTGACATTGCGCGCGTCGCCGCCGCGGCCGGTGCTGTCTTTCTCTGCCTCGCTCTCACCGACGCGACTCCGGCAATTCCCGCCGCCGACACAGCACCAGCCGAAGTCCGCAGTTTCGAGATCCTCTACCGGGTCGGCCCCAACCCTGAAGCCGGCATCGGCGAGATACACCTCTGGTTCGCGGGGCCCGATCGGTGGCGGATGGAGAAGCGGACCGAGAAGCAGCGTACCACAGTGGTCGCCGCCGGCGACAGTGTCATCCTGCACGAGCTCAGTAATGACGTCTATCTCTGGCAGATGCGCGATCAGGTAGCCGCATGCTCGAGCGACGATGACGACCTCGACGTTGACTTCGGCGCGAGGCACCGGGGATGGGATGACTACGTCGCCAAGCACAAGCAGGC
>CP070648.1:3997404-4019275 GCA_020354555.1 Armatimonadota bacterium | reverse complement strand
TTGCTCACCGGTGATGCCTCGCCCGTGATCTCGGTGTGGGTGTGGGCGGCCAAATCAGGGGTGGCGAGCGCAAACGCGAGCCCCGGATTCCTGCCCCCGCCGGAGACGATCTCGCTCGACGCGGCGGCACTGCTTCCTCCGGAGGACACGAGCGCCCTTCCGGTCGCGACGACTCGGACCCCCCGTCCCACGGAACGAATTGACGGCGTGTTCCTCGACACCCTCGATCCGGTCTCCGTGTCCCAGGGATGGGGTGCGCTCCAGCGGAACCGCAGCGTGTGGGACAAGCCCATGACCATCGCCGGCACGCGTTACCTGCGGGGCCTCGGTACCCACGCCGCCTCGCGGATCGTCTTCGCGCTTGATCGCCGGTATCGCCGGTTCCAGTCCTGGGTCGGGGCGGACTCGGCAACCGCGCCCACCATAACCTTCGAGGTCTGGATTGACGGCGAGAAGCGCTGGGAGTCTGGCCTGATGCAGCGCGAAGACCCCGCCGAACGCGTCGACCTCGACATCAGCACAGCGAAGACTCTCGAGCTCGTGGTCACCGACGGCGGCAACGGCGTCAACGCGGACCACGCCAATTGGGCCGATGCTCGGTTAGTACGCTAGGCCCGGCACGGGCACTCACACGGCGCATCGCGCTCCCCCCGCCGCGCGTTCGCATCCCTGCGGCTGCGCCGCGGCTGGCTATCGCGTCCCCGAGCAAGACGATCCCGGACTGAGGCTTTGGTGCCGCAACCGCACAGGCGTCCGCTTGCCTCGCGCCCAAAACCGGCCCTGGCCCAGCTGCGTCGGCGGATGCCGGACTCACGCTCGATGCCCTGGCGTGCGGCTCACCTACCCGACTAGGAGGAGACTATGTTCATCGACTATGTCTCGCTCTTGCTCATCAACATGACGGCGGGGTTCTTTCTGTTGGCCTATTTCGTGTACTCGGGCCTGGACAGCCCGGACTACACCAAGTGGGCGCCCGGGTTCCTGATCGTCGGCCTGGTCGCTGTGTCCTTTGGCGCGGCCATGACCCTCACCTGGCCGCTGCCCGGCTCCTTCAACATGGCGTACGGGGAAATGTCGGTCCTCCTCGGCATCATCTTCCTCGTCGCCGGGCTCGCCACCGCGAAAGGCTGGGATCTCATCACCGTCGCCTGCTACGCCTTCTTCGCGGGATGCGCCGCCGTCATACTCGGCATCCGCATCATCAACCTCGACTTGACCCTATCCCCGATGCTCTCCGGCATCGGCTTCATCATCTCCGGCATCGCCGGCATCTTCGCCGCCCCGACCTGGGCGTTCATGCGCGCCAACCGTCCCTATCGTGTTGTCGCCGCTATCATCCTCACCGCGGCTGGATTGATCTGGGCTGCCGTCGTCTATCCGGCGTACTGGGCTCACGCCGAGTCCTTCGGCGAGTGGGCGCCCGTGCTCATGCGCGGCGCGGGCGCTCCCTAGAGAATCGGCCGCCGGCCTCGTCGCGCGCCGCGGACTGCGGGGGCGGTCGCGTCGGCTTGTCTCTCGCGCTGCCGTCTGCCGTGTAGCATCACCCGATTCGTTGAGGTGTGCAACGCCTCGCGGCAGGTACGCACCTGCGCCCCGCCGAATACCCGCTGTGACGCCTTGCCCGACACCACGTCACAGGGCGCGGGAGGTGCCGCATGGACGCTGTAGTTGCTGTATGGATCATCTTCGGCCTCATCGGCCTCTTCATCCTCTACGTTATCTTCACCTACAACCGGATGGTGGTGCTGCGCACGCGCATCAACAACGCCTGGGCGCAGATTGACGTCCAGATGCGCCGCCGCTATGACCTCATCCCCAACCTGGTCGAGACGGTCAAAGGCTACGCGGCGCACGAGCGCGAGACCCTCGAAAACGTCACCAAGGCACGCGCCGCCATGGCCGAGGCCAAAACCGTCCAGGAGCAGGCCCAGGCACAGAACATGATCACGTCTGCCCTCAAGACCCTGTTCGCCGTCGCCGAACAGTACCCGAATCTCAAGGCCAACGAGAACTTCATGATGCTCCAGGAAGAACTCGCCGGCACCGAAAACAAGATCGCCTACGCGCGGCAGTTCTACAACGACACGGTGCGCGCGTTCAACGCGATGATCCAGATGTTCCCCGCCAACATCGTCGCGAGCATGTTCAACTTCACTGCGCGCGAGTACTTCGAGATTGAGGAGGCGGCGGCCCGCGAGCCAGTGCGCGTCACCTTCAAGCCCGAACCGCCTGCCGGCGGCGAGCAATAGGGCGCTTCGCAGAGCCGCTCGTCCTACTCCTGGCGGTTTCGACGCGCTCTGCGGTTCGCCGACATCCGGTCCATGTACGAGGCCATCTCCAGCAATCGCACCAAGTCCATCCTGGTGCTGATCCTGTTCGTCCTCGTCATCGTCGCCCTCGGCTACGCCTTCGGCGAGATGAGCGATTTCGGATACGCCGCGCCCGCCGTCGCCTTCGTCTTCGCCATCGCGTCGGTCTTCACGAGCTACTACTACTCCGACCGCATCGTCCTCGCCATGAGCCGCGCGCGCCCGGCGACCAAGGAGCAGTTCCCCCACCTCTACAACTCCGTCGAGGGGCTGAGCATCGCTGCCGGCTTGCCCGTGCCCCGGCTCTACATCGTCGACGACTCCGCGCCCAACGCCTTCGCCACCGGCCGCGACCCGCAGCATGCCGTCATCGCCGTCACCACCGGTCTGCTCGACAAGCTCGATCGCTACGAACTCGAGGGCGTCATCGGGCACGAGATGGCGCACATCGCGGACTACGATATCCGCTTCATGACCATCATCGCCGTGCTCGTCGGCACGATCGCCCTCATCAGCGATTGGATGCTGCGCTTCTCGTGGCACGGCGGCGGCCGTTCGCGGCGGCGCGGCGGCTCAGGGCTCATCGCCATCTTCGGGCTGCTCCTCGCCGTGGTCGCGCCGCTCATCGCGCTGCTCATGCAGATGGCGCTGTCGCGCACGCGCGAGTTCCTCGCCGATGCCCAGGGCGCGATGCTGACACGCTACCCCGAGGGCTTGGCGAACGCGCTCGAGAAGCTCGCCGCCGACACCGAGCCGCTCGAAGTCGCCAATAAGGCCACCGCCCATCTCTACATCATCAACCCGCTCACCGAACACAAGGGCATGATCAACAACCTGTTCGCGACTCACCCGCCCATCGAAGAACGCGTCCGCCGCCTGCGCGAGATGTAACCATCTTGGTGGCGCAGCCGCCCTCGGCTGCGATGCATTGACGCGCGCACTCCATGGTGCTGGTGGGGCGCACGGCGGCGACTTGTCGCCGGCAGGTCCCGGATGCGTCATTCAGAGCGAAGCCCCGACTGGTCGGGGCGAAGCGAAGAATCCCGGCCTTGTGTCAACGCTAGACCTTGGCCGTGGAAGGCCGCTTTCGCTTGCAGACAGACGCAACCATGAAAGTAGGTGCAAGGATGTATCACCTCTGTCTCTGGACCGCCTTCGCGAGCATGCTCGCCATCTCCCTGGCGACAGCCGCAGCGGATGATGAACCAGCGCCGGTCGACCAGCCTGCCATCCCCTTCGCCGATCAGTACGAAGCCCGCATCTACATGCCCTACCGCCTACTCAAACCCAAGGACTACGACCCCAACCGCGCGTATCCCCTCGTCCTCTTCCTCCACGGCATGGGCGAGCGCGGGTCCGACAACAGCCTCCAGTTGATTAACGGCGTGAGCGAGTTCTTCGCCAACGAACAAGCGCGCGCGAAGCACACTTGCTTCGCCGTGATCCCGCAGTGCCCCGCCGATGACACCTGGGCGAACTGGAATGATAGGACGAGCGGGCTGACGCGTCCGGCGCGCGCCGCGCTCGACATCGTCGCCGCGCTGCAGAAGGAGTTCAGCATAGACCCCGCGCGCCTCTACATCGGCGGGCTGTCAATGGGCGGCTTCGGCACATGGGACATCATCGCCGCCCATCCTGACATCTTCGCCGCCGCGTTCCCGATCTGCGGCGGCGGCGATCCGGCCCAGGCCGCGCGGCTCGTCAACATCCCAATCTGGGCCTTCCACGGCGCAGAAGACAACGTGGTCAAGCCGGATCAATCGCGCAGGATGATTAAGGCCATCCAGGACGCAGGCGGCCAGCCAAAGTACACCGAATACCCCGGCGTCGGCCACGATAGCTGGACCAATGCTTTCCACGAGCCCGGCCTGCTCGACTGGCTCTTCGCGCAGAATCTGCCGTCCGCCGCCGCATCCGGCCCGGCCGGCAAGTAGCCCAACGCGGGGCTTGCTCGTGGGCGGCTCAAGCAAGGTGCACGACCATGACCCTGTTCGAACCCAGGCTCATCATCCCCCTGGTCGCCGCAGTGCTCTGCTGGGCCTGCGCCGCCCACGCCAAGGACCCCCACTCCGGCGAGCGGCCGTATGAGATGGCGGGCCGCCAGCCCGCTCACCCGCCGCTCGTCAACTTCGAGGACCTCGCCGGCTGGAGCGTCATCGAGCACGACGGCGCTGTCGGCAAGATCGAAACCTCACGTGAGGAGATGCTCTGGGGCGACCACGTCGCGAAGATCACCTATCAAGGCGCGACCCCGGCATCGCAGCTGGAGGTCAGGCCTCCGGCTCCGATTCCTATCCCCGGCGAGTTCGATGCCGCGTACGTCTGGACCTACGGCGACAACTGGGGCTGGATGCCCGCGCCGAATCGCCCCGCCGTCCACGCCGTCATCGAGGACGCCGCCGGCGTCGAGCACGAGATTGACTTCGGCACCGTGGACGCGCGCTTCTGGTTCCTCGCCCACGCCCGCGTCCGGCTCCTCGGCGCATCCGCCGACCGCAGCCCCGACATCAGGTTCCCCGCCAAGTTCACGGCGCTCCGCATTGACAACATCAAGCGCGACGAGCCCTCCGCCATCTACCTCGACAACCTCACGTTCTACCGCGAGCCGCTCGCCCCGCTCGACGTCCCCTCGCCGGGAGCGAATCCCTTCCCGACGACGCCGGATACGATTCTCCCCACCGCGTACGACGACGTGACCAACTCTCTCGGCGAGCGCGACGGGTCATGGGTCTGGCGCTGCGCTGCGGAGCAGGGCGATCTCGAATACATCTACCGGCCCAAGCTCGGCACCCTCGGCGATATCGAAGCCCGCTGGGGCGATCGGCGATTCCGGCCCTGCGCCGACGGCGGCCCGGTATTCGAGGTCAACGGCATCATCATGCGCCCGGAGGACATGGCGGTGCAGTGTACCCTCGTCGCGATCCGCCGCGACGGCGACGGCGTCCGCGCGCGCTGGCGCTGGTCGAAGGACGGCGCGTCCGCGGAATGGACGCTCGCACTCCGCGCCAAACAGCGCTCGCTGATCCTCGACGTCGGCGCGGCCGGCGGCAGCGTTACCGAGATTCTCGTCGGACGCAGCGAGGGCACGCCGCAGCCGAAGATCGTCGCCGTGCCGTACCTGACCTACGGCGACCGCGGGCCGTATGTGCTCTATTCCGACGGGCTGTTTCTGTCCGCCATGTTCGACTGGTACAACTCCGACGCGTCGGAACTCTTCGCCGACGGCGCGGTGATCTCGGGCTCCTCCGCCCGCTACACCGGTGGTGCGCGCTACAACCCCAAGACCGACGGCGCGCGCAACGATGTCCGCGAGCGCGTCTTCCTCACCGTGTCCCCGCGCTTCGAGGAGGTGCTGCCCAACATCCCCAACCCTCGCTCCGACATGATTGACGTCGCCCGCCACCATCTCTGGCGCAACATCGGCTTCATGTACCCCGACATGCTCCAACAGTACGCCGCCTACGGCATTGACGGCTTCATGGCGTGCCACCACGAAATCATCTGGCGCGACGGCGGCGAGAGCTTCACCCAGCGCCTCGAATCCGCGCCGCAAAACGTCGGCGACGACCGGCTGCGCGAGTACATGGCTATGATCAAGTCGCTCGGCTTTCTGCCCGGGCTCTACACCAACTACCGCGACTACGCGCCGGTCAGCAAGCAGTGGGATCCCGACAAGGTGACCCGCCTCCCCGACGGCCGGTGGCAGCGCGCCTGGCCGCGAAACTACGTCTTCAAGCCCAGCTTCGCCGATGACGCCGAGGCCTACTTCGCCCCGCGCATCCACGACAAGTTCGGCACCTATGCCGGGTACTGCGACGTCCACACCGCGGTGCGCCCGTGGGATCAGACCGACTACGATCACCACGTCCCCGGCGCCGGCATGTTCCGCCCCGCCTACGAATCCTACGCGCGCCTGCTCTACAACGAGAGCTTCGCCCATCACGGCCCGGTGTTCAGCGAAGGGCGCAACCACTGGTTCTACGCCGGCCTGGTTGACGGCAACTACGCCCAGATCATCAGCCCCGAGCCCTCCCGCGAGCCCTTGCTCGTGGACTTCGACCTGCTCAAGATCCATCCCCTGGAAACCGACTTCGGCATGGGCGCGCCGGACATGTTCTATCGCGACGAGCCCTGGCGCGAGGATCGCACGTTCCACAGCCCCCACTTCGACCGCTTCATCGCCTGCACCATCGCCTACGGCCATATCGGCTACCTCACCGCCGAATGGGGCATGCCCGGCACGTTGAAATCGTTCTACCTCCTGCGCGCGCTCCAGGAACTGTACGCCGGCGTCGAGGTCGAGCGGATCCGCTACCACGACGCCGGTACGATGCTCACGACCAGCGAAGCGGTCGCCTCCGACGCCTACCTCGACGGCCAGGTGTACGTGCGCTACCGCAACGGCCTGGAGGTCTGGGTCAATGGCAGTTGGGACAAGGACTGGCCGCTGGAAGTGGATGGGAAGCAGTATGTCCTGCCGCCCTCCGGCTTCATCTGCCGTCTGCCGGGGCAGTTGTTCGAATGCTCCGCCATCGCCGACGGCGCCCGCCGCGAATACGTGGAATGCGCGGACTACGCATACCTCGACACGCGCGGGGAGCTGCTCAAGGTCGGCCCGATTGAAGGGCGCGGCGCGGTCGCAGTCAAGCGCGCCCCCGACGGGCTATGGGTCATCCCGGCTGCGGAGTGTGATGCGCTGACGGTATTCCCCAACGAGGGCCCGTGGCGTCTGAACTGGCGAGCCGAAGCGATCACGGCCGCCGCGTATTCCATTACCGGCGACGACCTCGGCCCCGCCGAGTGCCGCCCCACTCGCGGCGGCGTCGCCGTGATGCCGGTCGAGGGCGCCATCAAATACCTGCTGCGCTGCGGCGAGCAGTCCACGGCGGAAGCGGCGGAGATCGAGATCTCGACGCAGCCCAATGCCCAGGTCGTGGCGGTGGGGGAGGAATTAAACGCAATCGTGCAGGTGCGTGGCGTACCTGCCCCTGCCGACAGACTCGCGTGCACGGTAGCGTGGATCGGCGCGTTCGGGGCGGTGCGGCCGCTCGGCGCTCCTGCGGATCAGAAGCCTGGCCGCGAGCCCACGTGGGCCTTTCGCATCCGCCTCCCGCCCCGGGCCGACGAAGGCCAACGCCTGTGGCTGCGCGCCGACGTCACGGGGGACATCAACGGCAAGCCCTTCGCGCGAACCGCGTGGCTCGACTTTGTCGCTGCGCTGGCGCTGACCCTCGACGTGCGCGCCCCGCGGCACGCGCTTGCGCCCGGCGCCCGGGCGCAGCTCGAAATCGAGGCCGGCACGAATCTCTTCACCGACGCGCCGCTCTCCGCGACTCTAGCCGTCAATGGCCTCGACAATGTCCCGCCCATGGTAGCGCAGGCGTCCTCGCCTGCGAAGCATGTGGCAGAGCCGCCCTCGGCTGTAACGTCCGCGTTCATCGCCCGCTCCCTCCGCCTCTCCCGCGCCGCGCCGGTCATCATCCGCGTTCCCTTCGCCACGCCGCATACCGATGTCGCGCACCCGGTCCGGGTTACCCTCTCGGCAGACGCCCGCCAACTCCGCCGCGACCTCTGGCTCAAGGCGGAACGAACCCGCCCGCTCGCCTACGATTTCGCCGACCATTTCAAGGACTGCATTTGGGGCTACCGCTTGCGAGGCGCCGACGAAACCGAGGGATCCAATGACACCGGCACCATCTTCGCGCCGCAGCAGATAGCCGCGGCCGGCGAAACCCGCCACGGCTTCTTCGTCCACCCGCCGTGGAAGACCGGCGTCGGCTATGCATACGCCGTCTTCCCCGTTGCCCTGCCGCGCGCCCCGTGCCGCCTCAGCTTCGGCATCGGCATCCGCGACGGCTCTACCACTCAGGACGGCGTCGAGTATCGCGTCGTCGTCCTGCACGGCAGCCGCGAGATAGAGGTCTTTCGCCGCACCCGCGACAAGCTCGGCTGGGAGGACTGCGCCGTTGACCTGTCGCCCTGGCGCGGCAGGAAGGTGCGCATCAAGCTCGTCGCCGACGTTGGGCCGGACGATAACTCGTATTCCGACTGGGGCGCGTGGTCGCGGCCGGTGATCGAACTCGCCGAGCCCCGCATGCAGTTGAGCGTGCACGACGACCGCCCGCCGCTGTCGTACCTGCCGCCGCCCGCCGGGTTCGCCGGTCTCGCCGCGCGCGACATCGGGACGGCGACCTCGGCGACGCTCCACATGCACACCTTCGGCGTCAACGTCGGCGAGTACGCATCCACCATGTACCTCAACGACGCGGCGATCGGCGAGACGCCGCAGACCGGCGTTGACGATTGGCGCGAGGCGACCGTCACGCTCCCGGCGGATCAGCTTGCGGTGCTCCAACCGGTCAATCGCTTCACCATCCACAACCCCGGGGGCGATTACTTCAAGATCCGCGATATCTGGCTCGAGATCGCCTTCGCCGACGGCACCCGCGCGGCATCGTGGATCGCCACCGGGCCGTACTCCAGCACCGCAGAGTGGCTCTACTCCGAGGGCGCCTGCGCCACACTGGGCTCCGCGCTGCCGGACATCCAACTGCGCCTCGGCGCGGCGAACTGGCGAAACCCATGACTCGAAAACGGAGCAGCAAACCCATCAAAGTCGGCGTCGTCGGCGTCGGCCGCGGCAGCGGCTTCGCCCGCGGCGCAGGGCCGCACCTCGGCATGAAGCTCGTCGCCCTCTGCGATACATCGGAAGAACCCCTCCGCGCTCTCGGCACGGAACTCGGCGTCGCCGCGTACACCGACTACGACCGCTTCCTCAAGCACGACATGGACGCGGTCATCCTCGCCAACTACTTTCATCAGCACGCCCCCTTCGCCATCCGGGCGCTCAGGGCAGGCAAGCACGTCATGTCCGAAACCTCCGCCTGCTTGACCCTCGCCGAAGGCGTCGCCCTCGTCGAGGCCGTCGAGAAAAGCGGCAAGATCTACATGTTCGCCGAAAACTACGCCTACATGCTGCATAACCAGGAAATGCGCCGCCTCTTCCAGCGCGGCAAGATCGGCACATTCATGTACGGCGAGGGCGAATACGTCCACCCCGGCGACGCCGACTTCATCAACCGCATCTCCCCCGGCGTGGATCACTGGCGCAACTGGATCCCCGCGACGTACTACTGCACGCACTCGCTGTCGCCGATCATGTTCATCACCGACACCTGGCCGGTTCGGGTGAACGGCTTCGTCATCCCCGCCGCCGAGGATGACCCGGTGCGCGTGCGCACCGTCCGCCGCAATGACGCCGCCTCCATGATCGCCCTGCGCATGGACAACGGTGCGGTGGTGAAACTGCTCCAGGTCGGCCTGCGCGGCGAGGGCATCTGGGTGCGCATCCACGGCAGCCGCGGCCAGATGGAGAACCTCCGCCACGGAGACCGCGGCATGCTGCGGCTGCGCTGCGAGGCGTATCACGAGACGGGGAGGAAGCCCGAGCACCGCACCTACCTGCCGAAGTTTCCCCGCGGGCACGCGCGCGCGGTTTCCGCCGGCCACGGCGGCGGCGATTACTTCATGAACTATCACTTCGCCCGCGCCATCCGCACCGGCGAGCAGCCGTACCTCGATGTCTATCGCGGCGTCGCCATGTCCATCGTCGGCATTCTCGCGTATCGCTCCGCGCTCCAGGATTCCGCGACGCTCGACGTGCCGGACTTTCGCAAGAAGTCCGTGCGTAGGAAGTACGCAAGCGACGACTGGTCGCCCGATCCGGAGAACCGCCGCCCGGGGCAGCCGTGGCCCAGCATCCGCGGCGACACCAAGCCGACCCCGCAAGGACTCAACTACGCCCGGCGGATCTGGAAATCGGCGGGTTACCGCGAGGGGAAATAGACCGTCCGCGTCCGGACGCCGGTGCCCGCAGCCCCTCTCCCCTCCCTTTCAGGGACTTGTGCGCCCGCGGCGTAGAGGCCGGCAGACGGTGACGCGGCCCCCGCGCATCAAGCTCTCCCGGCCGCCACGGACTGTCGCCTCAACGGATCCATGAATCTCGTCACTTGCCCCCGCGCGAGGATGCACCTCCTCCCTGGCGAACATGCCCCCAAGCCCACTCGGGCAAGCCTCATCCGCTTCTCTGCAACCGAAATGGCCCAGCGGCAACCCGAGCCAGATCACCGCGCCGCCGAACCGCGCGCCCGCGGCGCCGGGCCGGCGGACGCCGGCCCGCGAGTTACGACCAGAGCCCTCCTCCTCGGCCTCGCCCTCGTCCCGCTCAACGTGTACTGGCTCATCGTCGCCGAACTCCGCTTCTACGTCGTCCTCACCCTCAACCCCCTCTTCGTCACCCCGATCTTCCACCTCTTCGTCCTCCTCGGCGTCAACGCCGCCCTGCGCCGCATCGCCCCGCGGCATGTCCTGCGGCCCGCGGAACTCGTCACCATCTACGTCATGCTCGTCGCGTCGTGTACCATCGCCACCCACGATTACATCATCAACCTCATGTCCGCCATGCCCTTCGCGGGCTGGTTCGCGACGCCGGAGAACAGATGGGAAGCTACGGCCTTCCCCTACCTGCCACGCTGGCTGCTGGTGTGGGACAAAGATCTCCTCGACGGCGCATTTAACGGCAACAGCTCCCTCTACCGCCCCGCCGTGCTCCTGATGTGGCTGGTGCCGCTCGCCTTCTGGTCGGTCTTCATCTTCGCGGTGTGGTGGGCGATGCTCTGCCTGACGGTCCTGATACGCAGGGCGTGGACCGACGATACCCGCCTCTCGTTCCCCATCATCCGCCTGCCCCTCGCCATGACTCGGGAGGACCGCTCCGGCCCGACCATGCGCTCCGCCGCCCTGTGGATCGGCTTTGCGTTCGCCGCGGGACTAAGCCTACTCAACGGCCTCCACGAGTTTTACCCGGCGCTGCCGCACTTCCAGGTACGCGCGCGCTGGTTCGTCTTTCGCACCCCGCCGTGGAACGCGATCGGCTCTCTCCCCGTGACCTTTTACCCGTTCGCCATCGGCCTGTGCTTTCTCGTCCCGCTCGACGTCTCGTTCTCGTGCTGGTTCTTCTACCTCTTCATGCGGGCGGAGCGGCTGATCGGGCACTTGCTCGGATACGACGCGGTCCCCGACTTTCCGTTCGTTACCGAACAGGGCATCGGCGCGTGGTATGCCTATGGCTTCTTCCTGCTCCTCATCACCCGCAAGTATCTGCATAACGCCGTCCGCGTTGCCCTGCGCCCGATCGGCGACGCCGACGCCGCCGAGCCGATGCGCTACCGCACCGCGTTCTGGGGCCTCATCGTCGGCATGGCCGTCTTCGTCATCTTCTGGCGCGCCGCGGGGATGAGCCTGGGCTGGGCGATCGTGGTGCTGGTAACCTACTTCCTGCTCGCGCTGTCCATCACGCGCGTGCGCGCCGAGGCGGGCGGACAGCACACCGTCTGGGATCTCGAGCCGAGGAACCTGTTCCGGCTATTCGGGTCGCGCGCCGTCGGCCCCAAGAACCTCGCGGCCGCTGCCGTCAGCCACTGGTACTGGCGGCTCAACCGCAGCCACCCCATGCCGAGTCAACTCGAGGCCTTCAAGCTCGCCCATGAGCATGGGATGAACCTGCGCGGGTTAGTCGCGCCGATGCTGGCCGCGATGGTGGTCGCGACGTTCTGCGGCATGTGGGCGTGCCTCCATGTCTTCTACACCGACGGCGCGGCCGCGAAATGCCGGGGCTTCGGGAACTGGACCGGCATCGAGAGCTTCAACTGGCTCGGCAGCGCGATCAACCAGGGGTTCCCGGCGGAGCCGCGGCGGTGGGCAGCGGTGGCGGCGGCAGCGGGTTTTGTCGCGGCGTTATCCGCGCTCCACGCACGGTTCCCGTGGTGGCCATTTCACCCCTTGGGGTATGCCATCGGACCGGGGCTGATCTGGCTGTGGATGCCGTTCCTCATTGCGTGGTTCATCAAGTTCTTCGTGCTGCGCTACGGTGGGCTGAGGTTATACCGCAGGGCGCTACCGCTGTTCCTCGGCCTCGTCCTCGGCGACTACGTCATGGGCGCCATCTGGGCTCTGATCGGCGTGTTTCGCCACATCCCGACGTACCAGATATTCCACTAGCGGCCCGAGGTCGCGGCCTGCGCCCGTCCGCGCCGCCTTTGCCGTCCGCCCTAGCTTCAGCGATGGCGGAAGCCCGCGCGAGGCCGTGCACCCCTAAGTGACAGGCCGCGCTCCGCGTTTGGCGCCACGCGACGGACGCACGAGCAGCCCGAGCATCTCGCGCCCCTGCGCCAGGACTTCAAGCCTGCGCACAAACAGCCGAACGAGCCAACGCTTGACCGGGCTCGGCTCGCCGAGACAGCCGTTGACATCGTCAGCTACGCCGCCGCACAGCGGCTGGCCTTGCCACCAACCCCTCAGCGCCTCCAAGAAGGTGTGCCACCACGCCGCCGCCTCATCTTGGTTGGGGCAGGTGTCTTCCCAGCACAGGAAGCCCGGCACTTCGTCCGGGTTCGGCAGCGGGAACGAAGGCAGGCTGATGGCCTGGCGTTCTTTGCCGATACACCACAGCAGCTTCTCCAGGTAGCGGAACGCCTTGGGCGCGCAGGGCCACGAGAACTCGACGATGACGGTTCGGAAGAACCTCCAGTCCGGACACGCATCGGCAAGTCTCGCCTCCATCCTCTGCACCCTCGGCGATGCGTGCTGCGCGAAGGTGGGAGCGCGCAGGTCGGGGTTGCCGCTGGCGGCTGCCAGGCAGCCGGTTTCCGAGTAGTCGCCGAGATACTGGTCGCGGCCGAACTTTGCCGCGAGATCGTCGGGCCACGGCGATGACTTGATCCACCAACGGGTCTGATGCAGCGTCCGCTCGACAAGCAGGTCTTTCAGCTCGGTGTGTTGACCGAGGACCCGCCAGAGATCGGCGCAGACCTGCTCCCACTCTATCCTCCGGTGGCTGAGCGCCGTCAGTTCCTGCGCTGCGGCCTCCGGCTGCGCGCCCGCCACCCATGCGTCGAGGCACAAGCAGTAGTCCATCAGCGCCTGCTTCCGATCTCGGTCAACGGCGAAACAGTAGCTGTGCAGAAGCGCGGAAGGGCCCTGCGAACCGATGGCGCCGACGACATCGAGGAACGCGCGGGGAAAGAGATAGTGGCCGCAAGGCGGCACGTGTCGTACGGAGATCGCCACTATCTGCTCCGCCCATTCCGGGACTGGGCCAAGCGCTCGTTCCATGGCGACGATCTCCCGCAGTTCGTCGTCGGTGGAGACGCCGGAATCATCCCAGCCGGCGTCATACGCCGTAGCCCACCAGCAGCGACTGGAATGGCTGGCTTCATAGACCTCCCTAGACCATCCTGCATCCGCCGTCACGTCATTCTCTCCCATGCGTCGTATCTGTACATTTGACAGGCAATCGGTGGGGCGCAGCACCCGTGAATTCGGCGTGCGCGCGCCTGCGAGGTCTGCGTCCATCAACGCTAACTTCCCTTTCGCAGCCCAAGCGAAGCAGGATTTGTGGCTTTCGCCATGTGAGCGCCGCTCCAGCGCTAGCTGCCTCCGCCCCCGGCGAAGCCTTGGAACCGGGCGAACGCGTCGTCCCACGCGCCGTCCCCTCCCGGGGTGAACTCCTCCGTCGGGAAGGATTGCGCGACCACGTCTATCATCTCCGCGGCAGACCCAATCCGGCCGTTCGCCAGGGCCTGGGCGAGCAGGTTGCCGATCGCAGTCGCCTCCGCCGGCCCCGCGACTACGCTCCGGCGCGTCGCGTCCGCGGTTAGCCGGCACAGCAGCGGATTGCGCGAACCGCCGCCCACGATGTGAATCCGCTCGATGCTCCGGTCGGTCAATTCCTCGAGCCATTGGATCGTCCTACGGTATGCAAGCGCGAGGCTCTCGAAAATGCAGCGCGCAATCTCGCCCGGCGATTCGGGTGCTGGCTGCCCCGACCCCGCGCAGTACTGCTTGATCCCGCTCACCATGTGCCCGGGGCGGAAGAACTGAGGATCGTCGGGATCAATCAGGCTGCGCAGCGGCTCGGCGCCGTCAGCCAACTGCACCAGGTCGGCGTAGGACAAGTCCGCGCCCTGGCGCTGCCACTCCCGATTGCATTCCTGCAGAATCCATAGGCCCATGACGTTGCGCGATGCGCGGTTGCGCCCGGCGCCCAGCGATTCATTCGTGAAGTTCCAGGCCAGCACTTCCGGGGTGACCAGCGGCGCGCCGGTCACTACGCCCACCACTGACCACGTGCCCGAGCTGATCCACGCAATTCCATCCCCCTGCCCGGGAACCGCCATCACCGCCGAACCCGTGTCATGGCTCGCCGGCGTGACGACGCTGACCGCGCCGTCCGTGCGCAGAGAGCCCAGGCGCGTCGCCGGAGGGATGATGTCGCCGAACAGCCCGGTGGGGATGTCGAGTTGCCGCAGAAGATCCCACGCCCAGTCCGCGCGGTCTGCCGCCATGCACTGCGTGGTCGAGGCGATCGTCAGCTCGTGCGCCATCGTGCCGCTCAGCCAGTAGTGCAAGAGATCGGGGACGTTGAGCATGCGCTCGGCGATGTCCAGCGTTGGATCATTGGCGAGGCGCAGGGCGAGAAGTTGATACAGGGTGTTCAGCTCCAGGAACATGTTGCCGGTCGCATTGAAGATGGCCGCCCGCGGCATGATCTCGAACGCCCGCTGCATCATGCCCTCGGTGCGCCGGTCTCGATAGTGCACCGGGTTGGCGATCAGGCGGCCGGCGCCGTCGAGCAATCCGAAGTCCACGCCCCAGGTATCAATGCCGACCGACCTCAGGCCCCCCGCGGCGCGCGCCTTCTCGATGGCGTCCCGGACATTCGCGAAGATGTTCAGAATGTCCCAGTACAGCGTGTCGCCGACCGCGACGGGCTGGTTGGGAAAACGCAGGATCTCCTCGAGTTGCAGCCGCGTCCCGTCAAACCGCCCGAGCACGCCGCGGCCGCTCTCCGCGCCGAGGTCAATCGCAAGCATCGTATCGCCAGCAGGCATCCACACACCTCCGGCGCGTGACTTCTCCATGCGTCACCACCGTGCCTGCCAAACGCCGTTGCGCGGGGCCGCGGCGCCACCGCGGCCGTGGAGGGCGGCGTTCACCGGCGTCGAAGATGAACTGCAACCCCACATCGAGGGCGCGTGACGGGCGCCCGTCGCGACCGAGCAGGCCCGCCACAGGACGGAGGCATCCGAACGTGCAACACGACAACGTCAATCCCCCACCGCCGTACTACGACCCGATCATCTTTCGCAATATCCTGGACGGCATCGACCGGAAACGCTGCCTGATCGCGACGTACTATCTCGACGACCGGGTACCCGGCGAGGATTTCCTCGATCACTTCAACTTGATTCAGAGCCTCGCCCTAGAGGGCTCGACCGGCACGTGGGAAAAGGTCGAGGAGGAGACGCCGGAGGTCCGGGCGCGCCTCTCCGGCAAGCTGGTCGGCTACTACGAAATCCCAGCCGCCGAGGCCGACACCAGGCGCGCGGTGATTCAGCTCGCCTTCCCCATCGACGCCTGGGAGCCCAACGTCCCCATGATGCTGCTTTCGATTGCCGGCAACTGCTTTGCCTACTCTCCGCGCATGCGCCTGCTCGACGTCGCCGTGCCTGACGACCTGCTCTCGCAGTTCCACGGGCCCAAGTTCGGCGTGCCGGGAATCCGCGAGATGATGGGCATCCCCAGCCGCCCGCTCTCCCTCCACATCATCAAGCCCAAGATGGGCATGACCCCCGAGAACACCGCGCACCAGGTCCACCAGACCTGCCTCGGCGGCGTGGACCTGATCAAAGACGACGAGATGTGCTCGGACGTCTATAACTGCGGCTTCGAGGATCGCCTCAAGGCCGTCCTCGAAGCGATTGACCGTGCGTCCCAGAAGACCGGCAAGCAGCCGATCTACTTCGTCAGCATCACGGACGAAGTGGACAAGATCGTCCCCAAGGCGCTGCGCGCGATCGAGCTGGGCGCCCGCGGCTTGCTGCTGACGTACTCCGCGGGACTGTCCGCCTTGCGCGTCCTGACCTCCCACCCCGATATCAACGTGCCCGTGCTGCTCCACGCCTCCCACATGATCGCCGCTCAGCCGCGCATCAGTTGGCCCGTGTTCGCCAAGCTCTGCCGCCTGTGCGGCGCCGACCTCATGCTGACCCCGACCTACTGGTCGAGCATTCCCATGGTCAGCCTCGAGGAAGGGCTGCGCACCGCCCAGGTCAAGCTCGCCCCCTGGCAGCACATCAAGCCGACTTGGCCCATGCCCTGCGCCGGGGTCTACCCGGGGCTGACCGAGATCCTCGTCAGGGAATACGGCACGGACATCATCATCCCCGCCGGAGGCGGCATGCTCGGCCACCCGATGGGCTACACCGCAGGCGCCAAGGCATGGCAGCAGGCGATCGAGGTCGTGATGTCCGGCCGCTCCCTCAGGGAAGCCGCACCCGACTATCCCGAACTTAACGCCGCCGTCGAGAAGTGGGGCATCCCCGACCGGCCGCGCACCCATTGGCTGCGGGCGGATCCGCGCTTCCATCCCAAGACGACACAGGGCTGAGAACCGACACGCGTACTGTGCACACCACGGAGAGATGACATGAAGACCGGCAAGCTGGACAACAAGCGCTACCGCCTCGGTGCGTGCCTCCCTGTTTTCGGGTCGTGCGCGGACCGCTACTGCCTGTCGGGCTACGGGCGCGGCGCGAGCACGCTGGAAGGCATGCTCGACCTCGCCGGCCGGTGCCCCGGCCTCGAGGGCGTCGAGTTGGTGGGCAACTGGCACGTCAACGACGACAACATTGCGCACATGCCGAAGGAGTTGTCCGACCGGGGGCTGGTGGCCTCGATGCTGACGGCGGACCTGTGGACCCAGGCGAAATGGGCGCGCGGCAGCTTGGCGGCTCCGGACGCCGCGACCCGCGCCGCAGCGGTCGCCGAATGCACGAAGGTCATCGAGTGGGCCCACGCCATGGGCGACATCGCCGTAGACCTGTGGTTCGGCCAGGACGGCTACGACTATCCGTTCCAGTCCGACTACGAGTCCGCGTGGGCCTGGCTCGTGGACGGGGTCAGGGCCGCTGCGGCTCACCGCCCGAGCGTCCCGGTGTGCATCGAGTACAAGCTCAAGGAGCCGCGCACCCACATCCACGTCAACTCGGCGGCGAAGACGCTGCTCCTGATTGACGCGGTCGCCATGGACAACGTCGGCGCCCTGCTCGACACCGGTCACGCGCTCGCCGCCGGCGAAAACCCCGCCGAGGCCGCCGCTCTGCTCCACGGCAACGGGCGTCACCGCCTGTTCTACGTCCACCTCAACGACAACTACGGCGTGTGGGACGACGACATGATCGTCGGCTCGGTGCGCGTCATCGAGCTGATGGAGTTCCTGTACTGGCTGCGCCGGCTCGATTATCGCGGATGGCTGACGCTCGACGTCTTCCCCTATCGCGAGGACGGCCTCGCGGCCGCACAGGAGAGCTTCGGCTGGATCGCCGACCTCCTGCGCATCATCGAGGACGCGCCCGCCGACGACATCGAACGGGTGCTGCGCGCGGGAGATGGCGCGGAATCAGTGCGCCTCGCCCGGCAAATGCTCACCGGAAGGAAATAGACGAGACGATGACGGATTCACTGCCACCGGATCGCCCGCCCGCGCCGCTCCCGGACGCCGCAACTGCGGTTGGACTGTATCGCACCATGCGGCGTATCCGGACCTTTGAGGATGGCGTATATCAGTACTTCCAGGCCGGCAGAATCCCGGGCACCGTGCACCAGTACCAGGGCCAGGAGGCGGTCGCCGCGGGCGTCTGCACGCACCTGCTCCGCACCGACTACATCACCAGCACTCACCGCCCCCACGGCCATGCCATCGCCAAGGGCATCCCGCTCCGGGAAATGGCGGCGGAACTCTTCGGCAGTCCGCTCGGCTGCTGCCGCGGCCACGGCGGCTCCATGCATATGGGCAGCCCCGAATACGGCATGCCCCCCGCAAGCGCCATCGTCGCCGGCGGCGTGCCCATCGCCGCCGGCATGGGGCTGTCGTGTCGCATGGTCAAGCCGGGTACGGTGGTCGCCTGCTTCTTCGGCGACGGCGCCTTCAACAACGGCGCCTTCCACGAGGGCGCGAACCTGTGCGCGATCTGGGACCTGCCCGTGCTCCTGGTCTGCGAAAACAACCTCTACGGCGCTTCGACCCACGTCACCCTGGTCAACAAGATCCCGCGCCTCGCGGAACGCGCCTCCTCCTACGGCATGCCCGCCGAGACCGTGGATGGCAACGACGCGTTCGCGGTGTGCGAGGCCGCCGGGCGTGCGCTCGCGCGCGCTCGCGCGGGCGGCGGCCCGTCCTTCCTGGAATGCGTCACCTACCGCCGCTGCGGGCATTCCCGCCGCGACCGCAACAAGTACCGCGACGAGCAGGAGCAGGCATTCTGGATGGCGCGCGACCCGCTCGACCTCGCGCGCGCCCGCCTGCTGCAGTACAAGGTCGTGACGCAGGCGGAACTCAACGCCATTGACCAGGCGGCCGCAGCGGAGGTGCAGTCAGCGCTCGACTACGGAGAGCAAGCCCCTCAGCCCGAAGGCCCCGACGCCCTGTGCCACGTCTTCGCGGAGGACGCGCAATGACTATCGCGAAGGCACTGCGCCTGGCCATCACGGAGGAAATGCGCCGCGACCCGACGGTCATCTGCATCGGCGAGGACATCGGCATCCCGGGCGGATGGGGCGGCGCCTTCACCGTCACCTGGGGGCTCGAGCGCGAGTTCGGCTTGGAGCGCATCCGCAACACGCCGATCTCCGAGTCCGGCCTCATCGGCGCGGCCATCGGCGCCGCGCTGACCGGCTTGCGGCCGATCGCCGACTTCCAGTACTCCGACTTCATGTTCTGCGCTGCGGACCAACTCATCAACCAGGCGCCCAAGATCCGCTTCATGTCGGGCGGCCGGCTGAAAGTGCCGCTCGTCGTGCGCGCGCCGGTGGGCGCGAGCACGCGCGGCGCTCAGCACGCCCAGTGCCCGGAGGCGTGGATCGTCCACACCCCGGGCTGGAAGGTCGCGGTGCCGTCAACCCCCTATGACGCAAAGGGCCTGCTCAAGGCCGCGGTGCGCGACGACAACCCGGTCTTCATTTTCGAACACAAGCTCCTCTACGGGTCGAGCGGCGCGCGCCGGGAAGACAACGCCGTCGAGGTGGATGAGCCGGTGCCGGACGAGGACTTCGTGGTGCCCCTCGGTGTCGCCGCCGTCCGCCGCCCTGGGCAGCACGTCACCGTCGTCGCGACGCACCTCATGCTCTATCGCGCATTGCAGGCGGCGGAGGAACTGGCCGAGGCGGGGATCGAGCTGGAGGTGATCGACCCCCGCACCCTGGTGCCCTTCGACTATGACACGGTGTGCGATTCGCTCGGCCGCACCGGCCGGCTGATGGTCGTCGAGGAGGACACGCGCCGCGGCGGCTGGGGCGCGGAGATCATTGCCGACATCGCAGAGAAGCACCGCGACCTGCTCAAGGCGCCGCCGGTGCGCGTCGCGACCCACGATGCCCCCATCGCCGCCAGCCCGGTCATGGAGCGCTGCGCCGTGCCGGACGCCGCGCGAATCGCCGCCGCCGCCAGGGCGATGACGGCAGCGTGATCGCAACAGGAGTCGGGGTCAGCCATGCCGTTGTCACATGACGCGGGCGGGCGCCGCCAGTTGTGCCGCGCACGCCCATGGGAAAGGCGGCGGCGTTTCGCGGTCGGTGTGACGTGACGGGCACGTCCTCGCAGCTCGCCAGATGACTCTTGGAACGCGGGAAGAGCGATCAGCACGACGATCGAGGTCGTCATCGCCATGATGTGGGAAGAAGGGAGCGGTAGTCATGCGTTATCGAGCTCTAGGCGTCATAGCCCTGTGCGTCCTCGCGCCGGCACTTGCCAACGCCCAGGAAATAGCTCGCGGGACCGTGTTCCTCGACGCCAACCGAAACGGCGTCCGCGACCAGGGGGAGACCGGAATCAGCGATGTCTGCGTCTCGAATGGGCGGGACGTGACGCGCACCGCTTCGGATGGCGCTTGGGCACTTGCCGTCGGCGACGATACCGCGCTATTCGTCATCAAACCCGCGGGCTACGCGGTGCCGCTGAACGCAGATCAGATTCCTCAGTTCTTCTATCTCCACAAACCACACGGATCGCCCCAGCTCGACGTACCGGGGGTGCCGCCGACGGGTCCGCTTCCCGAGTCCATAGACTTCCCTCTCCATCCCCAGAAAGAGGGCACTCGCTTCACCGTCCTGTTCTTCGGCGATACGCAAGCGCGCGGGCTGCGCGAGGTCAACTTCATCAGTCATGATGTCGTCGAGGAATGCATCGGTACGGATGCCGTCTTCGGCGTGTCCTTGGGCGACATCGTTGCCGATGACCCGAGCCTGTTCGCGGAGGTGAGCGGGAGTATCGCCGAGATCGGCATTCCCTGGTACAACATCTTCGGCAACCACGATCACAACCGCGCGGCGACGAGCAATCAGCACAGCGACGAGACCTTTGAGCGATTCTTCGGCCCGAGCACCTACGCATTCGAGTACGGCCGCGTGGTGTTCATTGCGCTCAACGACATCTTCTTCAAGGCGGAAGGCGGATATACGACATTGCTCACGGACGACGTCCTCGCGTTCGTCAAGCACTACCTGGCGACGGTGCCCGATGACCGCCTGATCGTCCTGATGATGCACTCGCCAATCGTCGCCTGCCGGAATCGCGAGGAGGTGTTCCGGCTCATCGAGCACCGCCCTCACACCTTCTCCATTTCCGCCCATGCCCACGAGCAGATTCACGTGTTCGTCACGGAAGACATGGGATGGCACGGCAAGGAACCGCATCACCACTTGATAAATGCCACCGCGTGCGGCAGCTGGTGGTGCGGCGCGCTTGACGAACTGGGCATCCCCCATGCCACCATGAATGACGGCGCGCCCAACGGCTACTCCCTGGTCACGTTCGACGGCAATCGCTACAGCATACGGTTCAAGGCGGCGCGGCGCCCAGCGGACTACCAGATGAATATCTACTTGGCGGACGACGTCGAACAGGCCAAAGCAGGCGAAACGTAAGTACTGGTCAACGTCTTCGCGGGATCGGAGCGCTCCACCGTGGATATGCGGTTCGGCAGCACGGGCTCGTGGATGCCGCTGAAGCGCAGCGTGACCATCGATCCCCAGTGCCTGCGCATGCATGAGCAGAGCGCGTATCTCGATCAGACCGTGCTCGGCAAGCCTCTCGACCAGGTCTTCGGCTGGAAGATGGACTACCCCAGCAGGTCGTATCACATCTGGAAAGGAACGCTGCCGGAGAGCCCATCGAAAGGCACCCACACCGTCACCGTGCGCACGACGGATATGTTCGGGCAAACCTACACCGCCTGCCGCATCGTTCGAATCCGGTAACGCGTCGCATTCCAATCGCAAACGGCAGGGGGCAGCGCCGATAGGTATTCGGCTGAAGTCATCGGCGCCGGCCCCGTGAAGGCAAGGATGGCCTCGATGATTCCGGGAGGCGCTATTCGGCCCCGGCCCGCAGGGCACGTCCGTGGTACGTCGAGGAAAAGAGGTGCATGGCCGTGATCAGATTGACA
>CP070648.1:3987322-3997304 GCA_020354555.1 Armatimonadota bacterium | reverse complement strand
GCACCCACATGTCCGCCGAACCCAAGGGATCGTAGCTCGTGATGTACTGGTTGGCCGGGTCAACGGGGTGTGAGCTGCCCTTCGCGCCGGATGCATTGGCGGCCGGGAGCACTTCGTCATAGTCCTGGGCGTACATGATCGCCGCGAGAGCGATCTGCTTGAGGTTCGACAGACAGGTGGCCTTCCTCGCTGCCTCCCGCGCTCGCGCGAACACGGGGAACAGGATGGCGGCCAGGATCGCGATGATCGCGATCACCACCAACAGCTCAATGAGGGTAAAACCGCGGTTCTTTCGCACTGCGAATGCCTCCTTAGCTTGTGACGCGAGAGTATCCTCGCAATCGGCACTGCGACGGGCCAAGCGTTAGCGTTGACCTCCCTTCCGGCCCGGAATAGTATCGCGTCCCGCCAGGCCCGCGCCTGGCACCGGCGCATCGGGTGCTGGCTTGGTGCGAGATGATTAGCCTATGAAGATATTGCCTCGGTTAGGATACTACAAAGCCGCCAAATCATCAAGTGCCTGCGCCAAGGCGCGGGAGTGCAAGCCGTGGTGGCCGATGACGGCGCCACCGAGGGCTGCCTCAGGCGCGCATCGGCCGGCAGTTCAGCCGTGCTGCAGCCGTCGCCCCGGAGGAAAACACGTCCCGGCTGCGACGATTTCAGCGGCGGGATGGCAAGCGAGACGCTTCAGCTCTGGCGCAGGGTGAACGCCCGGTTCGCGAGGATGGGGCGTCGCCAGACACCGTGCGGCGCGTCGGTCATGCACCGTGGAGGGCGCAACTTCCCGGCGATGTGGAGACACGAGCGCTGCAACGGCTCAATGAGCGTGGGGCGACGGGTGGAGCAGGTCCGCGTAGAACGGCACGGCGAGTCCACGAGGGACCCGCCGTGCATCGCAAGTTCAGTCGAGGTGCACGATCTGTGGGCTCACCGCCCAAGCAGGCAGGAGTCCGCTTCGCGCGTCGCGTCGGCCAGGCTGCAAACGGCCGTCCCCGTACAGCGTGTACCCCGCCTCAGGCACAGTCGAGACGCCCGGCGATGTAGGCTGTTCGCGACGAGAGGCGCGCCTTACTGGCCGGGCGGTGCGCCGGACTCTCGCTGGTCGTCAAGCTCTTCCTTCGCCTCGGCGGCCTTCTCCTTGGCGACGGGGCCGGCCTCTTCCTTGGGCGTGACTTCGATGCTGATACCGGTGTCGTCGCCGGGGGTCGCCCGCGGGGTGCTGAAGATGTACCACGCGAGGGCAACGATCACAACCACCAGAAGAATGACGACGACCGTGACGACGGGGCTGATGCCCTTCTTCACATCTCGCCTCCTATCCGGGATGCCGCCATCCCGCGTTACTCGTAAGACGCACGGCGACCGAGCAGCGATGGTTCGCCACACGCAGCGCTCCGGGGATTACCGTCCGGGCGCGCCGCCCGAGCGGCGGGCGTCGAGCATCTCTTCTCTTTCCTTGGCCGCGTTTTCCCGGACGACTTCCATATCCACCTTCGTCGGATCCAACTCGATGCTGAACCCGCCCCGGTCGCCGCTGCTGCTGCCCCCGCCCCCGCCACCGCTGAAGTGGTTCCAGAGCAACGCGACAATGATGACCACGACCAGGATCACGACCACCGTCACTACAGGACTGACTTGCTTCTTCAACTCTCTCCTCCTTGGTTAGAAGAGGCGCTTACCGGACGGGCTCCGCGCTGGACTCGCGCTGGTCGTCAAGCTCTTCCTTCGCCTCGGCGGCCTTCTCCCTGGCGACGGAGCCGGCCTCTTCCTTGGGCGTGACTTCGATGCTGATACCAGTGTCGTCGCCGGGGGTCGCCCGCGGGGTGCTGAAGATGTACCACGCGAGCGCAACGATCAGCACCACCAACAGGATGACAACGACGGTGACGACGGGGCTGATGCCCTTTTTCACGTCTCGCCCCCTATCTGGAACGCCGCTATCCCATGTCGCTCGGAAGACGCGTTCCCACCGAGCGCAGCGGCCCCGGGACTATCTATCGTCCGGGCGCCCCGCCCGAGCGGCGGGCGTCGAGCATCTCTTCTCTTTCCTTGGCCGCGTTTTCCCGGGCGGCTTCCATATCCACCTTCTCCGGATCCAACTCGAGGCTGAACCCGCCCCGGTCGCCGCTGCTGCTGCCCCCGCCCCCGCCACCGCTGAAGTGGCTCCAGAGCAAGGCGACAATGATGACCACGACCAGGATCACGACCACCGTCACTACAGGGCTGACTTGCTTCTTCAACTCTCTCCTCCTTGCTGTTCCAGCGCCCTGGATCCAGGACGCCAACTCCACCGGCCTTTTACCCAGTGTGATGCCAGAAAACTCCACCGGGATTCGCTTTCCTGGCGGCAGTCGTACGGCAACTTGCTATCCGGTAGGACAATAATACAAATCGTCAGCACTGTCAAGGGAACTCTTGACGGGTGCAGTACCGCGTCGGACGTCCGCCTCGAACGGACGTTCCGTGGCTGCTCACGGCGACCAGCCGAGCGGTGCGGCTGCGGGATGCTACGCGGCCCCCGGGCCGCCGAGCAAGGACTGCTGCTTCTTGGCTTTCTTCTCCCGGCGCTTTTCCTTGATGCTCTTGGCCGGCTTCTTCTTTTCTTCCCGCTTGGTGGTGTGAGCTTTATCGGGCATGGCAGCCACCTCACTGAGCCGAAATTCGTGAGTTATTGGCCCCCGCGGCCGGCGCGCTCCGCGCTCACCCTCGGGACAGAGAGCGATGGAGAACCGGCCGGGACGCTGCAGCGATGGCCGACGTGTTAGATCCCCGCCCTCCGCTATACAGCAGGGCCTTTTGTCCCGGCCACGACATCGAGGCGCACATGATACAACACCTTATTGCTGCGGCCGGGTCATACAACCTGCTCCGCCTGTGTGACATAGGCGTGGACGCCGTGCCCCAGCCGCTCGCGCAGGGTGGCGACTCCTGCCAGGATGCGTCCCCCCACGTCGTCCGCGCAGACCACGATCATCATGCTATTGCCGTCGTCAAGACGATAGGCCAGGCGCCCCCCCCGTTGAATCGCCATGACGGCCGTCAGGTTGTCCACTCGCGTATAGCTCGGGACCTCGATCTCACGATGGAGCAAGCCGATGACTTCCGCCTCGAACTGCGTCTCGAAGATGAGGTGGACGACCTTCAACGGGCTCGCTCTCCGCGGCGCTGCCGGGTGCGCCGCACTCCGGCTGTCAGCTTCGTCTGGCGTATCGTCTGCCGCCGAGGGCCAGCCGCCACGGCGTCACCGCGGCCTCGAGGATGACCCCGCGCGACATCTTCGATCGCCCCTGGCGCCGTTCGTAGAACACGATGGGCACTTCCGCCAGGCGCCATCCGAGCTTGTGCGTCCGGAACGCTATCTCGACAAGAAAAGCATATCCCCTCGATTTGATGCTGTCAAGGCGAATGCTTGCCAAAGCGTCGCGGCGATAGAGCCGGTACCCGCTGGTGCAGTCGGTGAGCTTGAGCCCGGTGATGAATCGCACATAGCGATTGGCGAACCAACTCAGCAGGATGCGCTGCATCGGCCAGTTGATGACGCTCACGCCGCGCAGGTAGCGCGATCCGACGACGA
This sequence comes from Armatimonadota bacterium, assembly GCA_020354555.1. NCBI lineage: Bacteria > Bacillati > Armatimonadota > Armatimonadota bacterium. The sequence goes on along the minus strand of CP070648.1, from coordinate 3,993,730 downwards.
CATCCGCGCGCGCGGCCGTGGCGATGAACGCGGGGAGACTGCGCGGATCGTGAGAGCCGTCGGCGTCCATCGTTCCCACGAACTCGGCGCCCAACTCCATCGCGCGCTTGAAACCCGCGATGTAGGCGGTGCCCAGGCCCAGCTTTCCCGGGCGGTGCACGACGTCCACGCGCCCGGTTTCCCGCGCGAGGCGTTCGGCGATCTCGCCGGTGCCGTCAGGCGAGGCGTCGTCCACCACGAGGACACGCAGTCGGTCGTCCTGTGCGAGCACCTCGCGCACCAGCGATTCGAGGTTGCCCGCCTCGTTATAGGTGGGGACGACGATGTAGATTGCGTTGGTTGGTGAACCGGGCATGTCCACATCACCGGGGGTCGGCGGCGCGCGGCGAGAAGCAGCCACCGCCCTCAGGTCTCAGTATTGCTGGAACAGCTTCCCCCATTTGGTGTCGAGCGCCTCGCCGACGCGGCCGGCGCCGACGCAAGGGTACCAGTACACGTCGTGATACAGGATGGATGCGACGTACGACCACGGCGCGAGCACGGTGCGCAGCAGGAACTTCTCGAGCGGCTTCAAGGGGCCCCAGTATATCGCTTTCTGCCCACGGCTCGCGAAGGTGTCCTCGGCCTCGCGAAAGCCGAAGTTGACGCCGGAGATGTCTTCGCCGACAACCTCGATCTCGTTCGGGTCGCCGCACCCGAGCCCGCGCTCGTGAGCGATGCGAATGAAGTCGAGGGACATGGGATCGAAGCCCATCATCTTCGCCGCGACGGCGTCAATCGCAACCTGATCGGCGCCGGCGAGGATGTAGTCCTTCTCGTAGGGCACCATGCAGCGCGGACCGGGGCCGTCGCCGGCGAGCGTCCCGTCCATGACGGCGAAGACGCCGGTGTGGATCTCCTTCTGTATCGTGAGCAGGTCAACCAGCGTCTCGTGGATGACGGAATGAGTCCAGTGACGGCGCTCGTGGAGCAGGCCGCCGAAGGCGTTTTTCATCGCGCCGGTCATGGTGGTGAAGACGTGGGTCTTCATGGTCGGCAGGTGGATGATGTTCTCGCCGATCATGCGCTTGGGGATGTGAATGCCGTCGGGGAAGATCTCGGGCAGCACGAGCATCTCACCCTTGGGTTCGTAGGTGACCCATTCCTCGGACTCCTCGTAGAGGTGGATGTTGCGCAGGCCGTATTTCTCGATGACCGGCTTGTGCTTGTTGGCAATCTCGCCGCGCTTGGCGCTGACGACGACGGTGCGGTTGTGGCAGCCGTGGATCAGGTCGCGGGAATAGCCGTCGTCGAGCATGGCGCGAATGACGCCCTCGAGCTGCCACGGTGTGGTCGAGCACGCCGGGTACCAGTGGTGCCACGAGATGTTGATCTTGAGCGCGGTGTCGTGGGCCTTGGGCAAGTACCGGTCGTACTCGGCCATGCGCATGAGGCGGCCGTAGTCTTCGAGCACCGTCTCGGGCGTGGTTTTCAGGACTGCGATCTTCGGGCGCGACACGGGCGTCTCCCTGATTTCATGATACCCAGGGCCGGGTCATCGGTACAGCGCCGCACCCACCGCGGCGAGCCACAGCGCGAGGTTGATAATCATCGGAATATCGGTCAGCGGTATCTTCTCCGGCGCGCCGCCTTCCTCGCGCTGGTGAACCAGGTACAGGTAGCGGAAGATGCCGAAGATGACGAACGGCGTGGTGTAGACCAGGTTGTGGGTACCGAACTTCGCCACCGTTTCGGGCCACATGGTGTAGAGGCAGTAGGAGATGACGGTGGACGCGGTCACCACCGCGATCATCTGGTCGAGCAGGTAGGGGCTGTAGTGAGCGAGGCTGGCGCGGTGATCGCCGGCCCCGGCTTCCAGCACGAGCAACTCGTGGCGCCGCTTGCTGAGCGCGAGGAAGAGGGCGAGGAAGATGGTGCATACCAGCAGCCACGGCGAGATTTCGACCGCGATCGCCTCCGCCCCCGCCGCGGCGCGAATGACGAATCCGACGGCGATGGACATGACGTCCACGATCGCAATGTGCTTGAGCCAATACGTGTAGGCGAGATTGAGGGCGTAGTATGCGAGGGCCAGCAACCCAAACTCCAGGCGCAGCGTAAACGACAACCCGAGCCCGAGCACGGCGAGCGCCGGCGCGATGACCCACGCCATGCCGAGCGGCAGCCTGCCGGCGGCCAGCGGCCGCAACCGCTTGAGCGGATGCCGTCGGTCGCGCTCGAGGTCCCCGAGGTCATTGATGAGGTAGACGCTCGAGGAGAGCGCGCAGAACAGCGCGAAGGCCGCGAGGGCCGTAAGGGAGAGCTTCACGTCGGAGACGTTCTGAGAGAAGATCAGACCCGCGAAGACGATGCCGTTCTTGAGCCACTGGCGCGGGCGCAGGGCCTCAAAGAGCGCCTTCATCACCCCCAGCCCTGTTCCTTCGGGCATAGTCACGGTTGGAGCGCGGTGCTCATTCATCAGACACGAATTCGGTGCGGCATGCAACCGTCTTCTTCGATAGGCGTGTCGCCGTTCCTCTAGTGCACACGACTGATGCTCGACGCGGCCGAGCTGCGGCCCGGAACCGGGATGCATCGGGGCGGCGCACGCGCGACGCGCGCCTAGTCCAGCCCGCCGCGGGCAGGAGCCGTCCGCGAGTGCGTGGAACAACGCGGGAAGTTGAGCGCCCGGTGCCAGAGACGGGCGACTGGTTGTGCGGCTGTGAACTCGGTAACTGAAGCGATAGCGCGCGCGTGCTGTCACGGTATGGACGCCCGTTCGCTCTACGTCGGCGGAAGCGTCGCGCCGTTCTGCGCGCGGTGCACGGGGATGTACGTCGGCATCCTTGGGGCCGTGCTGCTGCTCGGGTGTGCGGGCGCGTTAACGCGCCGCCGCCTGCCGCCGCGGTGGCAGATGGCGCTGCTCAGTCTGCCGTGGATCATCGCCGGCGCGGCGTGGGTGCTGGAGTTCGGCGGGCTCGACATACTCGGCAACGTCGGGCGCGCGCTGGTCGGCTTGGCGTGCGGTGCGAGTGGAACCGTGCTCCTCGCGCCGCTGTTCGCGCGGGTCATCCGGCCGGCGGGCGGATCGCGCCGGGGGGCGCCGGCGTCGCGCGCGTTGGGCATCATTATCATCGGCGGGTGCGGCACAGCGATGGCACATCCCGCGGCGCGCTACTGCTGCCTCGCCGTTCTGCCCGCGGCCGGCTTCGTGCTCACCGTTTTCGCGCTCAATGGGCTGATCGCCGCGGCGCTGATTCTGGAGATGGGCCGGCGGCGTTGGCTCGGATGGGGAGCGTTGGCAGCGTGCGCCGGAGCGAGCGAGATCGCGATCATCTCCTCGCTGCGCGCATGGCTGTCCGCTTTCTAGAAATCACGCGGGCGCGGAGATCGCACGCCTCGAGCGCGTTCGGGCGTGCACCGAAGCCCGGGAGTCATTTCAATAATACGAGGACCTCGATAGGATGTCACATGTGAAGTGTCCGAATCACCCGGCGATGGATGCCGTCTTCACGTGCGCTCGCTGCGGGCGCGGGGTGTGCGGAGGGTGCGTCCAGGAGCGGGATGAAGCCGGGGGATGGATCTGCGCCGATTGCGTCGCGAAGGCTCGACAAGAGGCGCCCGACCGCGAGGGCGAACAGCCAACGCCGCAGCCACCAGCACCGCCCGAGACTCCGTCACCACCGCCGGCGCAGGAGCCTCCCCAGCCAGACGCGCCACCTCCGCTCCGCACACCGATGCGCGCCGGCCCAAGCGGCGTCGCGATCGCCTCCATGGTGTGCGGCATCCTCAGCCTGCTGTGCTGCTGCCTTGATACAATGCGAGTGCCACTCGCCGTGGCGGCGGTCGGGCTGGGCCTGTTCGCGCTCAATTCCAGAGGGCCGGATGAGGTGCGCCAAGCCAGCCGACCGTATGCCCTCGCCGGTATCATCACCGGCGTGCTCGCGGCGGTGCTGATCCTGCTGACGCTCGCCCTGACGTTCGCCTTCGGTATATCCCGGGCGTTGAATCCCTGGCATTGGCATCGCGGCCTGTTCAATTGACTGGCGCCGCGATAGCGCAAGAGAAGAACGATACGCCGCCTGCGGAGGGCGGCGCAGCGGCTTAACCGATATGACCAACATGCCTGTGATTGACTTCCACACCCATGCGTTTCCGGATCGCGTGGCGGCGAAAGCGATGGCGGCGCTCGAGGAGAACTACCAGGTGCCAAGCCACAGCGATGCCACGCTGGCGGGATTGCGTCGTTCCATGGCCGCGGCGGGCATCGAGCACTGCGTCGTCGTGCCAGTGGCGACATCTCCCGCTCAGGTGCGCTCCATCACCGACTGGGCGGCCGGCAACGGCGGCAGCGATCTGACGATCTTCGGTTCGCTGCACCCGGACCTGGAAGACGCGGTCACGGAAATCGCCCGCATGCGCGACCTCGGCGTTCGCGGCGTCAAGTTCCACTCGGAGTTTCAGGGCTTCAATCCCGACGAGGCGCGCATGTTCCCCATGTACGAAGCGCTGCGCGATGCGGGGATGATCGTGTACTTCCACGCGGGCAATGAGATCTTGCCGCTGCCGGCGATCCGAGCGACGCCCGGCCGCATCGCGCGCGTGCTTGACGAATTCCCCGGCCTGACCGTGATCGCGGCGCACATGGGGGCTTACCTGGAATGGGACGAGGTGCACGAGTTTCTCGTCGGCCGGGACATCTACTTCGACACCTCGTTCTGCCTGCACAAGCTGGGCACACAGCGGTTCATGGACATTCTGCGCGCGCACGGGACGCAGCACATCCTCTTCGGGACCGACTCGCCGTGGTCGGATCAGGGTGAGGCGCTGACGAGCATTCGCGCGCTGCCGTTGACCGATGACGAGCGGCGCCTCATCTTCCACGAAAACGCCCGGTGCCTGCTGACGAATCCCGCGTAGGGGCGGCTCTCGCTCCCGTGTCATGCGGTATGGCAGCCGTCTCAGCCGCGTCGCCCCCGGTCTGGAAAGTGCACCTGCCTGTGGCTATCGTCCACCTGTGGAATCGGCTCCCGTTGTATAGTAGATGCAGGAGACTCGAAACGGCGCCGACCGGCGCGCAGTCGCCGGCAGGAATCCTGGGGCCGTCCGGTTAAAGCCGGAGTATATGACTTCTTGAGATCCACAACAGCGGGACACCAGGCCCGAAAGGAGGGATGGGAGCAGACAGGGCCGCCCGCAGTTCGCATAGCAACTCAACCGGTCTTTGCACGTAACAGCAGTGCTGAGGAGGCAATGAGCAGATGCGAAGGAGTCATGGTTTCACGTTGATCGAGTTGCTCGTCGTGATTGCGATCATCGCAATCCTGGCCGCCATCCTCTTCCCGGTCTTCGCGCGGGCGCGCGAGGCGGCGAGGAAGGCGACCTGTCTCTCCAACCTCAAGCAGATCGCCCTGGCGGCGCTGATGTACGCCCAGGACTATGACGAGGTGCTGCCCGCCTGCAACAACGGCACCTTCTCGACCTCACACCCGCTCCTCCCGGTTGACCCCCAGCCCACCGCCGGGGATGCCGCAGCTGCGGACATGGGGTCGAAGGACTACTGGCAGTTGGCCGACGTGCTCATGACGTACGTTAAGAGCCTCGACCTCTTCAACTGCCCCACCGGGATCCGGACCGACCGGTCGTCGCCGATCGAGACGCAAGTACTGACGTCGGGGCCCGCGATAGGCGTGCGCAAGGTCGGCAACTTCACCCATTATGCAACCTATCCGGGGTACGCCTGGTGGATGCGTGTCGGCAGCTACTGGTGGGGCTGCTGCCACTATCCCTACCAGACGGCCAGCGGCGCGTACGGCTACTGCGGCAACATGGGGCAGATGTGGGACGCCGCGGACTTTCTCGCCTACATTGACCAGACTTCGGACGCCCCCCAGGAGTACTGGGCCTGCGCCAATGCCGTCGGCAACTTCGACGATCCGGTGTGGAAGCCGATGGGCGGCTGTCTCGCCTCTGCCGCGCACGAGGGCTACAGCTACGTGTGGGCGGCCCAGCACATCGTGCCGGTGGAGTTAGGTGGGCCCGCGCCGACGATCCCGTTCACGATGCCGACTATGTTTGCAGACGGGCACGTCAAGTACATGCGCCTGGGCTTCTACCAGATGATGAGTGTGATGACGATGCCGAACGAGATCCAGTGACCGTGCGTCGGCTCGGTGCCTCGCGCCGGGCCGGCCTGGGGTATGCAACGCGGCCCGCCCTCACTTTCAGGGGCGGGCCGCCGCTTTCTACACCGCCTGCGCCACCTCGACGGAGATCGCGGGGGCGGCAGCGGCCTACTCCCCGGCGGGAATCCACTCCTCGTTGAGCGCGACGTGCTTGATGTTGCGCCGGTTGTAGGTGTAGGTGACGTGAATCGTGCCGTCGCGCGCCTGGATGATCGCAGGGTAGGAGAATTCGCCGTAGGGCTCG
>CP070648.1:3978754-3987222 GCA_020354555.1 Armatimonadota bacterium | reverse complement strand
GACAGGACCGAATCGTTGACACCATCGCCCGCGCCGCCGACGACCTGCGCGGGGAAGGCTACAACATCTGGCTCACCGCCTATGTCGAACTCGACTTCGACTACGACGACCTCGTCGCCAATGCCGCCCCGGGGACGATGTTCTCCCATCCCTTCGAGCGCTACTACGCGCGCTATCCGCATCTGTGGGCGACGGTTGACGGCAAGCCGTACGTGGTCATCTACGGCCGCTGCGGCAGGCCGGAGCTGCCGACCGACAGCGAGGGCTTCCGCGACTACCTCCGCGGCAAGTACGGTGACATCGCGGCACTCAACGAGAGATGGGGCGCGAACTTCGCCGACTTCGCCGCCGTCGAGCACCTGCCCGACGACATCCCTGGCTGGCAGCGCGCGGAATCGGTGCTCTATGCCACACGCCTGATGGAACGCCAGTGGGCGGAGGTCGAACGAATTCTGCGCGAGCGCTCGGGGATACCCGGGGCTGCGATCTGTGCCGACGTCGGGCGCTTCATGCCGAGCGTCGCCGGCTACTCGGCGGTCACGCGTATCCTCGGCGGCGTGCACACGTACAACGACATGGGCGAGCCCGAGGAACGCGAGATCCACCGCTTCGCCTACGCGCGCGCGGCGCAGCACTCCGGCGGCCTGTTCTTCGACCACATCAAGGCGCGCTACAACGACAGCGTGCACCGCGTGCCGGGCTTTATCTACCCGGCCGACCCATTCAAGTTCGAGCGCTGGTGGGTCAACGCGCTGCTGCATCACACCGACAAGGTGCAGCATCCCTCGTGGAACGAGTTCTGGGAGGGCTCGAATATCGAGCCGTCGTTCGAGTACGGCAAGTACTGGGTGGAGAAGAACGAGCTGTACTCCAGCGTGCTTGCGGAATGCATGGCCGCGACCCGCGAGCGCGACCTCAACTCGCGCCTGTGCGTCATCTTCAACGAGTGGGCGCCGTTCTACTACCGCAAGCCGGCGGATGATCTGCTCGGCATCGTCCGGGCGCTGCGGCAGCTCGACGTGCCGTTCGACCTGCTACCGGAGCACCTCGTGACGGCGGAGCAACTCGACGGGTACCGCGTGATCATCGCGCCGACGTGCGGCGTCGGGCTCGGGTTTAATGCGGACGACCGCCCGGTGATGAACGTGCTGCGCGACTGGATCACGACCAGCCACGGCCGCAAGCTCTTCCTTACCCGCGCGCCGCGTTGGGGCGAATTGCTCGGCTTCTCCGTCCTCGGCCCCGCGGACGCCGAGACGCTGCCGAATCGCACTCTCATTGACGTCGGTACGCCCGCCGACGAGGAGTACATCGGCGGCGGCTGGCGCGGCCGCGAGGACTGGGGCGAACTGCGACCCGACGCGCCCGGCTACGGCTCCAACCGCACCATCCGCTGGAGCAACAACGAGTGGTCAACGATGCTCCTGCCCACAGTGCCGAACCAGGACCACATGCTGCGCATCATCGCGGAGTGGCACTACCCCTGCAGCGGCACGGTGTACGTCAACGACACCGAAGTGGGGCGGTTCGACCAGAGCGGCGGCGCCCACGAACTCGTCTTCGACGTGCCGGCGTCGGCTGTGGGCCGGCGGCAGGAGAGCCATCTCGACTTCCACCACAATGCATTGTGGATACCGGCCGAGGTGAAGGGAGCGGGCGACACCTCGACGTTGGGTATCGCCGTGGACGTCGTGGACATCGCCGTCAAGGGCCACGAGCAGGACGAGCCGGTGGTGTCACCCGCGACGGACGATATCGTATTGAGCGGCGACGTCTTCGGGGAGATGCAGGGCGCGCAGATGACGATCCCCATCCTGGGCGGGCGCGACCGGCTGGAGGTGCGCGACGCGGAAGTGGTCGCGACGTATTCCGACGGCTCGCCGAAATACATCGTGTCGCGACTGGGACATAACCAGGTGCTGTACGACAACGGGGTCAGCGGGACGTTCGTCACCGCGGGGCTGATGCGCGCGGTCCTGCGCAACTGGGGGCACCTGCCGACGCCGGACCTTGATCTGCCCGAGGGCATGCTGCTGACGACGCTGCCGTGCGACGACGCGATGCTCGTCGCGGTGAGCAACGCGCGCGGGGACGGCGAGGTCGCGGAGTTCTCATTGCGCCTGCCGGCCCTGCGCGACAAACCGCTCGTTCGCGTCCGGCGCCTGGACGCCGACGGGCGGCCACCGGCTGCTCGCGAAGGCACGACGATGTCCGGCGATCCGCTGTTGCGCGACCGCGTGCAATACTACGGCCTGTACGAGATCGTGCGTGCGCCGCTGTCGGCGGAACTGCCGGAGCTGCGCATGGCGCCCGACGGCGCGTACGAGGTGTGGGTGGAGTTGAAGAACGCGGTGGATCGCAAGCTCGCCGGTAGAGTGTGGATCGAAGGGCCGCCGTCGCTCACCTGCAAGGCGGCACAGTTCAGCCTGGCGCCGCAAGGCAAAGGTCGCGTGAAGCTCAACCTGCGCACCGGCGATTTCTGGGACTGGGGACGGCGGACGATACGGCTCAAGGTGGACTACGGCGAGGGGCGCGTGACCTCGTGGCATTTCGCCCAGGCGCTGCGCCCGGCTGACCTGGAGCTGGCCACGGCCTGCTTCCACGTACCTGCCGAAGGGGCACAGGTGGCCGTCGAATTGAGGAACGTCGGCGAGGCGCCGGCCCGGGACGTCTCCGTCACCGTGAACGGGCAAACCGCGCGGGCCGGCGTCATTGCCCCGGGCGCGACGGGCCAGGCGTATGTTGACGTCAAGCCCCTGCAAGGCGCGCAGGCTATCAGCATCTCCTATCGCCGTGAGAGTAGGGAAGTTGCGACAGAGGCCAGCATCGTCATCGGCGAACTGCCGCCCAAGGAGCAAGGGCCGGTCATCGTCGTCAGCAATCCGACGAGCAGTGAGCGGCTTGGCGCCTGGGCCGAACTGCCCGTGCCGCTGGCGAGCGGGATGGGTGTGTACGACGGCGATAAGCCGGTGGCATTCACCAATGTGGGCGGGGCGTCAGTGTTTGTTGATCTTGGGCCCGGAGAGACGAAAGCGCTCTCGGTTCGGCTCGGGCAGTTCGAAGCCCCAACCGATCTCCAGGTGACGCACGACGCGACCGCCGGCACGGTCACGATGGAGAACTCCTATCTGCGGCTCGTGTGGGACGAAAGCATCGGTGGGGCGCTGCGATCATTGGTGACCCTGGATGACGGCGTTGACTACGGCGCAGGGTCTTTCGCCGCCGAATACCGGGTTGGTGACGATACCGTTTCGCAGCGTTCCTCGCGCGGGGCAGTGCGAGTGCTCGATTCGGATCGGTGGGGCGCGCGGGTGGAGGCGACCTGGGAGGACGACCAGATCGCCGTGGCGCAGGTGTGGCGCCTGCGCGCGTATCAACCCTACGTCGAGCTGTCGGTCACCGTCGTGCCCAAGGAACTGCCGCGCCACGCGACGGTCACGTTCCTCAATAGCCATCTCGCGCGCAACGACCTGCGGCGCATCTACCCCGGCTTCACCACCCTGGGCGAGGCGAGCGGTTGGAAACCGGAGATGGAATCGGATCACTTCGGTTGGAAGGAGTGCCACGGCCCATGGGTGCCGCCAGCGTGGGTAGCGTACATGGTGGACGCGAACAACGTCCGGGACGCGCTCGCCATCATCCCCACGACGCCTGACGCGATTTCCGGCTTCCGTCAGGGCTTCTACCCCGAGCGCAAGTTCGAGCAGCCGGGCGCGGCGAAGCACTGCGATATCGAGGTCTTCGCTCAGCCGCGCGGCGGGCCGGTGACGGCCGAGTTCGTGATCTACAACTTCGACGGGTACTGGGACAAGTTCGAGGAGTTCATCGCGGACCGCGAGTCCGCGCCGCTCGCAAGCGCGGTGTGGTGAGGACAAGGCTGACCCGCATTGCTCATGATCGGTGGCGCAGGTTTGCGCCACCGATCTGCGCTATCGCTCGAATTCCCACACCCAGTCGCCGTCGAGGCCGTGGCTCAGGAACGCGCGGCCGCCGTCGTCATCGAGGTCCTCGCTCCAACTGTAGAGGACGCAGCCATCGCTCTTCCTGCTGTACGCAAAGTCCTTGCCGCTGTACGGGTCCTTCGGCAGCGGCCACCCCGGGTAATCGCGCAGCGCGTCGAACGAGTCGGGGTACGCGCCGTGCTCGGTGTGGTACGCCTCTAGGGCGAGGGCAACTTGCATCGCATTGCGCAATGTCACTGCGCGGTACCGAGCCATGCCCACCCGTGCCGAGGGCGCGTGCCCTCGCGTAATGAGATGATAGGACGGCGTCGCACTGAGCCTGTCATGCAAGGCCTGCCACTTGACGACGGCCTCCGGGCCCTCCGCCTTCGCAAGCGCGAAGGCCTGTTCGGCGGCGTCGCAGTACGCGATTTCCTCCCCGAGTCGCGGAAGTCTGGTCAAGCTGCTTGTGTAAAGCCGCAACCGAAACGAGAAGGCGCGCATCTTCATGCCTGAAGGAACCTCGTAGACTCGCATTTCCCCCAGGAGCATCTCTCGCGCCTTCGCGGGCTCGTTATCGGTTACCTCGAAGAGCCAGAGGGCCTCAAACGCATCACCGATGAGGACATCGCGGAACGTATCATCGAGATCCAAGCGCTCCAGGCCATCATACAGTAGCCGGCAGTCGTCGGCACTCAGGTCGATCCCCTCCAGCACGTCGGGTAGAGCGTTGAGCGTGATCGCCTCGCAGGCGATGCCGGAGGCGTATCCAATGAGTGGAGGTCGGGACAACGCGTGCGCAGACAGCCCCAGCCCGGCGCGGAGAGAGTCGAACGCGCGTTCCGCATCACCCCCGTCGGCAGCCAGAAGACTCTCGGCGGCGAGGAGTCGCGCAGATTGCCTCAAAGTCATGAGAGCTGGAAGATGGGGCGAGTTGCTCCACTGGGCATAAGGCGATTCAGCCCAGTCCTGCGCGAACCGACACCGGGGCCGTGCGGCGCCTTCCTTCACGAGGTCGAGGGCGGCCTCATTGCTCGTCAGGATAAACTCGACTTGCGCCCGCAGGCTCGCGCGTCCCGGGCCCTGATCGGCGACGTAATCCCAGATGGCCTGGCGGCCTTGTTGGAGATTAAGCTGGGCGAATGCCTGCTCGTACAGGATTGCCGCATTCTCGTCGTCGGGAATGGGCGGAGGGACGAGCTCGGCCCACGTCTGCGGGACGCCGAGCGCATGCAGCCGCTCCAGTCGCGGCTTCAGCGCGCGCTGGAGTTCCACGAGCAGGAGCAGATACACCGCCACAACCACGACGATCACGACCAGCGCAACCCTGAGCGCAAACGGGATTATCGGGCCGCGACCGGGCGGTTTGGAATGCGTGTTACTGTCGCGCAAGGCCCCCCTGCCTTTCACGCGATGAGCCAGTGTCAGCGCACTGAGTTCTCACCTCTCGAACTCCCACACCATGTCGCCGTCGCGGGTTTGTGAATCGTAAGGCCGGCCGGCGTCGTCATCGAGATCCACGCCCCAGCTATAGAGCACGAAGCCCGCTCCTTTCCGCCGATAGGCAAATGGCTTGCCGCTGAAGGGGTCCTTTGGCAAGTCCCACCCCGGGTAGCTGCGTAGCGCGTCGAGCGAGTCGGGGTACGCGCCGTGCTTGGTGTGATAGGCTTCGAGCGCGAGCGCCACCTGCATGGCGTTACGCCGTGCCAAGGCTTCGTCGCGACTCCTGACGGCGAACGTCGGCACGAACCCAAGCGTCCGGGCAATCAGGAAGTAGCGAGGCATGCGCTCGATTCTGCTTTCCGCGTCGAGTCGCGCATGAGATCCAAGGCGATATGGCTGGGCCGTGGCATGGAGGGCAGCCTCAAGGAAGCCAGCATAGTCGAACTCCTCCCTGAGGCGCATCAGGTTACCTGGACTGAGGTAGAGACTAAACAGAGCGCGGCCGAACGTTGAATCAACAATGCCCGACGCCTCGCCGAATAACTCTCGTATCTTGCCGGGCTGATTGCGCGCCGCCTCAAAGCTCCAAAGCGCCTCGCATGCGTTCACAGCCATCGCTTTTTGGAGAGAATCGACGCACTCGATATCGGCAAGGTCTTTGAACAGCGCGCGACAGGTACTCTCATCGAAACTTGACCGTTCCAGCACGTAAGGGAAGCTGCGCACGGCGGTCGCGAGTACACTGACGCTCGTGAGAAAGCCGATCAGTAGCGGTTCGCGCGACACGTGCTCGGACATCTTCACGCCGGCCCGGCACGACGCAACGGCATAGTCGGCATCGCCTCGCTCAGCCGCGATCACAGCGTCTGCCGCCAGAAGTCGCACGCACGCCCTCAGGTCGCGAAACTGAGGAAATACCACCTGATTGGGATCGAGGTGCCAGTCCAGCGGGAACCGGCATCGCGGCTTCGCGGCAGCTTGCTTCAACAGCCTCAGAGCCGCTGCGTTGCGGGCCAGGATTTGCCGGGCCTGTACGCGAAGATCCCCGCGCTGATCAAGCACGTCGGGGCGCAAGAGATCGCTGAGGAGCAGATCGTCATCACGGGGGAGCTCGAGAGTGTCGAACGCCTGGAGGTAGAGGATTGCAGCGTTCTCTTCGTCCGGCACGGGCGGCGGGGCGACGTCCTCCCACCTCCGCGGCACGCCCGCCGCGTAGAGCTTCTCCAACCGCGCGTCGCGCGCGCGCTGCAACTCAACGAGCAGGAGCAGATAGACGGCGACGGCAGCGACGATCGCGACGAGCACGACCTTCGCCGCAAACGCGAAGAGACTTCCGCGGCGGGTATCTTTCCTGGACACCTCGATCGCCTCCAGCGCAGGATTCGACGACGGTATCGGGCTCCTATCCCGATTCCCGCGCCATCCGGTCGGAAAGGAGTTCTCCCCCGACACCGACGTTATCCCGGTCGTTCGGATGAATCACGACCGTGACATGCTCCCTACTTATCCCGGTCACGCGCTCGGTGGCGTCTGAAAACGAACGCACCAACTCACGCTTCTTGTCCGCATCCATGTCAGGCCCTTCGAAGATGATGAGAGGCATTGCTCGTGCTCCTCATGGTCGCGCCGGATTCAGATCCGGGCGGCTCTCGCCGTCGTCCACCCCCTCTCCGGCCTGCACCTACGCCAGACCCAATGTTGCGATCTACGCGGTCCGTCCAAGGCGGACACGTCCGCTCCGGCGCGCTCAGCGGTTACCTGTCCCGCACGTACCACCTGTGCTTAATGCTGATCGCCTCCCCCGGGGCAAGCTCGCGCTCTGCGCTGAACAGCGTCAGTTCCACCTCGCGGCAGTCGCCGCACGGCTCCGCCAGTACGCGCGCGACCTCGTCCGCGTTGAACCGGATCCCCAGCTCCACGCCGAGCTTGTCGTTGACCAGTCGCCACGCGCCGTCGGGGAGCTTATCGCCGGACAGGTCGTGAGACCACCACCGGCCCTCGGGGTGATCGGTGAAGGGATCGTCAATCCGCGCGCCGTCCGCCAGCGTCGCGACCAGACGGCAGTCCTCGAACTCGCCGACGCGGACTTCTGGGTGCACCTGAAGCACGGCCCGCTGCGGGGCGGACCCCGCGTTGACGAGGCGGCTGGTCACCATGACGCTGCGCTCGTCGCCCGGCGCCACCAGTATGGTGCGCTCCAGCCGCAGGCCGTTGCCGAGGTCGCGCGTCAGCGTCACCTGCTCGCCTGACGCGGTCACGCTTCTCTCGGCTTCGTAGGCGCCCTGCTCGCCCGGCTCCATCGTGCTCGTGCCGATGCCGTCGTAGTATCCGCCGGAAGCGGGGTACGCATCCACGCGCAGGTCGGGCGGGGCCATGAGTTCTAGGCCGGTCTCGTTATCCACCATGCTCACCAGCCGCCCGCCGAGGGCGGGCACGAAGCGCAGGGCCAGCGCGTCGTTGCCGATGGTCACCACCGGCAGCGGCGCGGCGCCGGTGCGATGTGACGCGACGAATGAGTCCCAGCCCCCGCGTTCAGCAATACCCGTAACACCGATGCTCTTGCTCAGCTCGACGAACTCATCCAGCATCCCCGGTGGCACGGGGGACGGTCCGGGCGCATACGTGTCACCAACGAACGACCACTCCGACTTGCCCGCGCGGTTGAGCCGTACGTACATTGTCTGCCGGCGCACCAGACGCACCTGGTGCAGCGCCTGCTCGTTGCCCGCCGCCAGGCGTTCCGCCTCATCGAGGATCTCGTCGGCTTGGTCTATGATTTCCGGCTCGAGATAGGGCATGTCGGTGCGGTCGAAGATGTGCGCGTGCAGGTTCTTCTCGGCCGCATTGCCGGTCAACAGATCCACGTAGCGGCGGACGGCGGGCGCAGCCGGTCCATAGACGCCCTCGAGATACTCCGTCAGCGCGGTCTCGTAATCGTAGTCCTGGTTCCACAGGAAGCGCGCCATGAGGTACGCCTTCAACTCGGCGAACGACCCGCCGGTGGTGTTGTAGCAGCCCTGCTCGAAGATGCCGATGACGCCGTTCCCGGCGAAGGTGCGGATATTCGGGCGCAGCGAGCGAATG
>CP070648.1:3963939-3978654 GCA_020354555.1 Armatimonadota bacterium | reverse complement strand
GGCCGGCTTCGATGTCGCCCAGCTCTACGCCGCCGCGCGGGCCGGCGTGTACTGCTGGATTCCGCTCGGCGGGAGCCTCGATCTGTCCGCCGACCGCGAGGCCCGCGAGGGACGCATTCGCGAGGTCGTCGCCGGCGCGAAGGATCACCCCGCGCTGCTGATGTACGAGAGCATGGACGAGCCCGCGTGGACGTGGAAGGACCCCGGCGCGGCTCGCGCGCTGCCGGATGGCCTTGCCCTCGGCTACCGGTTGATCAAGGAACTCGATCCCAACCATCCGGTCACCCTGAACCACGCTCCGCGCAATACGGTCGAAACGCTGCGGAAATACAACGCCTGCACCGACGCGGTGTCGGTGGACATCTACCCCATCGTGCCGCCGGATATCCTGCACATCTACGGCCTGATCGCCGACGGCCGCCACGGGGACCTGCGCAACCAGACGCCGTCGTGCGTCGGCGAGTACGTGGACAAGATGCGCGCGGTCGCGGGGCCGGACCGGCCGGTGTGGATGGTGCTGCAGGGCTTCGCGTGGGCGGACCTCGACGCGGAGACGAAGATCAAGTCCTCGGTGGTCTATCCGACATACGAGATGACGCGCTACATGGCGTGGCAGTCGGTGATTCACCGCTGCAACGGCATCATCTACTGGGGGACGCACACGCTCGATGAGGGGAGTGATTGCTGGCGCGGGATCGTGCGCACCATCCGCGAGCTGGCGGATCTGCACGATGTCCTCGTGGCGGACGAAGCGCCGGTCGAGCTGGAGTTGGCGTACGACGAGCTGGGCTTCTCGATAGATGTCGGTGTTGAAGTGTCCGTGCGCGATGCCGGGGGCTACCGCTACATCCTCGCTGCCAATTCGAGCATAGACCCCGCTGGTGTGGCATTCCGCGGCGTGGCGCTCCCCGACGGCGACATCGAGGTCCTCGGCGAGGACCGCACGGTGGCGGTCACAGGCGGTTCATTTCACGACACATTCACGGGCCTCGCGGTGCATATCTACCGCGCGAAGAGGTAGGGCAGAAAGTCCGTCCAAGCGCTGCGGAGCGATCCGCATCGGGTTTCCCTGCAAGCCATCCCGGGAGGATTCCCTCGCCCGGCGGTTAAGGTAAGCATCGGCGGAAAGGCACAGACGCTAGGGATCTTGCGGATGCGGTGGCCCGAGCCTCCGCACGCTGACACCAGTACCGGCACCTCTCCAGGAAAAGGAGGCCAGACATGGCTGACAAGGTATGTCCGACGTGCGGGTATCAGCTTCAGCCCTTCGACAAGGAATGCCCGAAGTGCGCGCGGATCGCGGAGCAAGGCGAGCAGCCCCAGGGACAGCCGACCCAAGCCCAATCTCCCGGGGCTCAAATGCCGCCGCAGCCCGCGCCGCCCCTAGGCGCGCCGCAGACCTTCGTCGTGCCCGCCGAGAAAGTCGGCTTCTGGACCCGCTTCCTCGCCTCCTTCATTGATGGGATCATCGGTGCGGTCGGCAGCGTCGTAATCGGCGCTGTGCTCGCCGTCCTCGGCGCGCCGCGGACCGCCGGCGCCATCAGCATACTGGCGGGAATAGCGTACTCCGTGCTGCTCATCGGCGCCTACGGCCAGACGGTGGGCATGATGGCCCTCAGCATCAGGGTCATCAGGACCGACGGCACGAAGGTGGATTACCTCATCGCCTTCATCCGGTGGATAGGCTCTCTGCTGTCGGCGTTCGTCCTGTGCCTGGGATACCTGTGGATCGCGTTCGACCCCGACAAGCAGGCGTGGCACGATAAGATCGCGGGGACCTATGTAGTCCGGGCTCAGGCGCAGCAGACCACAGCAAGCTGACAGGCATCTCTCGCCGCACGTCGCGGGAGTCCCAACGCCAGGACGCCCGGCACAAGGCACCGCGGCGCGCGCTCCATCCCCGAGGTGCAGTAATGAAGGCGATGATTCTGGATCAGCCCGGCGATATCGCGACCACGCCGCTGGCGCTGCGCGACATCCCGACGCCGGAGCCGCGCGCGAAGGAGATCCTCGTTCGCGTGGAAGTCTGCGGGGTCTGCCGCACCGACCTGCATGTCGTCGAAGGCGAGCTGCCGCCGCACAAACAGCCCATCATTCCAGGCCACGAAATCGTGGGGCGCGTGGAGGCGCTCGGGCATGGGGCGACGCGCTTCAAGCCTGGCGACCGCGTCGGCGCGGCGTGGCTGCATCAGACCGACGGCACGTGCGCGTACTGCCGGCGCGGCGACGAGAACCTCTGTGATGAGCCTCGGTTTACGGGCTATGACGAAGATGGCGGGTACGCCGAGTACACTCTAGCGCACGAGGATTTCGCGTATGCGCTGCCCGAGGAACTCCCGGCGGCGACCCTCGCGCCGCTGCTGTGCGCGGGGATTATCGGGTATCGCGCCCTGCGCCGCAGCGAGGTGAAGCCGGGCCAGCGGCTCGGCCTCTACGGCTTCGGCGCCTCCGCGCACATCGTCATCCAGATCGCGCTGCACTGGGGCTGCGAGGTGTACGTCGTCAGCCGCGAGGAGCGCCACCGCGCGCTGGCGCGAGAGATGGGCGCGACGTGGGTCGGCGCGTCCGGCGCGGTCCCGCCGCACAAGCTGCACAGCGCGATATGCTTCGCGCCCGCCGGAGAACTCGTGCCGCCGATCCTCGACGCGCTCGACAAAGGCGGCACGCTCGCCGTCGCCGGGATATACATGACTCAGATTCCCCCGCTCGATTACGACCGGCACCTGTTCCGCGAGCGCAACCTGCGCAGCGTGACTGCCAATACGCGCGAGGACGGCGAGGCGCTGATGCGGCTCGCGGCGGAGATACCCTTGCGCACGCATACCCAGCCGTTTCCCCTGGAGCAGGCCAACGAAGCGCTGCGCCGCCTCAAACGCGACGAGATCAGCGGCGCGGCGGTGCTGGAGATCACGCGGGCGGGGAGGCCGTAATGCAGCAAGGGCTCGGCGATATCCTGACCTACGGCGGGTATGTGATCGCCGTCATCGTAGCCATGCTCGCGTATCATGTCGGGCGCGCGCGGGGCGCGAATGCCGCGAATCGCTGGTGGGAGAATTGGCTCGGCGTCACCGCCGATGACCTGGAAAGCCACCAGTTCGACCGCCAACTGCGAGACTTCCGGCGGCACATCGGCCGCCCGGCGGACGAGTGGCCGGAGCTGGCGCGCGAGGATTAGGCCTGCGCGATGGTGCGACAGGCTCGTCCGGCGCAGGCAGGCCTGCGCGCCGTACGCGGGATTGCATCCTGTCGCTCTCCGCGCGGATTCGCAGTCTGCGCCGCCGTGTCTCTCGTGGTCGTTCTGCGTCGCACGACACGGCATCCCAGTAAGAGGACGAACCAATTACCGCGCCGAAACACCCCGCAATCGGGTAACATGCATCGGGTGACCATTCCCCCCTGCGAAAGCAGTTCGCCCACATTGCGGGCGGCTCGCATGCGCCGGCAGGCAAAGGAATGAAAAGAAGACTTCGCTTGGTCATCGGGGTCGTCGTGGCAATGGTGCTCGTCGCCGTCATCCTATGGCGAGCCCTTGCGCCGCCGACCGTTACCGTGGTCGCGGCTCGCCGCGCCGATCTGGTTGACACGCTGGCGGCCACGGGAGTAGTGGAGGCGATGCAGGCGGCCGTCGCGCCGAAGATCGTCGGCAGGATCGAGACGCTGCTCGCGGACGAAGGGGCTACCGTGACACGCGGGCAGCTCCTGGCCCGCCTCGACGCGAACGAGCAGCGCGCGATGCTGCGCGAGCGCGAGGCGGCGCTGCGCATGGCAGAGGCCGAAGTCGCCGGCGCACATGCGGCGCTCGCCCAGGAGCGCGCGGCAAGCCGCGCCCGCATCCAGCGCGCCCAGGCCGCGGAGCTGGCGGCCCGCGCGCGCCTGCAGGATCTGCGCGCCGGATCTCGCACGCAGGAAATCGAGAGCGCGCGCCAGGCGGTCGCCGCCGCCGAGGCGGAGGCGAAACTCGCAGCTGCGGACTACGAGCGCATGAGAGATCTCTTCGCCAAAGGCGCGGTCTCCCGCGCAAACCTCGATGCGGCGCAGGCGCGGCTGGCAGGTGCGCAAGCCGCGCTGCGCGCGGCGCGCCAAGAGTTGGCGCTGCTCCAGGAAGGCGCGCGCCCCGAGCAGATCGCCGCCGCCGAGGCCGAACTGAGCGCCGCTCAAGCGACGGAGCGAGAGGCGCGCGCGGCCGCGGGGCAGGTCACCGTGCTCGAACGGAGTCTCACCGCAGCCGAGGCCCGCGTCGAGCAGGCCCGCGCGGCGGTCGCTGTCGCGTCGAGCCCCCTCGCCGAGACCGATGTGCTCGCGCCGATCTCAGGCCGCGTCGGGCGACGCTATCTCGATGTCGGCGATCTCGCCAGCCCGCAGACGCCGCTGTTCCTCATCACGGACACAGACAACCTCTGGATTGCCGCGGAGGTGGACGAGGAGGATCTGTCGCTGGTGCACGTGGGCCAGAAGGTGGAGGTCGCCGCCGAAGCGTTGGCCAGGCCGCTCCCCGGCGCCGTGGTGGAGGTCGCTCCCCTGGCCATCCCGCGCGGCCTCGAGCAAGTGCGCGCCAAGATCGTCCGCAGTAAGGTCGTGCTCGACGAGCCGACGGAGCTTCTTCGCCCCGGCATGGAGGTTGACGTCTCCGCCGACACCACCCTCGCCCGCGACGTGCTGCTCGCGCCGACCGATGCCCTCATCGAGGAGGCCGAGACGACCTATGTCATGGTCGTGCGGAGCAGCGTGGTTCGCCGTCAGAAGGTCGCGGTCGGGTACACGACGTTTCGAGATGCGGAGATCACCTCCGGGCTGCGCGAAGGCGATCAGGTCGTCGTCGCGGGCGGAGAGGGGCTCCGCGACGGCCAGCGTGTAACCGCGCGCGAAGAGTAGCGCCGGCGAGCAAGGCGCGCTCCTCGAACGCGCCCGAATGTCAGTCGCCGTCTTCCCGAATATGTCTCGCCTCAATACCAAGGTCATCAGAGAGCTGACTCGCTCGCGATGGCAATTCATCGCGGTCGCCGCGACGGTCATGCTCGGCATCGCGTTCTTCCAGGGATCGCTCGTTTCTTACAGCAACCTGGGCCGCTCGTACGCGCTCACCTATCGCGAGTTGGCGTTCGGCGACGTGTGGGTGCGCATGGCGGCCGCGCCGGACCGCCTGGCGCGCCGCGTTGGGCGAGTGCCCGGCGTGCGGGTCGCCATGGGCCGCATCGTCGAAGAGGTGAGGGTGTCCCTGCGCGACCGCCCGGTGCGCCAGGTGCTGGGGCGCATGATCTCGGTGCCGGCGGAACACCAGCCCGAGATCAACCGCGTGCGCGTGGTCAAAGGCCGCTATCTCTCGCCGCAGAGCCGCCGCGAGGCGCTGCTCGAAATCAGCTTCGCCAAGGCGCACAACTACCGCGTCGGCGAGTTCATCTACCCCACGATCCGCGGCGAGGAGATCCGCTTCCGCATCGTCGGGCTGGTGCAGAGCGCCGAGTACATCTACGCGATTCAGAGCAAGCAGTATCTGATGCCGACGCCCAACACCTTCGGCGTCATGTTCGTCCCGGAGCGGCAGGCGGAAACGCTGTTCGACATGGCGGGGGCGATCAACGAGATCTGCGTCACTACGGAGCCGGGGCAGCGGGAGGCGGTGGCGCGGCGCATCCGGACGATCACCGATCGCTACGGCGGCGAGAAGCCTGACACCCGCGACGAGCAGCCCAGCAACAAGTTGCTCATGGCCGACCTCGAGGGCTACCGCCAGATGGCGATCATCTTTCCGCTGCTCTTCCTCACCGCGACGGTGCTGACGAACTACACCCTGCTGGCGCGCATTGTGCAGGCGCAGCGGCCGCAGATCGGGGTGCTGCGAGCGAGCGGCTTCGGCCAGCGCGCCGTGCTCGTGCACTACCTGTGGATCGCCCTGGCGCCGGCCCTCATCGGCGGCGTTCTCGGCATAGGCCTGGGATATATCTTCGCCTGGTCCGTCACCCGGATGTACGTGTACTTCATCAACATCCCATACATGTTCTTTGAGGGCAGGCCGGACCTCGCGGTCGCTGCCATGCTCATCGCGGCCGGCGCGGGCCTCATCGGCGCGCTGTCGCCCGCGCGCAAGGCGGCCCGGCTGCCTCCGGCGCGGGCGATGTCTCAGGAGGCGATGATGACCGGGTTCCTGCCGCGCGGCGTGCGCTGGCTCGGCCGGGGCCTGCCGCCGAGCCTCAAGCTGCCCGTGCGCAACCTGGTGCGACGACCACGCCGCGCGGTCTATACCATCCTCGGCATCGCCCTTGGCGTCGCCATGGTCGTCCTCTCCCTCGCCCTGCTCGACAGCGTGGAAGACGCCATCGCGACCTTCTTCCAGGAAATCGAGCGCTACGACGTGTCCGCGGGATTTGCCATCGAACAGCCGGGGCGCGTCGTGTCTCAGATCGAAGGGTGGCCGGGCGTGTGGCGCGTCGAGCCGACGCTGGGGGTCGCGGTTGACCTCGAACGCGGCGATGTGACCCACGCGACGATCCTCGAGGGACTTCCCCCGGGCGGGCAGTTGCGGCGGCTCACCGATGCCTCCGGGCGGCGCGTCGTGCCCGAACCGGGCGAAGTGCTGCTGGGCGCGATGCTGCGCAATAAGTTCGGCGTGCGCGAAGGCGATTGGATCAGGCTGAGCTACGTGCAGAATCGCCGCGAGTTCGGGATCGTCCGCATGGCGCGCGTCGGGCCGGCGATTACGCAGCCCATCGGCTCGACGGCGTACATGCGCATGGACGACGTGCAGCGCCTCTTCGCCGACCGGCTCGGCAAGCCACTGGGCGCGGCGAGCGGTGTGCTCATCCGCGGCGCGCCGGAGCGTTTGGAATGGATCAAGCGGCGGCTCGATCGGATCCCGGCGGTCGCGGCGGTGCACGATCGCGGGCAGACCTACGACGAGATTCAGGAGCTGATGCGCTTCAACAGAGTGTTCATGGGCATCCTCGCCTTCTTCGGCGTCGGGCTTGCCTTCGCGGCGGTCTTCACGGCGGTCAGCATCAACGTCTTGGAGCGCGTGCGCGAGCTGGCGACGCTGCGCACGCTCGGTTTCGGCCTGCGCCAGATCGCCTGGTTCACGAGTGTGGAGAACCTCGCGGTGGCCGCCGCGGGCGCGGCGGTCGGGGTGCCCTTGGGCCGCTGGCTCGACGTGTACCTCATCACCTCGGCGCAGACCGAATCCATGTCACTGGAGCCGGTCATCTACCTGCGGACGTACTTGATTGCGGTATTCGGGATACTCGCGCTGGCGCTCGTGTCGCAGATCCCAAGCCTGCTCAACGTGCGCGGCATGGACCTCGCCCAAGCGACGAAGCACATCGCGGACTAGCCCGGATCATTCATGACGAGCGCAGGTTTCGGACCGACTGGCCGCCTGGGCTGCGCCTGAGGCTCACCCGCCTCCGGTGGGCGCACAAGCGTCATGAATGATCCGCGAGCAGCGACTGTGGCGCACGCAACGACCGACCCGCGACAGGCATGAATAACGCAGGCTAGCCGTCGGCGCCGCGCGACGCGGAGGCGCGCAGGCCTGGACGGCGCCTCGGTGGAAGTGCATATCCGATCGGTGCACGGTTGCACGTCACACTCGCTTCTCGCATACCGTGCTCACATAACGGCCATTCCCGGAGGGGATGCTCATGCCGCATTCATTCTGCTTTCTCGGCCTCGTGTGCCTGGTACTGCCCGTGCTTCTGGCAACATCGAGAGCGGCGGGCGATGAGGTCAGGTTCGATTTCGAGACCGGGGACTTGCAGGGCTGGGCGGTCGTCGCCGGGAAGTTCGACCGGCTCATCTGCGACCGCGAGATGTGCCGCAACACGCCCGAGGTCAAACTCAACCACCAGGGCAGGTACTTCCTGAGCACGGTGGAGCTGGCCGACGGCGGGTTCAACGACACCATGATCGGCGTGATCGAGTCGCCCGTGTTCGTCCTCACCGAGCCCACGATTTCCTTTCTCGTCGGCGGCGGCGCGCACCCCGATACCTACGTCGCGCTGTGCACCGAGGATGGTACCGAAGTTCTCAAAGCCAGCGGCAGGTCGGCGGAACTGATGCGCCGCGTGGTCTGGGACGCCCACGAATTCGTCGGCGTGAAGATGTTCGTCAGCATCGTTGACAGGCGCACGGGCGGCTGGGGGCACGTGACGTTCGACGACTTCACCGCGACGGGCCGGATTGATCTCGAGGCAACTGCGATGCTGAGAAGGACTTTCGCGCAGCGCGAGCGGGCGCGAATCGAGCGGGAGCGCGCCCTCGCCGCGCGCCGCAAGGCAGAAGCCGCGAAACACAGGCGGCAGCTCTCGTCGGACGACTATCTGTTCTCGCGCGGGCGGCAGCGCGTCTATCGCGGGGAGCAGCTCACGGGGATCAGCCTGCCGGTCGGCGGGATCGGCAGCGGCTGCATTCAGATGGACGGCCGCGGGGTGCGCACGGTGTGGCAGATCTTCAACAACCACGAGCAGGCATCGGTCCCGCACAGCTTCTTCGCGGTGCGTGCGAAATCGCCGGGAGCGCCGGCAATGGTGCGCGCGCTGCAGACCGCGCCGGTGGGGCCGTTCGCGGCGATGAAGAGCCTCAGCTTTCGCGGCGAGTATCCCTTCGGCTGGTACGACTTCAAAGACCCGCAGCTGCCCGTTTCCGTGAGTCTGGAGACGTTCAATCCGCTGATACCCCTCAATGCCCGTGATTCCGCCATCCCGTGCGCGATCTACAACCTGAGCGCCGAGAACCGCGGCGACGAGACGGCGGAGGTGAGCTTCCTCGCGACGCAGCAAAACGCCGTCGGCTTCACGGGAAAGGGCGCGATTGACGGCCGGTCGCACGGGGATTACGGCGGGAACATGAATCGGATCGCGCGCGTCAAGGGCGCGACTGTCCTGCACATGTCCGCGGACATGAAGGACGACGCGCCGGGGTCCGGCGACATGGCGCTCGCGGCCATCGGCGAAGCCGCGACGGCGACCGCCGCATGGCGCGAGCTCGACGCGCTCGCCGCCGCCTTTGCCAATGACGGCGAACTCCACGGCCCGAAGAAGGCCGGGCCGTCCCCGCCCGGGGCAACAACGGACGCGGCGCTTGCGGTCCCCTTCAAGCTCAAGCCCGGCGAGAAGCGAACCGTGACATTTGTCCTGGCCTGGCATTTCCCCAACGCGGCGCACGGCAATCGGAAATGGGGCGGCCGCGGCAACATGTACGCGAATTGGTGGGGCGGCGCCCTGGATGTCGCGCGTGAGGTGGCATCGCGCCTGCCGGAACTGACGCAGCTCACGCGCCTGTATCACGACACGCTCTACTCCTCGAACCTGCCGCGCTGGCTGCTCGATCGCATCGGTTCGCAGGTCGCGATCCTGCGCAGCCAGACCTGCTTCTGGACCAAGGACGGTTACTTCGGCGGCTGGGAAGGCTGCGTCCCGTCCGGGGGTTGCTGCCTCGGCAACTGCTCGCACGTCTGGCATTATGCGCAAGCGCACGCGCGCCTGTTCCCGGAGATCGGCCGCATCATGCGCGAGCAGGAGCTGCGCTTCCAGACCCCGGACGGCGGCATCCCGCACCGCCAGGCACCCAACTTCGGCCCCGCGTTCGACGGACAGTGCGGCATCATCCTCGGCGCGTACCGCGAGCATCTCGTCGGCCCGGACCGCAGGTGGCTCGGCCGCCACTGGCCGAAGGTCAAACTGGCGATGGACTACACGATCGCCACCTGGGACGCGGACGAGGACGGGGTGCTCGCGGGTGCGCAGTGGAACACGTTGGACGAAGCTCTGGGCGGCAGTTCGTCGTGGCTCGGCACGCTCTACCTCGCCGCCCTCGCCGCCGCTGAGAAGATGGCGGCGCTGCAGGAGGAGCCGGACACCGCGGCGCGCTACCGACGCATCCGCGAGTCGGGCTCGGCCAGGCAGGATGAGACGCTGTTCAACGGCGACTACTATATCCAGATTCCGGATGCGGAGCCGCGCAAGGACTACATGACGGGCTGCCACATAGACCAGGTGTTGGGACAGTGGTGGGCGCATCAGCTCGACCTCGGGTGGCTCTATCCGCCCGCGCGCGTCCGCACCGCGCTGCGCTCGCTCGTCAAGCACAACTTCCGCCCGCACTTCGTCGGCATCGCGCAGGCGCCGCGCAAGTTCGTGGACGACTCCGACGCCGGCCTGCAAATGATCACCTGGCCCGCAGGCGGGCGCCCGGACCCGCAGCAGACGATGTTCTACGCCGACGAAGTCATGACCGGATTCGAGTATTCCGCCGCCGCGGCCATGATGCAGTCCGACTTGCTGAACCAAGGATTCATGATTGTGCGCGCGGTCGCCGATCGCTACGACGGCCGTCTGCGCACGGGCCTCACCGGGCCCGACAGCGCGGCGTGGGGCTACAGCGGCAACCCGTTCGGCGACGATGAGTGCGGCAAGTTCTATGCGCGCGCGATGAGCGTGTGGTCCATGCTGCTCGCCTGCCAGGGGTTCATCTATGACGGGCCGGCGGGCGTCATCGGGTTCGAGCCAAAGTGGCGGCCCGAGGATCACGTTTCCTTCTTCACCGCCGCCGAGGGCTGGGGACTGTTCGCGCAGAAGAGGACGCGCCGGCAGCAGACCGAGCGGATCGAGATGCGCCGCGGCCAACTGCGCGTCAGGACGATGATCTTCGCAGCGCCGCGGAACCGGCGTCCCGTCCGGGTCACCGTGACGGCCGCCGGAGCTGCTGTGCCGGCCTCGCTCAGCGTTGAGGACAGCCGGATCACCGTCTCACTGGCTTCCGGAATCACCGTGCGCGAAGGCGAGATCATCGAGGTCACGTTGCGCTGAGCGAACGCCGTGCCGCGGGAGGGCAGACGCATGGCCGGCCAACACAGACCGCTCGATGAAGAAGGCGGGGCACGCCGCGTTGCCCCGATCACGCGCCGGACATTCTGCCGCTCGGCGCTGCTCGGCCTCGCCGGGCTGACATCCCAGCGCGTCTTCGCCGCCGCATCCGCGCCGCGGCCCAACATCCTGCTCATCACCGCCGATGACCTCGGCCCGTACCTCGGCTGCTATGGTGACTCGATTGCGCGCACGTCGAACCTCGACCGGCTCGCCGCCGAGGGGGTGCGCTTCGAGCGCGCGTTTGTCACGCATGCCTCGTGCAGCCCGTCGCGGAGCAGCATCTTCACCGGCCTCTACCCGCACCAGAACGGGCAGATCGGCCTCGCCCATCTCGGCTACTCGATGCGCGAGGGCATGCGCACGCTGCCCGCTCTGCTCGAGCAGGCGGGCTATCGCACCGGCGTCATCGGCAAGATTCACGTTGCGCCGGACAGCGCCTTCCCGTTTGACTGGAAGGGCGGCCTCAAGGTCGCCGACACGCGCGACGTCCGACTCGTCGCCGAGCGCGCCGGCGATTTCATGAGCCAATCCGCCGGCCCGTTTTTCCTGATGGCGAACTACTTCGACCCTCACCGCCCGCTCGCGCACCAAGTGAAGGGGGTTCCGCAGCAGCCGTTCGCCTCTGACGGCATCAAACCGTTCCCGTTTCTCGGGCTCGACACGCCGCAGATTCGCGAGGAGGTCGCGGGCTACTACAACTGCGCGGCGCGGTTCGATGTCGGCGTCGGGATGCTGCTCGACCGGCTAGCGCAAGCGGGCCACGGCGAGAACACGATCGTCATCGTCCTCGGCGACCACGGCCCACCCTTCACGCGCGCCAAGACGACCTGCTATGAGGCCGGGCTGCACATCCCGCTGATCGTCCGCTGGCCGGGCCGCGCGAAAGCGGGCCTCGCAAGCGG
This sequence comes from Armatimonadota bacterium, assembly GCA_020354555.1. Taxonomy (NCBI): domain Bacteria; kingdom Bacillati; phylum Armatimonadota; species Armatimonadota bacterium. The sequence goes on along the minus strand of CP070648.1, from coordinate 3,966,896 downwards.
TGCGCTCGTTTCGACCGTGGATATCCTGCCCACCGTGCTGGATGGCGCGGGGATCGAATTGCCGGCGCCCATCGCCGGGCGCTCGCTCGTGCCGCTGCTCCGGGGCAAGGACGTGCCCTGGCGCGAGTCGCTGTGCGCCGAGTACACGTCCCACGGCCCGCGAAACTTCTATCCCCGGCGCTCGATCCGCGACGCGCGGCACAAGCTCATTCTCAACCTGCTGCCGGACCGGCCCAACCCCGTGCTCGGCGTTGACGGCTGCGCCGCGTGGGCGGCGTCCCGCGACCCGGACCTGGACGGCACGATGATGCGCGGCGTGTACGACACCTATCATCATCCGTCCGCGGTGGAACTCTACGACCTCGATAACGACCCCAACGAATTCCATAACCTCGCCGGCAGGCCGGAGCACGCCGCAGTTGAGAACCGCCTGCGCCGGCAGCTCGAGCAATGGCGCGAGGAAACGAACGACCCGCTTGTCGATCCCGAAGCGTTGGCGGCCTTGACGCGGGAGCACGACGCGCTTCCGACCAAGTGATTGCGGGCAGCCGGTGCGGAATGAACATCGCTGCTTGCCGCGTTCACGTCGCGCCGCCGACGGGCGAGTCCGTGCATGTCGCGACCGCCCGACCAAGCTCGAGCAGGACTCGCCAGCCGCCGCGGCAAACTACTCCACAATGTCCCGGACTCCGCACCCCTCAGGCGCGAAGCCGCGGGCCGCGTCGCCCACTCACGACCGAAGCCCGCCTGCCGGCTGGCCGCTGCTGGCCGGCATTCTGCTCGTAAGCCTCTGCGCGCTGACCATCGAACTGGTGCTGGTGCGCCTGTTCTCGGTGTTGGCTCACTACCACTTCGCCTTTCTTTCGATTTCTATCGCCCTGTTCGGCATCAGCCTCAGCGGCGTATTCGTCCATGTCTTGAGCCGACGCGTCGTGAGCATTGAGGCCGGTCGCATGCTGCCGCGGCTGGCGCTGCTGCTGGCGCTCAGTGTCTTCCTCGCGACGGCGGTGCTTCTCTCCCTCAACCTCGATTTCAGCCGCGGGTGGCGCGCGCTGCCCAACCTGTTGGCGATCTACCTTGCCTGCGCGCTGCCGTTCCTGTTTTCCGGCATGTGCGTCGCGCTGGCGCTGCGCCACTTCACGGAGCAGGTCAGCCGAGTCTACGCCGCCGATCTGATCGGCGCGGGACTCGGGTGTGTGGCTGTGATCCCGCTGCTCAGTATCCTGCCGGCGCCCGATGCGATGCTCGCCGTCGGCGTCCTCGCCTGCGGCGCCGGCATCGCGTTCTCAGCGTCCGGCGGCGCCCGTGCCGACCGGCCGCTCGCATCCGTCGCGCTCGTTCTGGCGGCTGCGCTCCTCGCGCTCAACCTGCAAGCCGACGTGCTCCAGGTGCGCTACGTCAAGGGCCAGCGCCAGCCGCCCCTGCTGTGGAAGCAATGGAACGCCATCTCGCGCGTGGACGTCCGCGGGCTGCTCAACCCCGCCCGCCCCAGCGGCTGGGGGCTCAGCGAGGCGTATGACGGCCCCGCGCCGGCCGACCGGGAATACGTGATCACGATAGACGGCTTCGTGGGCAGCCCGATCGCGCCGTTCGACGGGAATCTCACCCATGCCGACTACTTGCGCTACGACGTGACCGCCGTCGGCTACTACGGCGCCCCACGCGGGCCGTCGCTCATCATCGGCTCCGGCGGCGGCCGCGACGCGCTCGCGTCGCTCGTGTTCGGCAATCACCCGGTCACCGCGGTGGAGGTGAATCGCGCCGTGGTCGCGCCGGTGCTCGGCAAGTTCGCCGCCTACGCCGGCGACATCTACCGCCGCCCCGACGTTGACCTCGTGATTGACGACGCGCGGCATTACGTCCGGCGCTCAGAGCAGCGCTACGCCGTGATTCAGGCGTCGCTGGTTGACACCTTCGCCGCCAGCGCGTCCGGCGCCCTCGTGCTGACGGAGAGCAACCTCTACACGCTTCAGGCCTTCCAGTCGTATCTCGCGCATCTCGCGCCCAACGGCATCATGACTTTCTCGCGCTGGCGTCACGAGCTGCCGCGCCTTGTGGTGCTCACCCGCCAGGCGCTTGAATCCAGCGGCGCCGGGGCGGCGAGCGCGCGCGTGATCGTCGTCGCGGCGTCCGATGACCCCAACGCCGTCGCCACCGTGGTCGCGAGTCGCGAACCGCTCACCGCCGATCAAGTGCGCGCCGTCACCGATGCCGCGCGGCGCCTGCGCTTCCTGATTCCCTATGCGCCCGGCGTGCGCGGAGACGACGAGATCGCCGCCCTGATCGAAACCGCCGATCTGGAGCGCCTGCTCCACTCCATGGACGAGGACCTCTCGGCGCCCACCGACGACTGCCCGTTCTTCTTCAGCACGGTGCGGCTGCGCGATTTCTTCAGCATCGCGCATCTCTTCGGCCGCTTCGGCGAGACCGGCCCCATCGCCCTGCTCGCGCAGTTGCTCGTCGTCGTCGCGGTGCTGGTCGTGCTCTTCATCATCGCCCCGATGTCGTTCGCGGGCAGGCTCGGGCACACGCCGCCGACCGCGGCGGCGCTGCTCATCTACTTCTCGTGCCTCGGCCTGGGGTTCATGCTGGTCGAGATTCCGCTCATTCAGCGGTTCATACTCTTCCTCGGGCACCCGATCTACGCGCTGTCCGTGATTCTGTTCTCCTTGCTCGTCTTCGGCGGCATTGGCGCTTCGCTCACCGCCCGCTGGGCGCCGGAGCATGCCGCCCGCGCCGCCGCGGCGGCTGCGGGCCTTCTCGTCGTCCTGCTGTTGTTCTACATCCTGCCGCTGCCGGCGCTGCTCGCGCGCCTGATCGGGCTCGAGCCGGCGGCGCGGGTCGCCGTCGCAGCCGGGCTTTTGCTCCCAATCGGGCTCGTCATGGGCATGCCGTTCCCGCTCGGCCTGAAGATCGCCAACGTGCGCTCCGCCGAGATCATCCCGTGGCTGTGGGCG